>CAVKZC010000262.1:0-3907 GCA_963660455.1 Sphaerochaetaceae bacterium | reverse complement strand
GTCTCTTCCAGTCCCAGGAGGCTGCTGTTGATACAGAGGTCGTAGCTCTCGCTGTGCCCCCAAACCTTTCCCGTGTAGTAGTTGTAGTAAGAAGCACGCTCGCTCTCGTGGTTCTCTATGTATTTGCGTGCAGCCTCTGGGGGGATGCCCCGTCGTTCTGCCACAGCCTGTATGCGGTCTTCCATATTGGCGGTGATAAACACGTTCACCACGTTCTCGTACTCGCGCAGCACATAGTCGGCAGTGCGGCCCACGAACACGCAGTTGCCCTCGTCGGCAGCCCGCTTGATGGCATCGCTCTGAAACTTATAGAGACCTTCCTGCGAGAAGTCGTTGTGGTAGAAGGTGCTGCCGCTGAGAAAGGGCAGATGCGTATTGAAAAGCGACCGCAGAAATCCTTTCTGCTCGTCGTTCTGCTCGAAGAACTTGGCCGAGAAGCCGCTCTCTTTGGCAGCAAGGTTCAGCAGTTCGCGGTCGTAGCACTTACAACCGAAGTTCTCCGCCAGTTTCTCTGCTATGATATGGCCGCCGCTTCCTATCTGGCGACCCACGTTGATGATGATCTTCTTGTCCATATATGTTGTTATTAGGAGTTAGGATGCTTGGGAGTTCTTCAGTTTCTTCATATACCATACCATGATGACAGCAGCAATGACAGATGCTGCAAAGTCGGAGATAGGCATACTGTACCATACGCCCTCGATGCCCCACATCAGGGGCAGGACACCCAACAGGGGCAGAAGGATGAGCATCTGTCGTGACAGTGACAGGAAGATGCTTATCTTTACCTTGCCGATGCACTGGAAGAAGTTGGTTACTACCATCTGGAATCCGATGAAGGGGAAGCACAGCATCATCAACCTGATGGCCTTGATGCCCATCTCTATCAAGGTCTTGTCGGTGGTAAACAGCCTTGCACAGTAGTAGGGCAGGAACATGGCTATCAGCCAGCCCGTCACCATCAGGGCGGTGGCGGCAAGGATGCCGAGGTTGAGCACACGCATCAGTCGGTCTATCTTCTGTGCACCGAAATTGTAGCCGGCAATGGGTTGCATGCCCTGGTTTACGCCAATCACCAGCATGATGAACACCATGGCGATGCCGTTGGCGATGCCGTAGGCGCCCACCGAGAGGTCACCGCCGAAGCGTACCAACTGGTTGTTCATGAAGATGACGATGACGCAGGCGCATACGTTCATCAGGAACGGTGATACACCGATGGCGATGATGTGCTCCACCAGGTTCTTCTTCAGCCGGTAGATGCCGCGTTTGAAGTGTAGCAGCTCCTGCTTGTTGCTGAAGAGCTTAAACTGCCAGCACAGGGCCAGAAGCTGGGAGAGGATGGTGGCGATGGCCGCACCGCGTATGCCCCAGCCGAAGCCGAGGATGAAGAGGGCATCGAGCACCACGTTCATCACCACCGTGAAGATGGTGGCAAACATGGCCTGCTTGGGTTTGCTGGCTGCCCTGAGCAGGGCATTCATGCCGAAGTACATGTGGCTCACCACATTGCCCAGCAGTATGATAACCATGTATTCGTGGGCATAGGGGATGGTCTGGTCGCTCGCCCCGAAGAATCGCAGGATGGGGTCGAGGAAGAGCAGGCAGATGATGCTCAAGCCGATACCCACGATGAGGTTCAGGGAGAAGGTGTTGCCCAGAATGTTTTGTGCCGTGGCGTAGTCTTTCTGTCCCAACTTCACACTGATGGCCGTAGACGCACCGATGCCGATGCCGGCTCCGAAGGCGGCGGTAAGGTTCATGAAGGGGAAGGTGATGGCGAGCCCCGAGATAGCCATGGCCCCCACACCCTGACCTATGAACACACGGTCCACGATGTTATAGAGCGAGGACGCTGTCATCGCTATCATGGCGGGCAGGGCATACTGCATCAGCAGTTTGCCCACGGGCTTGGTGCCCAGTTCTAATGTCGCTTGCTTGTTTTCCATTGATGTTTTGCTGACGTTTGTATCGTGTCCTAACGCTCTTCTAACGGTGTTAGGACAGTGCAAAAGTACAAAAAATATTTCATAGATGAGTATGTGCAGTGCCCAAATGTGTGCTTTTGGTACAAGACTGGACTTTTGTGGGCAAAAAGGAGCATACTTATTTGGCTGTCTCGCAAGAAACGTGTAACTTTGTACGCTTGTTACAAATACATGACAAACCCATAACGGCAACAATCTTAGGCATGAAACATACCTTATATCTATTCTGTTTCCTTCTCATCCTTCTCCGTCCGCTGGCGGTGGACGCTGGCACAGAGATGGTGTCCTACCCGGGCGGCAGGACCCTCATGTACCGTCTCTATCTGAAGGACAAGGACGCAGCCCGTTCCCCCTACACCCTCCAGCATCCCGAGGCATTCCTCTCGCTGCGCTCCATAGAGCGACGCAGGAGGCAGGCTCTCCCCGTAGACAGTACCGACCTGCCGGTGGCTCCGGCCTATGTCAAGGCGGTGGAGGATGCCGGCATCGAAGTGGTGGGGCGCAGCAAGTGGAACAACACCCTGTTGGTACGTGTACACAAGGAAAGGGAACTGCATCGGATCGACCGCCTTTCCTTTATAGACCGTCGCCTGAAAGTGTTCTCCTCGCCCGACAGCATCAGTGAGCGCCGTCGCAGCGGACTGCGCAAGCGTGACGATGCCGTGGAGGAGATGCAGGGCAAGGAGAACGGTGCCTCCGAGGCGCAGATACATGCTCTCAACGGCGAGGCACTGCATGACAAGGGATTCCGCGGCAAGGGCATGATGATAGCCGTGTTCGATGGCGGCTTTATGAATGTTGACAAGATACCGGCACTGCACGATATCCGTTTGGCGGGTGTCAAGGATTTTGTGGTGCCCGGCTCTGACAATGTGTTCCAGGAGATGGACCACGGTACGATGGTGCTGTCTACGATGGCAGCCAATACACCTTATTATTATATGGGGACGGCCACTGAGGCGGAATACCTCCTGGTGAGGTGTGAGGACGAACGCACCGAGAGCCTCGCCGAGGAAGACTACTGGGCTGAGGCTGCCGAATATGCCGACAGCGTGGGTGTCGATATCATCAACTCTTCGTTGGGATACCACGGCTTTGATGATGCCAAGACCAACCATACCTACAGTGAGCAGGACGGCATCACCGCCCTCATCTCGCGTACGGCGTCCATGTGTGCCGACAAGGGCATCGTCTGTGTCAACTCAGCCGGAAACGAGGGGATGGGCAGTTGGAAGAGAGTCAACTTCCCCGCCGATGCACGCGACATCCTTACCGTGGGCAGTATCAACGAGTTTGGCGTCAATGCGCCTTTCAGTGCCGTAGGTCCTACCGCCGACGGCCGAATCAAGCCTGACGTCATGGCGTATGGCAGTCCGGCATCGGTGATAACAGGCCGTGGCGCCATTATCAACGACAACGGCACCTCTTTCTCTTCACCCCTCATCGCGGGCATGGTGGCTTGCCTGTGGCAGGCTCTGCCCCATAAGACGGCACGCCAGATCGTAAAACTTGTGCGCCTCTCGGGCAACAACCAGCAGCATCCCGACAATGTCTACGGATACGGTGTGCCCGACTTTGGCAAGGCTTACCAGACGGGAAAGACGCTGTAAAAAAGGTAAAAAAGTAAAAAGGTAAAAAAGTAAAAAGAGGGCATGCGCCACAAAAAACTTCGAACTGTACGGTTGAAAATGCACGTTCGGATAAAATACGAACGTCGGATGCGTAGTGGGTGCGGTGTCTCACCGCACAATCATAGACGAATACTGTTGCGACGTGAGACACGTCGCCCACTACACTGCCCCATTGTACCAACCGTACAGGTGGAAAAACTTTTCCCCCACACGCCCTGTAAGGGCAGAAGCGCCTAGCCCAGGGCAACACCCTGGGTAATGCAAAGGGCTAACGTGCGCCCTGTAAGG
>CAVKZC010000261.1:2423-3954 GCA_963660455.1 Sphaerochaetaceae bacterium | reverse complement strand
TGTGGCAGGGTCAACCTGTTCGCCATCGGCAGTAACTCCGTAGATGTCGTCAGAGATTTCTGTTTCATCAACCTGTTGCGACTCCAACTGCGTGGCATGGCCGACACGCGCCTTGGGGTAAGTCTTGAAAGCGTGCTTGATACACTTGGCAACAAGGAAGCCGGGGTCAATCTGTCCGCCCTGCGCTGTGTAGAGGGCATTGGGCTTGCCGTTCTCCCACTGCTTGGTCTGATAGTTGAACTTGGAGTTCTGACGGGCGGAGTAGTTGGAAAGGCGCAGCCAATCTTCGGGAAGCATGACCGCATAGTCGGCAGAGCCGTCTGCGCGTGTAATCTTCATGAAGCAAGCCACGATGCGCCCCGACTGGTGAGGGAGACGGCAGGTGTAGTTGACGAACTTCTGACCGTTGCGCTCGCCAAACTCAAAGCTGTCCTCCTCATAGACGATGACAGGGTTGTCGGCATGGCGTATCTGACCGCAACGTGCGCGAAGCACCAACTCGCCATAGCCAGAGACGGTGAGGACGCACTGCGTCTCGTAGCGGTTCTTCTTCTGTCCGCGCTCGTCAATGACAGAGTCCACAGCGATGGAACGTGCGAGGAGATAGGCTTGCGCCTTTGTGCCGGGGTCGAGGGTGAGGCCGCTGATGGCCACGTCAAGGAACGAGGTGAAGAGAGAGAAGTGAGTACATTTCTTGCGGATGTCCTCTTTCTCGGAGAGCAGACGGTTGAAGTTGCGCGACTCTTTCTCGTAGGCAGCTTCGCCCGACACGCCAGTGGACTGCGACCACATGGCATCGTAAATCTGAATGAACTTGTCGCGCACCTTGTCGTGGCGGACAATCTGTGTCGGCTGCAATTCGTTGAGCAGCTTGACGGAAATTTCTATTTGACTCATAGTTGTATGAAATTGAATGTGATTAAAATTTTATTCATTTTGGAGCCGCAGGGAGGAGTTGAACCTGCCTAATGACCAGAGCGTTGCTGATTGCCCTCTGTGGGTTGCGCCTGTCCGATTAGCGCACTCTATCTGCGGCAGTTGAGGCTACTTGCCAAGATAATCTTGTTGTGTCCTTTGCAAGAGCCGCAGGTCGGCTGTTCGGTATTCGACCTTGCCCGGACGCTTGTAGGCTGTTACCTTTCCCTGCTTGCGCCAACGCTCCACATTTCCACGCCCGAACATCTCAAAGGCTTTGTTTTGGCTGATGAACTCGGGGTCGTTGGCATCCTGTTTGAGTAGATGCACGACCCTTGCGGCCACATCATCGAGGAATGTTGAGTACTTGACGCACATATCAGAGAAGTTGAGGTAGTCCATCAATCAGGACAGCACCAGTCTACAATGGCTTTGAGCCATTCGTCTTTATCAATCCATCGGGCTGCAAGATAAATCATGGCCGCAAGCATGGCGATGGCAAAAACCTTGTCAAAAAGGAAGTGCAGGAAGAACGTGAGGATAGTGTCATCCTGTTCCTCACCGAAGAGAAAGAGTGCGCCAACACTGCCCATGAGGGCGAGAATGGCGATACGGA
>CAVKZC010000261.1:0-1947 GCA_963660455.1 Sphaerochaetaceae bacterium | reverse complement strand
GAAAACTTCTTGTCCCACTGCAAGCCGAAACTAACGCAGATTGATTTGAGATAGCTGGAACGGCTAACAGAAACGGTCAACTCTTCGCCAACCGCAAGGTCTGAAAGTTGCCCAAGCAGCGACTTTTTGTGCTGATTTTTAGATGTTTTGCTCATTGTTTCGATATTTATTTATAACTTTATACTGCAAAGTTAGACAATTGGTTTGATTAAGCAATACAATTGGGTAACTATTGTTAGTAAATTAAGATTATTTAAGATTTGATTTGCGTATGGAAACAATTAACGACCGAATGGAAATGCTTGTCAATCAAAGATTTGGCGGCAATAAGGCAGCTTTTGCAAAGACAATTGGTTTGCCTCCAACAGGATTGTCTAACTATCTCGGCACAAAGAGACGCAGTAAACCATCTGTGGATATGGTTACTAAGATTGTATTGGCATTAGATGTTGATGCAAGATGGTTGCTCACTGGCGAGGAAACACCACAGCAACAAAACGTGAATACCAATATGCACGGTAATGTGACCGATAGCAATGTTGCAATAGGTAGCCATAACTCTGTCGGTAATGTATCTGTTGGTACAGATGCTGTGTTGGCAGAGCGAGTAAAGGCACTTGAGGCCCTGCTTGCAGAGAAAGAGAGGCTGATTAAGGTTTACGAGAAGATGGTGGAGGGCAAGGTATGAAGAAAACCTTAGCTTTTGCCGCATTTGCTTTAGTGCTGGCTTCATCATGCTCGAACAAGCCAAAAGAGAAACCTGTAACACCAATGTACAAAGAACACATAGGCAAATATCTCTATATGTCAAGTGCAAGGGTATTGCATACAGACAGATATTGTGATATTTTGTTGGAGGAGAAAGACAGGCAAGGCCATGATGTTAATGGGATAGAATTTATTGATACCGCCATTATTTGCCCCAATGTTTTTTTCTATTACTGCAAAAGTTGTTTTGATGATGAGCAGTATGAACATGTAAAACGAATTATAGAACGCAACAAACTGAATAGTACTGCATCTGAAAGTGAAGAATATTAAATTGCATTTATGAAACAAAAGGCTGTTTATTTCATATTGGGTACTGCTTTGTTCTGTGTGTCATGTGGAAGTTCGCACAAGCGTGTGTCTGTACCAACTGACTCTAACTCCAAAGTATGGGTGTGTACAGGAGGAAGTTCAAAGCGTTATCATGCGTATAGCAACTGCAAGGGCTTGAGCAATTGCAGGGCAAGTATTGAAGAAATCAGTTTGCAGGAGGCAGAAAGCATGGGACGCACTCCGTGCAGGAAATGCTATAAACGGTAGAAGTATGGACGAACAGAAAGACCTTGTAAAATTGAAGATGTTGATGAATGCCATCAATGAGGTTGAAGAAGAAAGCCAAGAGGAAGAACTTGACGAAGAGGTGGACTTCTATGCCGAACTGAAAGAGGTCGCATGGAACATTCTCCATGAGAACCCAGATACGGATTTGGAGAATTGGAAGATGTTGCTCATCGAGCAATACCCAACTGAAGTCGTGGACGCACTCGGCACGAACCCTCCCGAAGTCTTTGCGGAACTGTCCGACTGGTGGGACAGCATGGGTTACGATGATGGTATTACGGATTTATGCTACACGTTTCGGGACTGGGCGGAATACTTTGCCACGGAGCGGTCGGTGAAACTCTACGACCTGCTTGTTGAGGCAAAACGCGAAATAAGACGTTTGGAGAGCGTTATTTCTTCAAAACAATAAAACCCTCATGGAAGTATTGAAAACTCGTCAGAGGGCTAAGAAAACGCCTAATTCGGGCGTTTGATGACAGCAACGAGAATGACAGAAATATAAGTTTAGACAAAACAAGAAAAGATATAAAAGCAGAGGAATTTGCCATATTCTAACGTAAGGCTTACCAATATTCCGATACCCCCTCAAAACAAGAGGGTACGAACAGCGGCGCA
>CAVKZC010000260.1:0-3964 GCA_963660455.1 Sphaerochaetaceae bacterium | reverse complement strand
TGAAACTGCATCAAAAATTGACATAATTTTGAAACCAATTTTGAACACCCTACCTTTCAGGGCGCATTGCAACCGTACAGGTCGAATTATTTTTCTTTCCCCGTTCCTCTGCGGTAAAGACTGGGCGTGGTGCCCTTCATCTTTTTGAAGAAATGTGTAAGATGGGCCTGCGACGAGAACCCCATGGCATACGCTATCTCCTGCACGGTACGGGTAGTGGTGGTGAGTTCGCGCTCTATCTCGTGCAGCAGGTGCTCGTCGATGATGACCTTGGGTGTCTTGCCCGATATGCGCCGCGTTACCTGGGCCAAGTAGCGGCTGCTCACGTTCAGTTGGTCGGCATAGAAATGCACGTCGTTGTATGTACGGCAAAAGTTCACCACCTGCGACAAGAACTCATTGTACAGTTCGGAGCTGCGTCCCTGCAACTTGCCCTCGCGCGCCATTTCCGCATGCATAAAGTCGCGCGCCATGGAGAGAGCCGTATCCATAGGCTTTCCCTGCGACAGGTATACACCCAGGGCAGAGGAGAAGCGGTTGGCCATACCGTGAGAGTTGGCATTGTCAAGCCTGAAGATTTTTCCGGTGTCTCCTGACGGCATACTGCCCTGGAGCAGGGCCTCGCTCTCCCTGTTCCTCGCCACCACCAACGAGCAGAAGGGAAGCAACCGGTATCTTATCTGTGTCACCACGTCCTCCGACATCAGGGTGTCGCCATTGCTCGACCACAGTACGGGGTCGTAGATGACATACTGCGGACGGTATCTGGACAGAGCCTCGGTTATCACGCCAAGCGTTTCCACACTGCGTATCATACCTATCTTCACTATCATGGGCTGTATATCGTTCATGATGGCATCTATCTGTCCTCTCACTATCTCGGCAGGCACATCGAAAAACTCCTGGATACCGAGCGTGTTCTGCACGGTGATGCTCGTGATGGCGGAGACGGCATAGCCTCCCAGACCGGAGATGGTCTTGATGTCGGCCTGTACACCGGAGCCTCCAGTGCTGTCTGAACCTGTAACGGTGAGGATGGGATGAATAGTGTTTTTTTTCATGAGCTACTTGTGTTAAGGCTGCAAAAGTAAGCATTTATTGCGAGAAAGCGTGCCTCGTGCCACGATTTTATATAAAATGACGCATTGTTTGCACGAACAGGAACATCATTTTCTCTTCTCGGCAAAAAGTGTTTCCTTTGCACCGCAATCAGCAAAAAGGCGTTGGAACAGCCTTCAAACTGCATTTGAACAACATTTGAAACATCAAAAAACAGACAACAATATGACAGAGAACAGACAAGAACTGAACCGCAACCTGGCACAGATGCTCAAGGGCGGTGTGATTATGGACGTTACTACACCCGAACAGGCCAAGATAGCCGAGGCAGCCGGTGCATGTGCCGTTATGGCACTCGAGCGCATTCCGGCAGACATACGTGCTGCTGGCGGTGTGTCGCGCATGAGCGACCCCAAGATGATAAAGGGCATACAGGAGGCTGTCTCCATCCCCGTCATGGCCAAGTGCCGCATCGGTCACTTTGCCGAGGCGCAGATACTGCAGGCCATCGAGATAGACTACATAGACGAGAGCGAGGTGCTCTCGCCAGCCGACAATGTGTACCACATAGACAAGACCAAGTTTGACGTGCCTTTTGTCTGCGGTGCCAAGAACCTGGGCGAGGCTCTGCGCCGCATAGCCGAAGGTGCCACGATGATACGCACCAAGGGCGAACCGGGTACGGGCGACGTGGTGCAGGCCGTTACCCACATGCGTATGATGCAGAGCGAGATAAAGCGCCTGACATCCATGAGCGAGGACGAACTGTATGAGGCCGCCAAACAGTTGCAGGCTCCCTACGACTTGGTGAAGTATGTACACGAGAACGGCAAGTTGCCTGTTGTCAACTTTGCCGCGGGCGGTGTGGCCACACCTGCCGATGCTGCCCTGATGATGCAGCTCGGTGCCGAGGGTGTGTTCGTGGGTTCAGGCATCTTCAAGAGCGGCAATCCCGCCAAGCGTGCCCAGGCCATCGTGAAGGCCGTAACCAACTATAACGACCCGAAGATGCTCGCCGAACTGAGTGAGGACCTCGGCGAGGCTATGGTCGGCATCAACGAACAGGAGATAGCGCTCCTCATGGCAGAAAGGGGAAAGTAGGAATACGTTATGAGAATAGCAGTATTGGCATTACAGGGAGCCTTCGCCGAGCACAGACAGAAACTGGCACAGCTGGGGGTGGACAGCTTTGAGGTGAGACAGCTCAGAGACTGGCTACAGCCCAAGGACGGCCTCATCATTCCAGGCGGAGAGAGCACCACACAGGCAAAGCTCCTGAACGAGTTGGGACTGATGAATCCTGTCAAGGAAGCTGTGGCTGCGGGACTTCCTGTGTACGGCACCTGTGCCGGGCTCATCCTCCTCGCCAAGAAGATAGAGGGCGAACCGGACAAGCGCATTGCCACTATGGACATCACTGCCCTGCGCAATGCGTATGGTCGCCAACTGGGCAGTTTTTATACTGAGGCTCCTATGAAAGGCATCGAGGGCAATGTGCCCATGACCTTCATACGCGCACCCTATATCAAGGAGGTATGGGGCAATGCGGAAGTCTTGGCCGAGGTGGACGGCAAGATAGTGGCTGCCCGGCAGGGCAACCAACTGGTTACTGCCTTCCATCCCGAACTGAACGAAAGTCTGGAAGTACACAGGTATTTCCTGAACATGTGCAAGAACTCGTAGCACCTCCATCCGAAAGAGATTCTTTAGCCAAGGTTCGAACCTTTTGCCCGAAAGGTTCGAACCTTTTTGCCTTTTGGTTCGAACCTCGTTCTAAAAGCGTCTGAGCCTCATTCTTTTCCCACTTTTACTTGTTCCAAAAGACTGCGGTTGGCTGCAGCAAGTTGGGGGTCGAAGAGGTGCTTGATGTACACCATTGTGGTAGAGGTCTTGGTGTGTCCCAAAGCCTTCGAGATGAGTCCGATATCCAACTGGTACTTGTATGCCATGCTTGCCCACGTGTGCCGCACGACATAAGACGTAAGGGGAATACTTGCCCCTATCATACTCGACAAACGGGCCAGACGCAAGTTGTACAGACGTAGCTGGCTTTCGTATTGTCTGTGCACATCGGCAGCATCCTTTTCGGTGATGATGGGGAAGACATATCCCGTACTCTTGTCCTTATACCTGTCGATAATCTCCATCATGCACGGTTCTATGGCCACCTCTATCTCCTGGCCCGTCTTGTGGCGTGCATATCTGAACTTACCGTCCTTTATCTGCGACTTGCGCAGAAAGGCCATGTCCACAAACGGCATCCCCATGGCAAAGAAGCCGAACAGGAACAAGTCGCGGGCAAAGGCAAGCGTACTGTCTGCCGCAAGCGGCAAGGCGGCCAACTGCTGCAGGTCTATCTCCACGGCCGTCCGCTTGCGTGTCTGCTCTTTCCCCGTAAACACTTTGCGGAAGGGATGTTTGTCTTCTGCAAGGCCGTTCTCCACCACCTTATTATATATAGTGCGCAAAGAGCGCATATAACACGACACGGTATTCATGCACACGCCATGCTCCGTGAGCCATCGCTGATAACGCTCAGTTTCTTCGCATGTAACCTCATCAAAGGTCCAGTCGGCACGCTGCATGAAACGTGTAAACGACCGGGCGGCAGTGAGGTAGTTGTACGCAGTCTTGTAACGTCCCTGCGCCCTGGCCTCTTCTGCCATTTTCGCGATAAAATCCCAGGCTTTCGTCTCTACAGCCTCATCCTTCACCTTGTTGTCCACAACACTTTCACTCTTGTTCCTTTTGCCGAACAGACTAAAGGAAAACTCCATTTTGAAATGTACCATAAATTTCTCTTTTTATATGTTAGACATGTTGCAAAGATAACAAAAAACAAAGGAATATTCTACCTCGGCGCGCGAGGCAGAGCGTCCCATTGGCTGAAAGAAACAAAACACTT
>CAVKZC010000259.1:0-3980 GCA_963660455.1 Sphaerochaetaceae bacterium | reverse complement strand
TGGCAGTGGGAAAACTGACTGACTTTTTCGACAAGAAACTATAATGACGCAAGATATGAGAAGAATATATGTAACAATCTGCATCTGCCTTATGATGGTAATCAATGCAATGGCACAATCTGCCACAGCGGACTTACCTTGCGTCAGCAATACATCGTGAAAATCGCCTCCTGCACGGGCCGGGGCGGTTTGGAGAACCTAAAACCCCACTTTTCTTGTCATTTTGTTTGGTATGATTAATAAAACCACTATCTTTGCAGAAAGTTTTAAGAGAATGCCTACCTCATCATGAGTTGGGATGCCATTAATGCATATTAATCAATGAAAAAGCAAAATATCATAAATTCATTTTACATCTTTCTATTCATGCTTGTTTTTACTCTATTCTCAGCTTGCGCCGACCATGCTGAAGAAACAAATGCCGACGGAACTGGCGAAGAGCTGATGCAAGACGGAGAATGGGAAGGAACAGGCGAAGGGCGCAACGGCACCATCATCGTACACATAACAGTAGAGAACCACCGCATCATATCGGGCAAGGTGGTAAGTCAGGCGGAGTCGTCATTTGCACAGGAATCCATCAACACAATCATTGCCAAGGCAAACGGACGTGATACCGAAATGAAGGTTGAGACCGACGGCGTGACAGGAGCTACGCTCACATCGACTGGCGTCATTGCTGCCATCAATATGGCCATCCGTGCCGCCAAAGGGGAAAAAACAAACACTGACGTGAAATATGAAGACTCATCATGCGACGTTGTCATCATTGGAGCTGGTGGCGCTGGTCTTACTGCCGCTGTAGAAGCTGCAGATGACGGTGCCAAGGTCATCGTGCTCGAAAAACAGGGTATCGTAGGAGGCAATACCAACTATTCCACTGGCGGCATCAATGCCTCAGAAACATCGATACAGCAGGGACTGGGTATAAAAGACAGCAACCAGCTTTTCTACGATGATACCATGAAAGGTGGGCACAATCAGAATTTCCCCGACTTGGTAAAGAGCCTTGTGGAACATTCTGCAAGCACTATCGAATGGCTCACCTCCTTGGGCACCGACCTTTCCGACGTAGGATTGATGGGAGGCAGCAGCGTAAAACGCACACACCGCCCCAAGGGAGGAACCGCCATCGGGGCGCACCTTATGAAAATACTGAAGGAAGCTTCCTCCAAGCGCAACATAGACATCCGAACCAGTAACAAGGTGACGGGACTGGTTGCAGAAGACGGGAAAGTGGTAGGTGTGACCGTGGAACAAAAGGACGGGACAAGTTACACCATCAGAGCCAAGGCTACCATTATCGCAACAGGAGGATTCGGGGCCAACCTAGAGATGGTAACCGCCTACAAGCCTCAGTTGAAAGGTTTCAGTACGCTCAACCACAAAGGTGCTACAGGCGATGCATTCCCTTGGGTGACAAAGCTCGGCGGTGACCTTGTACAGATGGAGTACATACAGGTACATCCCACTTCGGAAGCCACCAACCACATCCTTATTACAGAGGCCGTACGTGGCAACGGAGCCATACTCATAAACCAACAAGGCGTTCGCTTTGTCAACGAGATGAATACGCGCGATGTGGTATCTGCAGGCATTCTCGCCCAGGAAGGAGCGAAAGCATATCTCATCTTCGACCAAGGGGTAAGAAAGTCGCTCGCTTCGATAGAAACTTATGCCAACCAGGGACTGCTCAAAACGGGGAATTCCATAGCCGAACTGGCTCTTTCCATAGCCTGTCCCCCAGCTGCATTGCAGTCTACACTCAGTAAGTACAATGAGTATCAAACCACCGGCACAGACAAGGACTTCGGCCGTTCTGCCACACAGATGACGGCTCAAATCTCCACGCCTCCGTTCTATGCGATAGCCGTAACTCCTGCTATTCACCACACGATGGGCGGTGTGCATGTAGATGCCGACATGCATGTGCTCAAAGCCGACGGCTCTTCTATCCCTGGACTATACGCCGCAGGTGAGGTGACCGGCGGAGTACACGGTGACAACAGGCTGGGAGGAAACGGTGTGGCCGACATCGTGGTAAATGGAAAGATAGCAGGCAAGAATGCCGCCTTGCAAAAGTAGCAAACAAGACGTGATGAAGCTTGGGTGAGAATGACGGTTTTTATTAATCATAACTAACAAAAGGCACTTTTCTCGTCATTTTGTTTGGTATGATTAATAAAATCGCTATCTTTGCGAAAAGTTTTAAGTATAACTAATAAAAAAGGAGGCTATGATACAACTTATCAACCGTCCAAGCTACACCGAGCGTATTGCTCCTTTCATCAACAAGAACATCATAAAGGTACTCACAGGCCAGCGCCGAGTGGGCAAAAGTTGTCTTCTCCGACAGATACAAGAGCATATCGAGCAGACGCATCCCGGCTGCAATACCATCTGCATCAACAAAGAGTTGGAAGAGTTTGCATTCATCCGTACACATGAAGACCTTTCAACCTATGTGTCTGAGCACCTAAAGGGAGGAAAGGCCAACTATCTTTTCATCGATGAAGTGCAGGACATACAAGGATTTGAGAACACGCTGCGAAGCCTACAGGCGCAAGACGCTTGCGACATATTCATTACCGGAAGCAACGCCACCATGCTCTCCAGCGAATTATCTACTTACCTGTCTGGCAGGTATGTAGAGTTCCATATCTACAGTCTTACCTATCAAGAGTTCTTGGAGTTTCACAAGGTAGATGCATCCACACAGACGCTGCGCAGCTATCTCACCTTCGGCGGTTTGCCCTATCTGAGCAACCTTCCCTTGGAACAGGAAATCGTATTCGAATACCTCCGCAACGTATATTCCACCATTATGCTGAAAGACGTTGTAAAACGGGAGGGAATCAGAAACGTTGACTTCCTTGAGACCCTGGCCCTTTATGCGGCCGACAATGTGGGCAACCTTTTCTCCGCTAACAACATCAGCCGTTATCTGAAGTCGCAGCACGTCAACATATCCGCCCTGCAAGTAATCAACTATCTGAAAGCCCTGCAGAATGCCTACCTCATCCATAAGGTAAGGCGTATCGACGTGAATGGTCTTCATACATTCGAGATTGGCGACAAATATTATTTCGAGGATTTGGGGCTGCGCAACTGTCATTTCGGTTTCTCCATGCAGAATGATATTCACAAACTGATGGAGAACGCCATCTTCCTGCATCTTTCCCAACAGCACTACGAGGTGTTTACGGGACAGCAAACAGGTGGTAAGGAGATTGACTTTGTGGGGCGCAAAGGAGACGAGGTGATATACATTCAGTCCTCCTATCTCCTTGCCGATGAAAAGACACGCGAGAGGGAGTTCGGCAACCTACAAGCCATCCGCAATAACTATCCGAAATACGTAGTAAGTCTGGACGAATGGACCAGCGGCAGCAGCGTGGATGGCATCAAGCACGTGCATCTCGGGGAATTTCTGAAGATGTAGTCAAGGAGCATAGTTCTCGTTTTTATTCATTTTACACGCCGTATATACGGCGTAGATATTGAATGTTTTTAGTAATTTTGTGGCAGTTTCACCAAGACGGTAAGAACTGAGGACCATCATCAGCAACCAAAGAAAAGAGCGCAATCTGCTGCTTTCCCGCCCTTATCTCTCACGCCATACCACGTATGACGTGGTAGAGCTGTTGGCCAGCAAGCAAATAAAACTGATTACTGGTCCCAGAAGAACGGGCAAGTCAACAGAGACCTTGCTGATGCTGAAAGGCAAGAATACTTTGCGCCCCAATCTTGAATATGGAATGGGCAAAGGCTCGCATCCCCGTGAAGGAAGGTATGATAGAGGTAGAGCTGAAACGTGGAGAGAAGCCCAAGGTGACGGCACCGAAGAGTTGTAAGCTGGAAGTAGTACCTCTTGTTGAACTTCCGAGATTTTCTCGGTAGTTATAAAATATATCCATAATACATTGCCATCTCAAACTTTATGTGTACCTTTGCCCCGAAGTAACAACAAATATTGATAG
>CAVKZC010000258.1:0-4007 GCA_963660455.1 Sphaerochaetaceae bacterium | reverse complement strand
GGGCTATGTGCAGGTTGCCCTTTCAGGGCGCGTTGCAACCGTACAGGTTGAAAAAACTTTACCAACTTATTTTTTTACGATTACTTTGCTTGTTGCATCGCCCCAAAAACAACAGAATATGTCGAAGAATGTCGAAGATCTGGCACAACCCTCATGAAGCGCTTCTTTACCCCCTCATGAAGCGCTTCTTTAGTACCTAACGAAGCGCTTCTTTGGCACCTAACGAAGCGCTTCTTCAGAGTTCCTTAAACCGCATCCTCTTTTAATCCCCCGCCATATAGCAAAGTTATTACTTTCTTATAGATAGAGAAAAGAAGGAAATCTTGAAAATATTCTCAGAAAAGTCAGGGGGATGACATGAAAAATCCCATCACTCTCTTGGAGAATGATGGGATTCAATGTCTTCAAGCAAAATGCCCGGAGATTACTTGCGGAGACCGAGAGCCTTGATGATGGCACGGTAGCGATTGATATCGCGGTCGTACAAGTAATCGAGCAATGCGCGACGCTTTCCTACAAGCTGTGTCAAGGCACGTGTTGTAGTATAATCTTTACGGTTCTGCTTAACATGTTCCGTCAAATGAGCAATACGGTATGAGAACAATGCTATCTGGCTCTCAGCTGAACCAGTATCAGAGTTGGACTTTCCGTACTTGCTAAAGATCTCTTCTTTCTTTGCTTTGTCTAAATACATAGCTGTTTACTTAAATGTGTGTTATTAAAATTGTGTTGCACTTCTGCCGCCCTCACGGAAGGCATATCTGAAAAATGCGGTGCAAAGTTACAACTTTTTTGTTGTTCGTGCAAACTTTCGGGATATTTTTTGTAATTTTGCAGCCAAATTCGTAGAACTAAGGGCGGGTTCTGACTGTTGTCTTTGATAAACAGAATCGAAAGACACCAAGAGCCTCCGTCTATAAGAAGAAATTTAACAATGCGTGGGATTTTTGTACACGCTTTAAGGTAAAGGAAATGCAAGACATTAGAAACATTGCAGTTATTGCACACGTCGACCATGGCAAGACTACCCTGGTGGACAAGATGATGCTAGCAGGAAAACTGTTCCGTGACGGACAGGATAACAGCGGCGAAGTTCTCGACTCCAACGACTTGGAGCGTGAGCGCGGTATAACCATTCTCTCCAAGAATGTGTCTATCAACTGGAAAGGAACCAAGATCAACATTCTCGATACTCCGGGTCACTCCGACTTCGGTGGCGAGGTGGAACGTGTGCTCAATATGGCAGACGGATGCCTCCTTCTCGTGGATGCTTTCGAGGGACCGATGCCGCAGACACGCTTTGTCTTGCAGAAAGCCCTGCAGTTGGGACTGAAGCCCATCGTGGTGGTAAACAAGGTGGACAAGCCCAACTGTCGTCCCGAAGAGGTGTACGAGATGGTGTTCGACCTGATGTGCGACCTCAACGCTACCGAAGAGCAGCTCGACTTCCCCGTTGTCTATGGCTCAGCCAAGAACGGATGGATGGCCGAGGACTGGAAGTCGCCTACCGACAATATTGACTATCTGCTCGACAAGATCGTGGAGATTATCCCTGCACCCAAGCAGTTGGAGGGTACCCCACAACTCCTCATTACCTCCCTGGACTATAGTTCCTATACCGGCCGTATTGCTGTGGGTCGTGTACACCGCGGTACGCTGAAGGATGGCATGAATATTACCATCTGCCACCGCGACGGCACTACCGAGAAAACAAAGATCAAGGAGTTGCATACCTTCGAGGGCATGGGCCATAAGAAAACCGACCATGTAGACTCTGGCGACATCTGTGCCGTCATCGGTCTGGAGAAGTTTGAGATTGGAGATACTATCTGCGACTACGAGAACCCAGAGCCGTTGCCTCCCATCGCTGTGGACGAGCCTACCATGAGCATGCTCTTCACCATCAACGACTCTCCCTTCTTCGGCAAGGAAGGTAAGTTCTGTACCTCGCGCCACATACAGGATCGCCTGAACAAGGAACTCGAGAAGAACCTTGCCCTGCGTGTACAACCGTTCGAGGACACTACCGATAAGTGGATTGTCTCAGGACGTGGCGTGCTCCATCTCTCCGTACTCATAGAGACGATGCGCCGTGAGGGCTACGAGTTGCAGGTGGGCCAGCCCCAGGTTATCTACAAGGAGATAGACGGTGTGAAGTGTGAACCTGTAGAGGAACTTACCATCAACGTTCCCGAGGAGTTTGCCTCCAAGATGATAGACATGGTGACACGACGCAAGGGCGACATGACCTCCATGCTGAATATGGGAGAGCGTGTGGATATCGAGTTCGACATTCCCTCGCGCGGTATCATCGGTCTGCGTACCAACGTGCTGACGGCTTCCCAAGGTGAGGCCATCATGGCACACCGCTTCAAGGAGTACCAGCCCTATAAGGGCGAGATAAGCCGCCGTACCAACGGTAGCATGATAGCCCTCGAGACTGGTACAGCCTTCGCCTATGCCATAGACAAGTTGCAGGACCGCGGCAAGTTCTTCATCGACCCTGGTGAGGAGGTGTATGCCGGCGAGGTGGTAGGCGAGCATGTGCATGACAACGACCTTGTCATCAATGTCACCAAGGCTAAGCAGCTTACCAACGTGCGTGCTTCGGGTTCCGACGACAAGGCACGCGTCATCCCCAAGACCGTGATGAGTCTGGAGGAATGTCTGGAGTATATCCGTGAAGACGAATATGTGGAGGTTACTCCCAAGAACATGCGTATGCGCAAGGTCATCCTTGATCATCTGGAGCGCAAGCGCAGTGGCAAGGACTGAAGCTCTTAGCTTGAATATAAATGATACGAAGAACCCTCTCCGCCAGGAATTGTCCTGAATAGAGAGGGTTCCTTTTTTTTCTTTCCTGTTTTCTTGTACGTGAACGTAGAAAGTCGTACCTTTGCACCCGAAAAAGCAACCGAAATATATGCGTTCATTCATGGTGTTTCTGCGCAAGTTTGCGCTGCCCTGCTCTCTGGGGTTCGGAGCAGTGGTTTATCTCTTGTTTGCCAACATCCCCCTCCTTCAGCCCGTAGGCAGTGTGGTAGGACCGAAGATGGTGCATGTCATGCCTGTGCTCCTCTTTGCCCTGTTGTACGTTACGTTTTGCAAGATAGAGATAAAGGAGATGAAACCGCGCTTGTGGCATTTCCTGCTCCAGCTTATCCGTACTTCGCTGGCAGCGCTCATGGTGGTGCTGATAGCCCTCTTCGGCAAGGACCCCGACACCAAACTGGTGCTGGAGGGTGCATTCATTTGTTTTATCTGTCCCACGGCGGCCGCCGTGGCTGTCGTTACGGAGAAGTTGGGCGGCAGCATCGGTTCGCTTACTACCTATACGGTCATTGCCAATATCTTCACGATGGTTATCATACCGTCCCTCTTCCCTATGGTGGAGAAGGGGGCAGACGTGTCGTTCTTCGACATGAGTATGATGGTGCTGCGCAATGTCACGTCGGTGCTTGTTGTACCTTTGGTGCTGGCGTTGCTCAGTCGCCGGTTTCTGCCCCGTTGGGTGGAGTGTGTTAGGCGTTTTAAGGACTTGGGGTTCTACATGTGGTGCGTCAACCTCAGTATCCTGACGGGTGTCACGCTGGGCAACATCCTTGACTCGGAGGTGTCCGGACTCATCATGTTGCTGCTCCTGACCGTTCCCCTGGCGGTATGCCTCATACAGTTTGCCATCGGAAAGGCAGTAGGCCGACCGTGGAACGCCAGTATCAGTGCCGGACAGGCCTTGGGGCAGAAGAACACCATTGTGGGTATCTGGCTCACGCTCACATTCCTCAATCCTTTGGCTGCCATAGCTCCCGGCGCTTACGTATTGTGGCAGAATATTGTAAATAGCTGGCAACTATGGTACAAAGAGAAGTATGGACGTCTTAAATGGTAAGGCTAAATTCTATGTTTAAAGCCCTTGAACATAAGTTCAGAAGCTTTGAATGTAAGTTCAAAGGCTTTGAATATAAGTTCAAAGCCTTTGAATATAACTTGCAGTATACATAAATAGA
>CAVKZC010000257.1:0-4051 GCA_963660455.1 Sphaerochaetaceae bacterium | reverse complement strand
GTGTATGTTCCGTGCGAAATCACCAATATACTTACAGACCTGAAAAGGACGATAGAAGAAACGGGCATCGAACTTTACGATACCCGAAACATACAGTATGGCGTGAAACTCATGTTCAGAACCGGTCAGCTGCATGCAGAAATAAACCTGTTCTTCGGTCATCGCGGCTACTCGGTAGTGGAATCGCCCAAAAGAGGAACTTCGGTTGAGCTAAACGGCATGATGGCGCAATTGGTTGACGACTACATACATGGCGTATATGCATAGGAGGGACGTAGGCAGCTATCCCTTAGAGGTGAGGTTGATTGGCAAGGCTGGCCTGTCGGGGTGCCCCGCCATTGCAAGGACTGTGGGAAGCCTAGATGACCTTCCTTCTCTGAGAGAGAGAATTAGGCAGATACTCAACATCATTACTACTGGAGAAAGAAAACTGGGACACATGGTATGCTTCATCATGTATGACATCAGCAGCAACAAAGTGAGGACGCTCATCGCAAAATACCTTCTCAACAAAGGATGCACGAGAATCCAGAAATCCATATTCATGGTCTCTATGCCGTCTGACAAGGTTGGAGATATTGCAAGACGGCTGGCCGAAATCCAGAAAATGTACGACAACAGCGACAGTATCCTTATTGTACCATTGGGAGAAGACGATGTGCGCTCCATGAAAATCATAGGACAGGAAGTAGATGTCGACTTGGTTCTGCATGCAAGAAACACGCTGTTCTTCTGAAAAATGAGTCAGGGAAATACCATTTCCAACCACAGCGGTACTTTTGCAAAAGAAAAGAGATTTGAAGTGTAATTTTAGATTAACTAAAATGAGAACAAGTAATCAACGGCACATCATGGAGTACTTGCCCGTAAGGTACGCTGCAACAGCTGAGCAAGAGAATGACCGTCAAATAGTATACCACTTCAAGAACGGTTACTGCAGTTTCCCGCTGATGGTCAGGTTCGCTGAAGAAATCAGGAAGATAAAGGAGTCTGTGGACGGGAAGAACTGGAGGGTATGCTTCATCCCGGCATCCTCACGCCGTAGCACAGTTGTCCGCTACCAAAGACTAGCAGCGTTCATAGAGCATGAAACAGGTATCGCCTGCGACTGCCAAACCATCATGCCTGCCGTGGACCAACAACCAAGCCACATCACCGGCAAGAAAGACTGCTTGCAGAAGGACTACTGCATCAATGCGGAAGAAGTCACTGGGCGTGACATCATCCTCATAGACGATGTCATAACAAGGGGGTACACCTTTGCACAAACGGCCAGAGCACTCAGGGCAAATGGTGCAAACAGAATAGTAGGACTATTCCTCGCCGTAACCGTCAATCCCGACAGGAACAGGTGTGTGGTCTAAAAGAGCACATAACGAATATCATAAATACAAGTAACACACTAACACTTTAATTTATAAAAAAAACATGAACAGATATGATTTGTCAAAGGAGGGCAATGACTCTGTTGCACAGGTAATAGGGGCAGCAGTAGCAGTGATAGCGACAGTAGTCATAAAAGAGTGGCTGAACAGTAAGTCGTGAAAGACCGCCCAAACAGAAAACGTCCCACACCGAACGGTGTGGGACAAGTAATACACAACAAAACAAACAACATCATGCCACTTAACACAGAACTTATCCTGACCCTGAAAAACTTGAAGGGCATCGGTAACAAAACAGTCTTGAATGTTGCGGAAAACGCCCCTGACAACATAGAAACCGTGCAGGACTTGTGCGCTTTTTGGAAGACTCTCACGGGCAAGAAATACAGCAAACACACGCGTGAAGACTTGCTTGGTGCGCACAAAATGGCGTTGAAGGTAATGCGCGAGGCCGCGGCAAACGGTGTTGGCATTATCTCCTACTATGAGGATTGCTTTCCGCAAATCTTGCGCGATACCGTAAACGAAGAGGGAAGAGAAGATGCCCCCATCATCCTTTTCTATAGAGGTAACCTTGCTGCACTGCAAAAGCCGGCAATAGCCGTAGTAGGCACTAGAGTGCCAACCTTGGCGGGTGAGAAGGCGGGACGATTCTTCGCTGAAAAGTTTGCCAAAGCAGGCTATAACATCGTCTCTGGTCTTGCCATTGGGTGCGACACGGTAGGGCATAGAGGCGCATTGGCGGCAGAGGGCACAACAACCGCATTCCTGTCGAACGGCCTTGACTGGGATTCTATCTACCCAAAAGAAAGCATAGACTTGGCTAAAGAAATCGTAGGGCATGGAGGATTACTGCTCTCTGAATACCCGGTAGGACAAACAGGAAATCCTTACACACTGGTTGCAAGGGACAGGTTGCAGGCAGGACTCTCCTATGCCACCATCGTCATACAGACTGGCATCAAGGGAGGGACCATGCATGCTGTCGGTGCAACGCTCAAAGCCAAGAAACCCCTTTTTGTGGTTAAGTATAAGAGCATAGAAGAACAAAACGGGGAAAAGGCAGAAGGGAACAAAAGGTTTCTGGAAGAAGGAAAAGCCTGTCCTTTGACATCATCTACCTTGCCCGAAGCCTTCACTTTGGTGCAGGCATCCATTGAAAGAATCAACCAGCCTAAACCCAAAAGTAGTTTGTTCTAGACAAACGGAAAAGGGTTTCTGGTCCCCTATCCGAAATACTCAAACGGTCATTATAAATTATTGTTGTCCGCTAAACATTGATGTCTTTCGACGCGCGTGCGTACAGGCACATGTGAGGGATAAAAATAAAATTAGGGCTGATTTCTTTCGTAGAAGTCAGCCCCTTTTGGTAATTTTGCAGCTAGCAACAAACAACATTACCAAAACATGGGCAAAGGTACACATTTTCTCGGACAGCCGATACTAAATCAGCTGTTAAATTACTTCAACAAGCAAAAAATCCTCCAAATCAGTCGTGACTACGGCGGTGAGAGGTACGTAAAGAAATTCGATGCGTGGTGTCATCTCGTGGTGATGCTCTATGCCGTCATCATGCGCTTCGACTCTTTGCGTGAAATAACCTCAGCCACAACGATGGAGTGGCGTAAGCTGGCGCATTTGGGCATAAAAGACCTTCCTCGGCGCAGCACAATCTCTGACGCAAACAAAAGGCGACCGCATGAAATCTTCGGCGAGGTGTATCAACAGCTCTATCTGGCCAACAAGGACAAGCTTTCAGCGGACAGCCCCTCCGGCAAGGTGCCAAAATGGATGAAGAAGCTCCAGATAATTGACTCTACGACCATCAGCCTCTTCTCCAACCTCGTATTCAAGGGCGTTGGACGGAATCCGAAGACAGGGAAGAAAAACGGCGGGATGAAGGTGCATACATGCATCCATGGCAACGAGGGCGTTCCGTGCGACGTGGAGTTCACGTCAGCGGCCACCAACGACCATTTCATGCTACGCCCGGGAAAGCTCAACGGAGGCGACATCCTTGCCATGGACAGGGCATACGTCGATTACGAGAAGTTTGAGGAGCTGACGCAGCGTGGTGTCATCTACGTTACCAAGATGAAGCAAAACCTCTCCTATGAGGTCACGAAAAGTACCTGCTACATGAACGAAAGCGGGCTGATGCAGTGGAAGGAGGAATTCGTAATCTTCCGCAAGGAGATAAAAGTCAAGAATGAGCAAACTGGCGAGGAGGAGAAAAAGACCATAGAGCATCATGCCCGCATCGTCACCTACGTCGACGAGAAGAAGAAGGGCGACGCAAGGCTCATACAGCTACTGACAAACGACCTTGACAGCGAATACGAGGAGATTGTGGCCATCTACAAGGCAAGATGGGCCATCGAGTTGCTGTTCAAGCAGATCAAGCAGAATTTCCCTCTCAGGTACTTCTATGGAGAAAGTGCCAACGCCATCAAGATACAAGTCTGGGTGACTCTCATAGCCAATCTGCTCATAACGTTGTTGCAAAGGGGTGTCAGCCGCTCATGGAGCTTCTCGGGTCTTGCCACTATCGTGAGAATAATGCTGATGTACTACATCGATGTGCAAGGATTCCTAGAACACCCCGAAAAGGACTGGGAGGAGGCACTGGCAGCTATGATAGAGAGTCCGCCAGAGCCTCTCGGAGT
>CAVKZC010000256.1:0-4109 GCA_963660455.1 Sphaerochaetaceae bacterium | reverse complement strand
GTTTTTTTTCTCTCTATAAGAGAAATTGGCGTTAGAAGTAAGAAGTTTTTGCTACATCTTTCCTTTCCTATTGACTGCAATTTTCCTAATTGGGGAGTTTTTTTTCTCCAGTTGGCAATGTGAATTTCGGCACTTTTCTTATCATGGTGCAAAGATACAAAATCCGCCATCGACCATTGGACGATAGCGGACGATAGCGGATGATGGGTGGACTTTTTTGAAAATGAGTTTTTGCGCTTTCAGTGCGTACAAAAGACCACTCATGTGCCCCATTTGCCCCCACAACCCGTCATTTTTGTGGTCCGGGTGCATCATTTTTGTGTCGGAGAAATGCGCGGAAAATGCGGGTATTGCCATCGAAATGAGCAATTTCTGCATGCTTTTTGGTGCCTTTGAGAGGGAAAAATCGCGATTTCTGTGCCCCGGCCTGGATTTGGCATCATTGGAGCGGCCTTGTTAAAACCGTTGTAACTCATTGCCTTTTAGATGATTAGAAACTTTACACTGCTTGTTCTTGTCTCAGTCTCAGTGTCTCAGTTGTTTTTAAGGGGTACCCCCATTTTTCGCCCTCCTATTGTACTATATACATAACTAATTAATTATTAATAAGTTATAAGTATATAAAGAGAAAAGAAGGGGACAGGGGGTACTTGTTTTTTTTAACTGAGACTGAGACATTGAGACATTTTCACCTATCAAGCAAGGAGGGGCAAACCACGCCTCTTCCCCCTCCAAAGCCCTTTTCTCCCTTTTACCAACTGAACGGAAATTGCCCGAAACAGGGAATGTTTCGGGCACGGAAAGTCCGGACCCTACGCATCTTTGGGGCTTGTGGCGTCGAGGTTCTTCGTCATCATCAACTTGTTCATGCCGTTCTCGCGCTTGTACATCACTTTGTCCATGCGCTTCTTTATGAGGAAGATGCCGAGTCCACCCACGGGCCTGTCCTCCACACCGAGACTGAGGTCGGCATCTGCCACCTGCGTGGGGTCGAAGGGCTTGCCGCTGTCGGTCAGTTCGAAACGGATGCTCCGCTCCTGCGGCTTGTACAATGCCTTAAGGTTTATCTTGCCCGTTTCGCGCCCGGGGTAAGCGTAGTTGATGACATTGACCAAAGCCTCCTCCAGCGCCAGGCGCACGGACATGACCACGGCCTTGGGCAGACTGAGATCCTGTTCCAGTGAGTGGATGAAGGGGGGCAACTTCTTCAGTTCCTCCAACCGGTTGTCGAGGATGAGCGTCTTGCAGCACTTGTAGCCGATGGCGAAGAGGGTGAGGTCGTCGCTCTGTTCTGCACCAGCCACAAACTGGTCGAGCTGATGCCTGATGCCCAGCAGCACCTCGTGGGCAGTACGCTCACCCAGTCCTTCGAGGATGCGCTCCACCCGCTCGGTGCCCATCTGCTCCTTGCTGCCGTTCTCAGCCTCGGTGAGTCCGTCGGTATAGAGCAGGAGCGTCTGGCCCTTCTTGAGCTGGTAGCGCTCCTCTACGTAGCATACGTTGCCGAAGAGGCCCAGGGGCAGTTTGGGGCGCACGGGCAACTTCCAGCACCCCTCGTCGGCAGAGAAGAGATAGGGGGCGTTGTGACCCGCATTACAGTAGGTCATTTCGCCCGAAGCGGTGTCGAGAATGCCGAGGAACATGGTGACGAACATCTCTGCCTCGTTGTTGTAGGAGAGGGCCTCGTTGAGCAGCTTCATGATTTCGCTGGGCGAGTCGTGCTTGCTCACCAGACTGCGGAAGAGCGTACACGTCATGGCCATGACGATGGCGGCGGCGATGCCCTTGCCCGACACGTCGCCGATGGTGAAGTAGAGCTTGCCGTCCTTCTTCCAGAAGTAATAGAAGTCGCCGCCCACCTGGCGCGCGGGGTTGAGGTAGCCGTCGATGTCGATGTTCTCATAGCCCTGCGGCAGCACAAAGTCGGTGGGCAGTATCTCGGTCTGTATGCGACTGGCCACGGACAGTTCGCTGTGGATGCGCTCCCTTGCCTGCGTGGCGTTTTCCAGGTCGTGGATGTAGGTCTTGACCGACTTCTGCATGTGGACGAAGGCATCGTGCAGCTTGCCGAAGTCGTCGTCAGCCTGCACATCGGGCAGCAAGGCATCGAAGTCGCCCTGCGCGATGCGGTAGGCATTGTCCGTCATCTGGCGGATGGGCTTCACCATGTGCTCCAGCAGGAAGTGGATGCACACGGCCAGCAAGAGTACGCCGAAGACAAGGATGACGAGGATGACGAAGGTGACGGAACCGAGTTCGGAGACGATGGCAGAATAGGGGCACACGCTTGCCACCGACCATCCCACATGGCCCAGCGGGGCGTAGCACACGAGCACGTCGATGCCGTCAAGTTCGCAGCGCAGCGAGCCTTTCTCGCCAGCCAGCATCTTGCGCCCGATGGTGGCATAGTCGTCGTCGTGCAACTTGTCGCCCATGCTGAAGATGTTGTCCTTCATGATAAAACGGGTGTCGGGATGGGCGATGACCGTACCCTTGCGGCTCAGGATGAAGGAATAGCTGTTCTCGAACGGCTGCACGGTGTTCAGTTCGTCGGTAAGGTCGACGAGTGCCACGTCGGCCACCACCACGCCCTTGACCTTATGGTCGGTGCCCCTCACGGGCAGGGCATACGAGGCTATCATCTTGTGGCTGCCGGTGCGGTCACGGTACGGCTCCGTCCACTCGCCCTTGCCTGTCTTCACGGCATTGTGGTACCACTGCGTCTTCTTGTAGTCGTACTGTTCGCGCGGGATGTGGTTGTGGTGTATGGCGCCGGTACTGTCCTCGTACACATAGTCGAGGGACGAATGGTGCGTCTTCTCGTCGTCGTAGGAGATGTAGCCCACGCCCAGGATGAGGGAGTTGTTCTGGACCAGCTGCCCGATAAACTCCACCGCCTTGTCGTGGTTCTCCACGGGCGTGGACAACACCTGCTTGATGGTCAGTTCGACGGAAGACTCCATCCACTCCAGCTCGTCCTCGAGGTTCTGGATGGTGGTGTTCTGCAGGGCAAAGGTGTAGAGCGAGGCCTGCTCCTCTTCGCGCAAACGGTTGTACGACTGCAAGACTATCGCTATGCTGCCAAAGATGAGGATGACGGCAAGAAGGATGTACAGATACAGGCGTGACTGGAAGGAAAGGGTGATTTTTTTCATGCTACGTGTGTGTGTTATTGGGGAAAACTGTCATTGTCTGATGCGTGGCGTGACGGGTGGAGGGGGACTGCATACGGTGTAGACGTATCCGCCGGCGGGGCATACCTCCGTGCGGAAGGCCACGCCGCGTGCCAAGGGGGAGGCCATGAGCGTGGGCAGACCGTCCGTCAGCCCTATGCCGTGCAGCTTGAGGAGGGCTTCCTTGCGTGTCCACTGCCGGGCAAACTCCACCTGCGGGCGGTCGGCCTCGCGTATCTGGTGCTGTTCCTCGGGCGAGAAACAGAGGGCCAGCACGCCCTCGTCCACCGCGTCGGGTATCTCCTCTACGTCGCATCCCACGGTGGTGCCTGCCAGCGTGCACATCACGGCCTTGGGGCAATGGCTCATGTTGAAGTGCAGGTGGGGCCAGTCTGCCAGGCGGGGCTTGCCATACTCGCCGTAAGCGAAGGCAGGGGCGGCGACGTGCCCTCCCGTAGCCTCTTCCAGCAGGCGGCACAACAACAGGTAGGCCTGGGCACACTGCAGACGGTCGGTAAGGTTGCGGTACGACTCGGCCTGCCGCCTGCGCCACTCCGGCAAACGGGCGGCACACCGCCTGTAGACTTCTGCTACACCGCGCACCGGCAGTTCGGACACGAGGGTTCTCAGAGGGGGCTGCTCCATGGTTGCTACGCAGTTTTGAGGGTTTATGGCGTGTTCTAAATATTCCACGCTTTGTCAATTCTCTTTTTTAGACGGATTGTTCCTTGTGGCTTTTTGATTTTTTCCGGCTAAAATGCAAAAATCCATCAATGGTAATTCTCAGAACCCGCCTTGTGCTTGCAAAAGTAGGAATAATATTTCACAACGGCCAACACCTATTACATAATTAACAAAAAAATACATTCGCATTTTTTAGCGTAACTATTCAGCGATAGGCAAAACCCTCTCTGTCCGCACTCTAAAACAGAGCGC
>CAVKZC010000255.1:0-4115 GCA_963660455.1 Sphaerochaetaceae bacterium | reverse complement strand
CTTGGTTCATAACGGCATTTTGTAGATTATGGGCAGGTACACTTCGCCATTGCGTGTTTCCTCCTTACCCACCATGAAAGAGGCACGCTGCTCACGTATCTTGCAGTTGTCGAGCATGAGGCGGCAGAGCATAACGGAGTTGGCGCAATAGTTGCGCGAGCCTTTCTTCGTGGGGTAACACTGCGCGATGTGGCGACCGATGGTATTCTCGTGTCGGGTTGCCAACAGATAGCACTCGCCAAGGTGAAAGGCAATGTTGATGCTGTCGCCCGGTTGGAGCGAGAGGAGACGCACAACCCTTGCCGTAATGGATATGCGACCATTACGGCAAAAGGTGATGTCGGGGCGGCGTGTGCGCTGCAATAGTTTTATCATGTTGCAAAGATATAAAGTTGATACATTGTTACGGTTTTAAGTTTAGAAGAGTGAGAGCTGCACATATCCCGGTTGCTCATTATTGAGGTCGAGGAACATCTTGCGGAAGATGTGGTAGAGGCACGACACCACAATAGAGTTGCCAGCAAGTTTGTACTGCTGTGTCTTCGAGATACCTGCGGTCTGTATCTTGTCGATGTCGGAGTCTGCCACGTCCATAAGGCGGAAACACTCGCGAGGCGTGAGTTTGCGGATGCGGAAGTCCTTGACGAGAAAGTTGTTGTCGGCATAGGCAGACGATGTTACGGTAGGTGCTAAATTTTTACCCCCCCCCGAAATTAAATCCGTGAGGACTGCTGTAAATCATCGGTTCAACGAGGTACTGCGCAGTGCTACCATTGCGTCCGTGGTTGGACGCGACAATTGTGTTGCTGATGTCCTTTAGGTTGTGCGACACCACTTTGCCTTTATGGTCGCGAGTGTAGCCCAAGAACAGAGGCTCAATAACCATGCTGTCCTTTTGCACCGTTGTAATGGTGTTGGCCACGTTGCCGCCAACTTCCAACTGCTGGGCATTGTCCTCACCACGCCCACGGATTGCACAGGTTGAGAACTCCATGACACCAGTATGCGGACAGAGGTCGCTTGAAAAGTCGGTGTAGCCCAACTTGTGGTAGTGTGCCGTGATGGTGCGAGAGTTACCCTGCGTGTCTGTGTTGAGCGGCTCCTTGATGTAGGTGTCGTATTCACGCTGTCCCTCTTTGGTCTTGATAGCACCGCTGATGCCATCGGGCGACTGGAAGTTTACTTTGAAACCGCAACCCTCGGCAACCTTGCGTTCACAATGCTTGACGATACTCTCCACCTGTTGAGGCTTCAAGTAATAACTCTCGTCCACATGGTCTTCGAGAATGTCTTTCAGACGATGTTCCAACGGAATGGTCTTAGGAAAGAAGAACCGCTGATGCTCACCGAGGACAGACACCATAAAGACACGCTCACGGTTTTGCGGTATGCCGTACTCCTTGGCGTTGAGAACTTGATAGTAACTGGCATAGCCTTGGTCGGACAGCCACTCGCGCCACTTGTAGAAGTCCTTGGCAAACTTCTTCTGCGTGAGAGCCTTGACATTCTCCATGAGCAAATACTTCGGGTGCTTGGCGGAGATAGCGTCAGCACAAGCCCACAGACAAGAGGAACGTGTGCCACTGCCCTGCGCAAAGCCACGCTGACGGCCAGCAGAAGAAATGTCTTGGCAAGGAAAGGAGTAAGTGAGCAGGTCGAAGTCGGGAACTTGCAGCCAATTGACGTGCATGATGTCGCCAAAGTTGGGAGCTGCCTCACCATGAATGGCACGGTAGGCGCAGATGGCGTGCTTGTCTATCTCGGAAATGCCGACCACCTCAAACTGAAAGTCGGGGCGGTCGGCAGATAGACGCTGCAAGGCGATGGACTGCGAGCCGTAACCTGCAAAGGCTTCAAAGACACGGATTGTATTGTTGCTCATGTGATGATGAATTGAACATAGAAGTGAAACTCACGGCATAGCCGCTTGATTTGTGGGTAACGTGCAGGGGACTCCATGTAGGGGAGGTAGATGCAACGCTCCTTGGTGTCGCATCGGATACCTCTCCTACGGAGTTTGTAGAGCAGGTTAGCCCTGCGTTTGGGTTGGCGCATTGTTACAAGTTGATGCCTAATGCTAATAATGGCACCATCATTTCAAATTGCTGTCCCTCGCTACCTGCGTTGTATATCTTTGATGGCACAATCGCAAATCCTTTCTTTTTCAAATCCTCCATTTTGGCTGCAACCTCTTCCAAAGTTTTGTCATCAGCACCTCCAATAGTCAGGAGTGATACAGCCTTATTGATGCTACGATTTGTCAAAGGGAAGCATACCATTGCAATCTGTCCCTCATCACACACGTTGTACGCTTGCTCAAAGACATCCTTGGGTGACCAAGAGTCATAAACAGAGCCGTCTGGGTTGGTGTACTGAACGTGGTAGCCCTGCCGCCACTCGTGATTGTCCTCGTTCTTGCGAGCAAAGCCTTTCTCAACTGCGGCCAATTCGTCCATAGGTTCGGCCTTAACCTGTTTTGTTCCGATGTAAGTTTTCATTGTCTTATTGATTAAATATTATTATTGTTTTCCAGAATAGCCCAAAGACCATATCTTGGATGGCTTGTGGAAGTTGTGCCTTGTATTGCTCTTGGCTTTGTCGGTATAGGTACATACCGTTTCTCATATTTATATGCGATATTAAGAGCATGCAACAAGCGTGGGTTCTTGTAAGCGAAGCAAGTAAAACACGAACCAAGAGTAAAACCTTGGTAATTGTTCCAGTAGTTCTTCTTAGGGTTGTAATATGCCTTGAAGATTTTTCTTGCCTGTCGTATCTTCATAACAATTATCTTCTTATATCTCCACTCATTGTAGAGCAGTGTCCCTTGATATTGTAACAAGTAACATCACCGCTCATGGTGCTTACATCGCCCTCTACACTTTTGCAGTGGACATCACCGCTCATGGTCTTGGCATACCGCACATCGCCATTGACCGTTACATCACCGCTTTCTGTCTCAATGCTTTCGACATTGCCTGTGAGTTCAATCTTGATGATTGGGCAATCTGCCTCGTTGTACTGCTCGAATGGCTTGCCATTGATGAGGATTTGACCGTCCACAAGTTCCATGCGTGAACTTTGAGGAACGTTAATTGTTCTTCCATTGTAAGTGATACGGCCACTAACGTTGCCAATAATTGTGCTGGAGAAATTGTTGGTGATGGTTTTCTTCATACGAATTTGTTTCTTTGATACTTTTGTTTGTAATAGAATGGCTTAATCTTTCCGTCCGCTACGCCATTCCAATAGTAGCGGAGAGCCTTTACAATGTGGGGCTGACGATGGGTGCAGCACCATTGCAGACCACGGTCATACCATGTGTCGCTCATGCGGTCGATAGGTGTGTATCTGACCATGCGGACTATTTTTCTTGCTTGTCGGGAGCGCATAGGCTATTTCCTTTCGTGAAAATCTTTAGGTGATATGTCATAGATGTTGCCGATAATCTCCACATCGCCCTTGTAGTCGTTGACAACGACACCATAGAGCGACCATTGCCTTTCACTTACAGGGTTGGCATAGACCACATCAAAGCAGTAGCCACGTACACCATCGACAACATGACCGATGATTTTGCCGTCATGGGCGAGAATATCACCGCCATAAATCTCATGACCGTTCTTATCTTTCAGCCCAGTGTTCATGCCGAGTGTCTTTTCTTGAATTGTGATACAACTATTTTCGGGGTCGGTATCATCGAAGATTGCGAATACAGATGGAATGCGGCCATTCCAAACCAAATCGCCATGTATCCAGCGGCCACTGCCAACGGCTTTGCCGCGAAAATCAATATTTCTCATTGCTTGTCCCTTTCTTTTTAAGTTCATTATTCAGAGTCAAGTCCGATGATGTCCTCAACTCTGTGAATTTCTGTATCAACTTTTCTCTCCAACGCCATACTTTTAGTCAAAGCCTCATGCGAGCGGAGTCGGAAATATTCTTTTTGTGCTGTGCGCATTTCACGCACAAGCATGAAGAAAGATTTAGCGTCCATTATCTTCTGCTTTGTCCCATAAGGGGTATTACGTTGTAAGTTTTGAAGCGGTCAACGAGACGGCCGAAACCGTCATTGCGCTTGAACCGCTTTTCAAGTTCCTTGTTGTCAAGGTTGG
>CAVKZC010000254.1:0-4116 GCA_963660455.1 Sphaerochaetaceae bacterium | reverse complement strand
CCTGTAAGGGCAAAAGCGCTATAAACATCTTGCGCGTGGTAGCGCTTTTGCCCTTACAGGGCGCCATTCTCCCTTGCATCATACCCCCAGGGTGTTGCCCTGGGCTATGCGCTTCTGCCCTTTCAGGGCGTGCTGGGACAACTTTCATGGAATGGCAGTGATGTTTCGACCATACAGCTCGAATTAATTTGTGGCATCTGTGCCATTGCTCTCGTTAGGCGTTCCGACGGATTTGTAATCCGTCGTCAAAAAATGTCCTAACCACTATTTCGCGGATTTGTAATCCGCACACTTTTCTTATTACGCACAAAAACTCCCGACAAGAGCTCGTTTCTTTTGCTTCTTGTCGGGAGTAGTTATTGTCGTGTGGGGGGATTGCAAATTATTATTCTCCTCCGAGTTCAATGTCGAATGTGATACCCGCCTGCCATGTCAGGTCTACTGCGAGACCGACGTTAAGGCCGTTGGTACGGAGGTCAGGAATACAGTTGTATGCCTTCTTCAGGTCCTTGATGGTGAAGTTGGCTGTGGTGGTGTAGTCCTGCTGGAACACGTGGGTGAGCTTGTCGCCTGTTTTTCCTTCAAGGGCGAGGGTACCTACGAGGTAGAACCTTGAACCCTGCGGTATCAGACCGTTCACACCATAGAAGCTCTTGCCTTGGTTGACCAGCTCGAGGGTTACGTAAACGTCTTTCTGAGTTGCGCTCGCACCACTAACTTTGTTGTCGAGCAGAAGGGTGTAGTTTGGTGTGCTGGTAGAACCGTCGTTATTGTATTTCACAGCGATGGTCTTCTCGCCTGTTGCTTCCGTACCGTTCATCTCGTGGTCGTAGACCGTGTAGTCGAAACTCTCATTTTCCTTTGCATAGAAATCCCATTCTACCTGGCTGGGCTGACCACCCACGAGGACGGCTGTCAAGGGGTAGCCATCACTGGGCACATCAATCTCTTGGTCTTGTTCTGTAGAGCTACTGTCATACTGCTTCAGAATAGCTGCTCTGTTGTCTTTCAATTTAGCTGCGTTGCACTTCACGGTAGTCTTGAGAACAGCCACGCTGTACTGTACTGGCAACTTCAGGGCTACAGACTGTGTGCGGGTGGTAACAGCACTCTCGCTCCAAGCTGAGCTCCATGTGCCCTCGCCTTCAGGTGAGTTAATCCATGTGTCGTAAGCTGGCAAGCTATTGACGGTGGAAATGGCATTGTCGGACACCATGGCTGGCGAACTGATGGTGTAGGACAACTCGGCTGGGTAGGCAATCTTGGTATAGTCGATGTTGTTGCCAGTACTGATGGTAACGTTGTTGCTTGCTACGTATGAGAAAGTACTATTATTCTTCTCCCATGCCACCTGTGCCACACCGTCAGGAAGGTTGAGGTCGCGGGGAAATGTCATATTCGTTATAGCATTCAAGGCAGCAGTACAGTTGTCGTAGATAGCCTTCTGAATCAGTTTGGATGAGGAAACAGTGGTGGCACCAGCAGAGGAACCTTCTTCTTCTACTGTGCCCGTTTGTTGTGCTGCTGTTGACGATTCTTCGGCGATCAACACCTCCTGAAGGTTCTGCAGGGTGTACTCCACCGATGCCTTGGAGCCTGCGGTGAGGGCGATAAACTGCTTGTAACGGGTAGCCAAGAACTGGCGCTCCTGAGGTGAAATTGCAGAAGGCCATGCTACATCGTCGTTGCCTGCGTCACTCCAGTTGACTGTAATATCCTCGCCTGGACTCGTTTCAGCTGGATATGTAGCCTTTGATGCAGCTACCATATTTAGCTGAGTGATGATTGTCTTAGCATCGTTGTTTGAAGAAAAGTTAGCACTTCCTGCGATTGCATTCAACTTATAGTTGAGATTGCTCAAAGCTTTGATTTCGCCTTTGTTATCCGAAGGAGTAATGCAACCTTCCTTAAATTTGTCTGTTGCGGTCTCCGTGGTGCTGGTAGAAGATCTGTTTGCACGACCGTTCATGATGAAATTAGTCGTACCCGTAGGTATCTCGACATCACGGTAGAGGGCGCGGTACTGGTCCTTGGAGTAAGCGTTGTCTCCGCTGCTCAGGTAGATAACCTTGGTGGCGGTGGTTTTTTCTTCAGCTCCTGTTCCCGGTGTTCCGTCGAAGCAGAGCAGAGCCAAGTCCTGAATACCACGGAAGTTATTGTTCTGCTGTGCAGTGACGTCGCTCATACGCGTGCCTTTGGCGTTGCTCGTAGAGCTATCGCCCGTACCGTGAGGCAGGTTGATGGCAAACTGCGTCTTTACGACGCTTCTCTCTCCGGTGTTGGTGTTGCCGTCGCTGCTGTCCGCTACGTCAGCCGAGCAGGCCGTCAAGCCTCCCATGCTGCACAGGGCTATCGCTCCCATGCAACCGTAAATGGTTAGTTTCTTCATATTCTTTTCTCTTTTACTATGGTTTTGTCTCTCTTGTGAAATGATTTTTCAGACTAAAAAGTATTTTTTTCTCTCACGGTCTGGAACCCAGACAAGTTGTGTTGTCTTTGTTGTATGTGTTGTCTTTGTTGTCTTCTCTTTGTTCGGCTTGACAGGGGTGTTGTCTCACTGCCCCGTTGGAATCTCTATTCCACTTGTTTCAAGTTCTCTTGCGCATCACGGTCACCGTTAGCTGCGGCCTTGCGGAAACAACTGATGGCGGCATCGCGGTGGCCCGTCATATAGTAGGCGGTGCCGAGGGCGTTCTGTGCGCGCGGGTCGGCACTCACTTTCTTCAGCTCCGCCAACGCCTCGCCGTAACGCTCCGCACGCAGCAGTTGCGTACCGAGGTTGATGGTGGCTGCCGCCTTGTCGGGCACATAGTCATAATAGATGCGGAGGTAGCCCGAGTTGCGCTGGTTGTAGAGCACATGCTCCTTCAGGTAGGCATACGCCTTGCCGCCGGCGATCTGCTTCAACTTCGCCTCACGGCGGTCGGCATCCGGCTCCGTGGCGATGACCTGCAGCATCTCGTCCCTGTATTCCGACTGGCAACCCTCTATCGCCGCCTGCAGCTCAGCCCATGCCTCGCCGCCGTTGTTACACTCCATGAGCGCGTCGCAGGCGTCAGTCTGCTGCTGGATATACTGCTTCAGGCGCTCGGCACGCTTGCCCGCCAGCGCCTCGTTGGCAGTCTCGGGACCGTCCACGGAGGCCAGTCCCACTATCTGTATCTTCTTTACCGTCGACGTGGTGTCGGCGAGCACCTGACGGGTGATGCGTGCTATCCTGCCCAGCACCTCGCCGTTCGACATGTAGTCGGCCTTCAGCTCGGCACTCCCTAAGGGGAAATGGACATACAGCGCACTGCTGTCACGGCTCAGCACCATGGTGCGGTCGTAGGGTTTGTATTCGGAGATGTGGCGCAACACCGGGTTCTGCCGCTGCAGTTCGCCCGCCTTGCCCCTGTTGTCCGCTACGAAGGAGAGCACCGGCTCAAACTTCTTCGCTGTTGTCACCACCGTGTCGGGTGCAACGGGCGTCACCGGCACGTTCTCCACCGTCTGTCGGCGGCAGTTCTTCATGCGGTCGGTGTTGCCGATGTTATACACCAGTGAGAGTGCAGCCTTTGTCGGCATCAGCATGCCCTTTGTCTCGCGCTTCAGTTCGGTGGCACATTTGCCGTAGCAGCGGTACTTCGTATAGCGCGTGATGCCGTACCCTATGCCGATGGCAGCCTCCAGGCTCCAGCGGTTGCTCTTGCCCAGGCTCCAGTCGTAGCCGTACACGATGCCCACGGCCCCGAGGTCGCCCTGGAAACGGTGCTCCTTCAGGTCGGGGAACAGGCCGAACGGCATCTTCACGCCACCGGCGTTGTAATGGGAGTAGAGTAGGTGGGCACCGAAGAAATGCCCCTTGAACGGGCAACGCAACCAGTATCTCATCTCCGGTTGCACGGCCACATGCTTCAGTTTTTTGTTTTCGCTGAATGTGAAGGGATTGTATCCTACGGACAAGTCAAACGACCATCTGGACGACACCATCGCCTCCATGGCAATGTTAGGTGTCGCCGTAGCCCAGTAGAGGGCATTGGTCTTCAACCTGTAGGTCTGGCCCATTGCGGACGTCAGAAAAATCAGGTTTAGTAAGGCAATGTTCGTAATCTTCTTAATGTGCATGGTGCAAAG
>CAVKZC010000253.1:0-4162 GCA_963660455.1 Sphaerochaetaceae bacterium | reverse complement strand
AAGAGGAAGATGCGGGCTATCTGCCTGTCGCTGGCACCGAGGTTGCGCAACGTATGCACATCGTCCTTCTTGTCGATGATGAGCATGGAGAGCGACCCGATGATGTTGAAGCACGCCACCACAAGGATAAACGTGAGGAAGATGTAGGCTATCATCTTCTCGATAGCCATGATGCGGAAAGTATCCTCCTGCAGTTCATAACGGTCGAGCACGCGGAAACGCGTGCCAGCCAACTCCTTCATCTCTTTCTTGACGGCATCGAGGTCACTGCCCGGTTTGAGCCTTATCTCAAGCGATGAGACCATACCCTGCTGCCCGAAGAGTCTGCGGGCAAAGGCGATGGAGGTAATGATGTAGTCCTTGTCGTACTTGGCCTGTTTGACAGAGAAGAGCACACCGGGAGAGTTGAGCGAGTCGACCACAAAACCGCCTTCGGGGTTGGAGATATCCAACTGTCCTTCTTTCTGCGGAGCATAGATACGCATAAACCCGTCCCACTGCGCTCCCACGCCCAACGTCTGTGCCAGGCGTACGCCCAGGATGCCATACTCCAGGTTGGCGGCATGGAGCGAGAAGGATCCGTCGCCATAGAGAATGTCGGTGATGTGTGTAAGGTCGGCAAAGTTGTCGTCCACGCCCTTCACCGTCACCATGGCCTGCCGGTCCTGGTAAATGGCGAGTGCGTGGTCTTCCACAGCCTCTGTCGCCACTTCTACCTGCGGCAGGAGTTTTATCTTGGTCAGCACGGGGTCGTCAGCAGCCACCGTCTTCCCCTCTACGGGCATCACCTTCAGTTGCGGGTCGAAGTTGGTAAAGAGTGATGCCACAAGGTCGTGGAAGCCGTTGAACACGCTCAGCACGATGACAAGTGCCATCGTGGCGACCGCCACACCCACCATCGAGATGATGCTGATGATGTTAATGGCGTGAGTGCTCTTCTTGGAGAAGAGGTACCTGCGGGCTATGAAGAACGGGAAATTCATTTTGCCTTATTTACCTTTTTTCCTTTTTACTTTTTCAGGAGTTCGTCGATGCGCTCCAGATAGTCGAGACTGTCGTCCAGGAAGAAGCGCAGTTCGGGAATGATGCGCAACTGGTTGTGTACGCGCTTGCCGAGGTCGTAGCGTATGGTCTTCTCGTTGGCCTTCACGTTCTGGAGAATCTCTTCGCCCTTCTCGGAGGGGAACACACTGAGATAGGCGGTGCAGATGCTCAGGTCGGGACTTATCTTTACCTTCGTTACACTAACCATCACGCCGTGCATCATGCGTGTCTGCGACTGGAAGATAAGGCTCAGCTCCTTCTGGAGCAGCCTTGATATTCGGTTTTGTCTTGTTTCTTGCATAGTTCTAATATGAAGCCTACCCCATGCCGGGGTATCAGCATTGTTTTGTTCTACATTATGTTAATAGCGCGTTTGCCCTTTTTACTTTTTTACCCTTTTACCTTTACTCCAGGTCCACGTGTGTTACGTCCACCTGTTCGTGGAGGAAGATCTGAGCCGACTCCTTAAACTTGTCCTCGCTCTCGGTGGTGAGGTAACGGCACTTGCCCTGCTGGGTGATATTGCTTTCCACGTCGGGATGGCGGGCAAGGTAGTCGCGCAGACTGTTGGCGACATACTGTCCCTGCGGCACGATACGCACACCGTCGGGAATATTCTTTACGATGCTGTTCATGAGCAGCGGATAGTGGGTGCAGCCCAGGATGATGGTGTCTATCTCGCGGTCCTTGCGCATGAGCTGGTCGATGCGCTTCTTTACGAAATAGTCGGCACCGGGACTGTCCGCCTCGTTGGCTTCGACAATGGCAGCCCAGAGGGGGCACGCCACGCCACTCACCTTTACCCCCGGCCACAATTTGGCGATCTCGAGGTCATAACTCTCACTCTTGATGGTACCCTCTGTGGCAAGCAGCCCCACGTGGCCCGACTTCGTGATGTTGCCTATCACCTCAGCCGTAGGACGGATGATGCCCAGTACACGCCGTCCGGGGTCCAACTGGGGGATGTCCCTCTGCTGGATGGAGCGCAGGGCCTTGGCCGATGCCGTGTTACAGCCCAGGATGACGAGGTGACACCCCATGGAGAAGAGCTTGAGCACGGCCTGGCGCGTAAACTTGTACACTACCTCAAAGGAGCGCGAGCCATAGGGAGCACGCGCGTTGTCGCCAAGGTACATGTAGTCGTACTGCGGCAGCACCTGCCGCAGCCCATGAAGGATGGTGAGTCCGCCGTAGCCGGAGTCGAAGATGCCGATAGGGCCAGGAAGGGTAGGCAGCATCATTTCAGGTTCTCCTTAATCAGGGCCGTGACGTCCTCACCCAGTGCGCTGTCAACGTACGGCAGGACCTCATCGTCCGCATTCATGATAAAGGCCAGTCCCTTCTCCTTGCCCACGCGCTGCAGGGCGGTCTTGATCTGAGCCTTGAGTGGAGCATAGGCTTCCGTCTCGGCCTGCTTGAGGAGTCGTTCGGCCTCAGCCTTGAAGGCAATGTTCTTGGCCATCAGTTCGCGCAGTTCCGCCTGGCGTTTCTCCAGGATGGAAGGGGCAAAGCTGCGCTGGCCGTCCAGAAACTCTTCGTACTTGCTGTTGAACTCGTCTTCGGCACGCTTGGTCTCTGCATCATATTTAGCCTTGAGGTCATCCATATTATGCTTGGCTATCGTATAGCCGGGCATGGTATGAAATACCTCCGTGAAGCTGAAGTAACCGAAACGCAGGGCGTTGTGCTGGGCAGCGGCTTCCGTCAGCCCCGCCGTTGCAGCCGTCGTCAGCGCCGACTGGGCGGCAGCAGCCATAGGCAAGCAAGCCAATGCACAATAAATTAATGTCTTTTTCATCTTTCTGAAGAGTTTATAGCGACAAGGGCAGGCACGAATGCCTGCCCTCTTCATTTGCGCCAATTATGCTAAAAATTATCTTCGGCGTGTTCTAAATTAAAACCAGCCTTACTTGATCTTTGCCTGAACCTCCTTGGTAACGTCCACTACGCCAGTGCCGGCATAGACAGCAGCGCCATCCTCGAAGATGTAAGTATAGTTGCCAGCCTTGCCTACAGTCTCGATGGCTGTGCGCACCTTGGCAACGATGGGCTGCATCAGTTCGTTGCTCTTCTTCTGCAACTCCTGCTGACCGTCCTGGTAAGCCTGCTGGATCTTCTGCTGCAGGTTCTGCAGTTCAGTCTCCTTCTGCTGCTTGGTAGTGGCGTTCATAGAGCTTTGAGCCTTCTGGTATTCGTCTGCCTTGCGGTTGAACTCGTCCTGCATGGCCTTGAGGTCGTTCTCCTTCTGTTTCTGGAGAGCCTCCAGCTCGCCGTTGGCCTTTGCCACATCGGGGAGAGCCTGCATGATAGTCTGTGTATTGACCTTACCGAACTTCTGTGCCATCATTGTCATAGGGGCAAGAAGCATAAGCATTAAAAAAAACTTTTTCATTTTCTATCTTTTTTGATTATTAATTCTTGTAGTGTGGCCAGTGGCCTTGTGCCTTCAGTAGGCATAACGTCTGCAAAGATAGCACAAAATTTCTTTTGCACAAAGAGAGCAGGCCGTTTTTTATTGTCAGTTGGCAGAATAGCCCAATTTTTTGAGAATCTCGTTGCTGATGTCTATCTTTGGCGAGCCGAAGATGATGCCGCTGTTGCTGGCACGGTCAAGCACGAGCGAGTAGCCACGCAGGTCGGACACCTCCTTCACCGCGTTGTAAATCTCTTCCTGGATAGGAGTCATGAGCGCCTCACGCTTCTTGAAGAGTTCGCCCTCCGGACCGAAGTATTTCTTCTTCAGGTCGCTGGCCTCCTTCTCCTTGTTCATGATCTCCTCCTGCTTGGCTTTCTTCTGCTCCTGAGAGAGGAACACCACCTCGTTCTGGTAGTTCTTGTACATGGTGCTGGCCTCCAAGTTGAGCGCCTCCACCTCAGCCTGCCATTTCTTGCTTACCTGGTTGAGCTGCTCGTTGGCACGCTCATAGGCAGGCACGTTCTTCAGGATGTACTCCATGTCCACCAATGCGTATTTCTGCGCATGTGCCGTAATGGCTGCTACAGCCATCACGAGCAAAAATACTATTTTCTTCATATTTATTGAACAAAAATAATTCTTCACTCTTCGTTGAGTTTCAAAAATATCAGCGCGGGGTAGCGCTTTTGCCCTTACAGGGCG
>CAVKZC010000252.1:0-4219 GCA_963660455.1 Sphaerochaetaceae bacterium | reverse complement strand
TATTCCTATTGGAACATACAGGTGCATGGCATCCAACCCAAGGACACCGCTCATGCGCCAGAGTTTCCCGATGTATGGGCTGAGATAATGGAGTATCTTGATGATACGCCCGTGTTGGTGGCGCATAATGCTGCCTTCGACATCTCGTGCATCCGTAAATCACTAGAACTCTACGGCATCGACAAGCCCGAAGTGGACTACTACTGCTCTCTCCGTGCCGCCCGTCACAACTACGACTTTGGCTGCAATACCCTCGACTATCTCTGCGACCAGTTCGACATCCCTGTAGGCAAGCACCACCGCGCTGGCGACGATGCCGAGATGTGCGCTAGACTGTTTCTGAGAGAGATTGAGGATGCGGGTTGGTGCGAGTTGTCGGAGATGAGCTATTGTAATGGAAAATTATAATTCTTGAAGAAAATATAAATTATGGAGGATAATGTTATTTCTCATGTCGCGTGCCATTACCTTGCAACAAAAGGTTACTACGGGAGAATACGAGGGGTTGTTCTATAGTACTTCCTCAAATCCGAAATATAAAAAATGTTATCGGATTTGAGGTAATTCTTGAAAAAAAAGAAAATGAGATAAAGATGTACTTATCATCACTAAACAAAAATCCCGGCAACCATAACTGGTCGTCGGGATTTTTTATTTGAGGATGTGGCGGATTACAAATCCGCCGAAACCTATCTATGATTTGCGCTTATGCGTTCACTGCCACTGAGATCCAGTCAAAGACGAACGAGCATACACCGAATGCCACGATACCTACGGTGCAGATGGCGAGCGCCAACTTAGTGGAGCATGCGCTCTGGAAGGTAGGCAATGGGTTGTCGTTGTGCTTGATGAACATAGCCTTCACGATGAGCAGGTAGTAGTACAAGCTGATGACCGTGTTGACCAAGGCAATGAACACCACGCCGTAAGCCCACGCACCGAGAGAGGTGTGGATGTCGTGTGTACCCACGGCTGCCATGAACACGAAGAACTTGGAGAACATACCTGCGAACGGAGGAATACCACCAAGCGAGAACAACGCCAAGGTCATGAGGAACGCCAGACGGGGGTTGGTCTTGTAGAGACCGTTGTAGCTGTCTATCTGAACAGTGCCATTGTTGTGCTCCTCTACTGCCGAGATGATGGTGAAGACGCTCATGTTGGCTACTACATAGATCAATACGTAGTAAGTCAAGGCAGTAACGCTCATGGCAGAGTTGCCCACCACGGCAAGCATGATATAACCAGCCTGCGAGATGGAGGAGAACGCCATGAATCGTTTCAGGTCGCTCTGACGGATGGCGAAGAGGTTGGCAACGGTGATGGAGAGTACGATGACGATGTAGAGCAACACCGTCCAGTATGTCACCATCGGAGCGAACACCTTCATCAGGATGGCGCAGAGCGTGAAGGCAGCGGCACCCTTAGACACTACTGAGAGATAGCCTGTAACGGTAGTAGGCGCACCCTGGTAGGAATCGGCTGTCCAGAAGTGGAAAGGCACCAAGGAAATCTTGAAGCCCAAGCCACTGAAGAAGAACACGAGACCTGCTATGCTCAGAGCCGAAGGCTTTACTACGGCAGCCATGTCGTTGAAGTACAAGGTACCGCAAGCTGCATAGAGCAGGGAGATACCGTAGATCATCACACCGCTGGAGAAGGTGGCTGTCAAGATGAACTTGGCACCAGCCTCGGCGGAGTTGTGGCGATACTTGTCGAAAGCCACGAGGCAAGCCATAGGCACGGAAGCCATCTCCAAGCCCAGGAAGAACAGAAGGAAGTGGTTGGCACTCACCATCATGTTCATACCGAGCAAGGTGGAGATGGTGAGCATATAGAACTCACCCTCCTTGAAAGCTGTGTCCTCACGGCTCAACCACTCCTTGGCCTGGATGATCACGATGAGCGTACCCAAGGCGAGGACGGTCTTCAGCACACCAGCTGCAGGACCTGTGGCATACATGCCGCCGAAAGCCTCGGCAGCGTGTGTGGGACAGATGTTGATGGCGATGTGAGCCACCATCAAGAGGCATACCAGAGGATTGAACCACTTACGGTCTGCGCTCTTAGAACTGCAGAAGTCAGCTATGAAAGTGATAAGCAGGACTGCCATCAAGGTAGCCTCTGGAATCATATTTAAAAATTGACTGTAATTCATTTCTTCTGATATTTATTACATGTTTATTACACTAAAGATTGGGCCTACGGCATCCATGATGATCTCCTCTGCCCAGAGTGGGAACATACCGAGACCAGCCACACAGGCTATCAAGCCTGCCACGGCGATGCGCTCGTCCCAGGTGGCATCGTGCAGCTTCTCTAACTTGGGGTTGGGAACCTTCTGGTAAAGGATCTTGCCCACGCAACGGAGGATGTAAACGGCCGTTACTACGATGGAGGTACAAGCGATGATGGTACATACGCGGTGGAACATATCGGCGTTCTGGAACGCACCCACGAAGATGGTCATCTCAGCCACGAAACCAGAGAAACCTGGCAAACCGAGGTTGGCGAGACCTGCCACTGCATAACCTACAGAGAGGAAGGGGATGATCTTCATCAAACCGCCCAGGTAACGAACGTCACGAGTGCCAGCCTGGTGGTAGATCATACCGATGACGGCAAAGAAGAGGGCGGTCATCAAACCGTGAGACAACATCTGGAGGATAGCACCCGTAGCTGCTGTCTGGGTCATCATACAGAGGGCGAAGAGCACCATACCGCAGTGAGACACTGAGGAGTAGGCGTTGATATACTTCAAGTCGGTCTGCACGCAGGCAGACAACGCACCATAGACAATAGAGATGGTGGTCAATACCAAGAACACCTTGATCCAGAATCCATGGGTAGCGGCTGGCAAGAGGAACATGGCGATGCGGAAGCAACCGTAACCACCGAGCTTCATCAACACACCGGCATGCAACATAGACACGGCGGTAGGCGCACTGGCGTGACCATCGGGTGACCATGTGTGGAAGGGGAACAAAGCACCAAGAATACCGAAACCGATGAAGAGCAGTGGGAAGAACACGTTCTGCACGCTCTCAGGAATGGCGTGAGCGCCACCCGTATGGTGAGCGATGTCCATAATTTCGAAGGTCTGGGCACCGCTGTAGAAGTAGATACCCAAGATACCGATGATGAGGAGGGCAGAACCGCCCATCAACATCAAGGTAAGTTTCATGGCCGAATACTCCTTCGCACCACTACCCCACACACCAATCAAGAGGTACATAGGGATGAGGGCAACCTCGTAGAACATGAACATGGTGAACATATCCACAGAGATGAAGAAGCCATACACACCGATGCTCAAGAGGGTGAACCAGAGGAAGTACTCCTTCTTCATAGGCTCCATCTGCCAAGAGGCGAAGGTACCTGTGAAGACGATGATAGAGGTCAGGAGCAACATCACCACAGAGATACCGTCTACACCGAGACTGTAGTTGATGTGCAAAGGCTTGAACCATGGCACACTGTAGGTGAAGAGCATAGGAGCTTGGTCTGCCGGCATTGTCTCACGAGCCTCGAGAAATGCAAACACCAAATAGACGGAGAGGGCTACCAACACGGTGGCACCCGCTACCATCACACCACGCACCTGCTTGTCGTTGCGGGCCAACCAGAGGCCGAGCAACATGATGAGTGGTACTATGACGAATATACTTAAATTCATTTCTTTTCTATTTACTTATTTGTGAGACTTTGATTAGAGTACGGCGAGCAGCACGAGGGTCAGTGCCACGGTGCCGGTGAGGAACCAGATGGCGTAGCTGCGCACGTCGCCGCTCTGCCATGGACGGATGGTCTCGCCTGCCTCCTGTGTGCCCCATGCCATGAAGTTGAACGTGCCGTCGATGACGCGGCGGTCGAACCAGGCGATAGGCTTGGAGAAGCAACCGAACACAATCTTGTGGGTGAAGAACTGCCATGCGTCGTCGATGTAGAAGCGGTTCAGCGCTGCCTTGTGCAACTTAGGCATCTTCTGCGCCAAAGCGTCGGCGAGAGGTGTCTTCTTGGGTGCGTACATATAGGTAGCCAGACCGATGCCGATGAGTGCCACGATGACTGAGGTGGTGGCCACGCTCATGTCGATGTGGATGTCATAGCTCTGGCCGTCGGCCGAGATGAAGTGGCCGAAAGGTATCAGACCGCAGAACACGGAGATGACGGCGAGGAACACCAGTGGGCCCCACATCACGAAAGGAACCTCCTGTGG
>CAVKZC010000251.1:0-4242 GCA_963660455.1 Sphaerochaetaceae bacterium | reverse complement strand
CTCCGTGTTCCAACAGCTGCTCCACGCTGATGGCCTTGGCTTGCCACAACTGCATAAGCATGTCGTTGGTCAAGGCTCGGTAGGCCGGGGTGGCGGTGCTTTCCACGATACTGAGGTCAAACTCCACATTGCGTATCTTCTTCGGGTCGTACTCCACAATGGTGGAATTCTTTCCTGCGATGTTGAACACCCTCGGCGTATCGTAGAACTGCTGTATATTCTTCACGTCCTTGTACGCCCCGTCTCTGATGAATGCGGAGAACGTGTCGAGCAAATCCAACAGCGAGGTGGTGGCGTTCTGCGCCTGTTGGTTGTACAGGCTTGCCGACATACCCGAATAGCCGGGCTTGCCTTGCAACGCGCCGTTCACGCCAGAGATGTCCTCGAAGAACTTCAACTGCATGTTAAGCAACTCTGATATGCCGATCTGCGTGCAGTTGTTGGCTATCTGCTGAGGCAAGGCGGTACCTACCTTGGGCTGCTTTATCATGATCACGCCGTTGAATCTTGCCCACTCGTCTGCCACATCTTCCATCGACATGCCCTTGGGCAGACATTCTTCGGGGAATAACAGCACGCCCTTGGCGGAGGCTCGCATTATCCAGTCATACATTGTGATGAGGCGGTTGGTATAACGCTGCTGGTCTATCACATTGCTCACAAACGAGTGTACCTCGCCGTCGATGAACGGATATGCCTTGAACACATAAGGGTGGCTCTTGTGCTCGTACGGGGTCTCGCCCTCTTCCAGTATGTCCCCGAATGGGGTGAGCATATAGTAGTACCAATACGAGTCCATGAACCACTCGTAGCGGATAAGCGGCACTTCGTCCTTGCTCATACCCAATTCCATAGCTTGTTGCAATCGCTTCTTGTTCTCGTCAAGCACAAGTTCCTGGAAGTCTTCCATGTCCACCTTGAACACGTCGCCGTTGTTCACGTCGTGACAACGCACTCGCGGCTTGCTCTCCTTGCGCCATACCTCGATAACGCGGCAGCGGCTCTGGTCGTAGGGCACGAGGAAGTCGTAGTTGTCCTGCAAGGGATAGCCGAAGTCGTTGTAGGCGGCACGCAAGTAGGTACGGTCTTGGGCGTACTTGTATATGTCGGCCAACTTGGCGTAGTCGTCTGCGTTATGGGCAAAACGTCCGCACAGGTCCTCAAACGAGATGTCGTGTATCTCGCCCACACAACCGCAGTCCCAACCACGGAAGTCCCTCATGTTGTTGTCGATGAAGAAATTATTGGGCTGCACATAGTCGGTCCAGCAGTCAAGTTTGTTGTTCCGCCAGCCGTACCACTTTCGCTGCACCACAAATCCCGATATGAGGAACTCTTCCATGCACCTTGCGTTTATCTCGGTCATGCGGTTCAACTGCATGTTGCATTGCAGCACGGTACTCATGGTTTCGCCATAACGCTGCTCGTCTCTGTCTCGTGCCGTGCAGGTCGGCTCCTTGGCTTGACTGCGGTACACGCCAAGCACAGCTTGCACCATGCGGCGGATGAGGTTGTTTTTCAGAGGCACGTTGCCCTGTTTCTTGATGAGTTCCTCTTCCTTCATCATCTTGCCCTCAACGCACACCACGTCCTCCCACTGCCTACCGTAGGTGTAGTTCTTGTTCCGCTCACGGTCTCTGCGGAACGTTTCCATCGACAGCCAGTACTGCTGCGCTTGCCACAACACCTCAAAGGCACGGCTCTCGCCCAGCTTACGGTGCGCCTCCTTCACGCTGTCCATGCCATCCTGCGGCATCACACGGCTCATTCTATGTAGTTTCTTTGTTGCCATAATCTTTATAAATTGGATAATGCAAAGTTAGTTTGCCGTATGTTTCAGAACGCTTTAACTGTTGTAGTGTGAAATTTATTACCCGAATATTTTGAGGATATAATTTTATTACCTACCTTTGTTGTGAGAAATATTAAAAACAAAATATGCCTACAATATTCTTTTATTTCGGTTTGAGGTTCTTTTTCTTCACTAATGAGCATCTGCCGCCACACATACATGTGCGCAGTGCCGACGGCAAGGCGAAGTTCAATCTGCTTGACGGTACAATGATGGAGGAGAGCACATTAAAACCGAAAGACCTTAAAAAGGCTAAAGAGGTGATGCAGGAAAAACGCGAGGAATTCTTGCAAGAATGGTACAATATTCACGGTGAATAAAAACAATGGAGGATTTGCTATGAACATCAGAAAACTTTGGTTTGCGGATAACCGTATCTATATTCAGACAACAGATGGCGAGATACTTTACCAGTCTCTCTATTTCTATCCACGTCTGCTGCACGCCACGCCAGAGCAACTTGCCGATTGCGAGTTGTGGGATGATGGCATTCATTGGGAGGCGTTGGATGAGGATGTGAGCTTTGAAAGTTTTCGCTATCCCGAGACAAAAGAACCAGCCCCTGGTTTGCAGACCGCATTCCTTACCAACCCGGAACTGAACGTGTCTGCCGTTGCACGCAGGATTGGAATAAGACAAAGCCTGTTGGCAAGTTATATCAAGGGAACTAAAAAACCATCTATCGAGCGGAAGGCACAAATACTCAACGCCATACACTCAATAGGACAATCACTTATTAACGTGACTTTCTAAACTATAAAAGGGCAAGCGACACATTCGTCGCTTGCCCTTCCTCTATTCATCCAACAGGAACTTACCGCTTGCCATTGCGCACGGCATTCACCGCATCAACCAACTCTTTCTTCTTCTGGTTCAACTCGGCTTCCAGTTCCTTGCGCTCGTCGTCTCGCAGCGTCGGGTCTTTCAACTCTTCGTTGATGTCGTCGATGTCGCACGAATACTCCTCGTAGGTCTCCAGTACTCTGTACTCCGGCGAAGCATTCAGCCAAGCTATCTTCTCTGCATAGTCAAACACGCCGTCTGCCGTGTCGTTCTCGTAGTGGTTCAGACGCTTGCGCAACTTTTCGCTTTCCTCCTTTATCTTAAAGTAGGAGTTGTTCACCGCACGGTATTCCGTCCGCTCGTCGCCGCTCTTCACAACACGGTTCAGCAACAGGATATTGCGAGGGTCGTACTCGCGATTGCCAACAACGGTCTCGCCCATTTTCGTGAGTTTGTCAACCGTTGACGACACACCGCCAAAGATGCCGTTCAGCAAGTATTCCACCTGTGCAGGGTTGATGTCCACCTTACCGCTGGTGTAGGCATCGCCTCCTGTGGCATCGTTCATGGCCTTGGAAAGTCCCACAAGGTATTTGTTGGCACTCTTGTAAGCCTTCGTCCATTCGGGGTCGTCCTTGTTGTAGTCGTTGTCCTTGTAGATAGGCATACCCGTCCAACCCTCGTTCGTCAGCACCTCAGCCACAGGTTTCACGGAACTCGGTATAAAGGTCTTGAAGCCTCCGCCTCCTTCCATAAAGTCAAGTGGCAACATCTGGCTTACTTGGCTCGCCATAGCGTGCGCCAGTTCTCCGCCGGTATAGTGCTCCTTGCCGCTTATCGCGCTCATGGCCAACTCACCCATGCCGTACATTGCACGGTATTCCACCGGTAGCGGAATGCTTATCCACTGCTTGTCCATGCCGGGCATACGGAACACAATGTTGCTCCTGCGTACATACTCCGGCAGGTTGTAGTAGTCGTTTCTGTCATCGTCGTCGCCATCGCCTCCGCCGAGTCCGGCCATCAATGCTCCAAGTAGGAACATAGTCGCCGCTCCGGCAATGGCTTTCTTCGGATGCCGTTTGGCTTGCCGTCCAAAGTTGGTCGTACCTTGAATGGCGGCATTCCAGAACACGTAGGAGCTACGCCCAAGTCCAGAGGTGAATGCGGCAACATTGCCGACTTTGGTCTGACCGTTTGCGCCCATAAACTTGGCACCACTGCCTTTCTTGTTGAAGTTCACGCTGATCTCCTTGCCATCCCAAATGCTGCGGTCTATAGAGCGACCCATCTCACGCGATGTCATAAAGGCGGCAAAGCGTGCAGCGTTCTCCACAGCACGGTTATATTCATCGAGACGTTCACCAAGGAAGCCCCACGCCTTGCGTATCGGCATTCTGCCGTTCATCTTCTTCAGTTCGCGCTTGATGTCGTTCTTCCGCTGGTCTATGTCGCGTATGTTGGCATAGCCCGTCTCGCCACCGTTCATTATAAACTGGTAGAACATATTCTCCGTCTTGTCGTTCATGTCAAGCGTTCCGTTGCGGAGTTTGGCAAGGAGCATCTTCATCTTCGCAGGGTTCACCTTTGCCACGTTCCTGTTGTAA
>CAVKZC010000250.1:0-4271 GCA_963660455.1 Sphaerochaetaceae bacterium | reverse complement strand
GTTGCCCTGGGCTAGGCGCAGGTTGCCCTTTCAGGGCGCTCTGTGTAAAAGGGGCACAAACTTTACCAACTTATTTTTTAACGATTACTTTACCGTAACCTTGATGGTACGTGAACCGTTCTTGACAATGTTCACACCCTTCTGCGGTTGCTCGAGACGGCGACCGTTGAGGTCGTAAATCTCGGTCTTGCCGTCGGTGTTGTTAAGGGCATCGACAACATTGTCAATGCCTGTTCCGTCGTCAATCTTGATGCTGAGAACAGATGCGTACTGCGCACCTTCTCCGCTTGGCGTGATATAAGCGCAGAACGGCTTAACCTCCACACTTTCTCCTTCTGCATCGGCAACCTTACAGAACTTATCTCCGTCGCGGTAATAGCTGTTGCCGTCGGCAAGATAGGTAGTGTCGAAAGTACCGTGGAGGAGACCATCGACGGGCGCAGCGACAACTTTCGAGTTCTTGACACTTAGCAAGTTCAATGCATCCCGAGTGGTTACCCTTCTGGCGAAAATGAGGGGAGTACCGGCTTCTATGGTACCAGTAGTCACTTCTTTGATGATGACGTTATCGTTATCGATATGGTCGATGGTATAGAAGAAACAACCTGCATTGTATAGATTCTCCTCTACGTCGAATGAGAACGGCAGGCAGAGCGTGCCCCATTTCTCTTTCAGCGCACGGGAGTAACGGGCGAGTTTGCCGTCGGCAAGAGTGAAATCGGCGTCAGACTGGAAGTTGTCCTTGGCGTACTGGTTGTCGATGAATATATCGTCGTTGCACACGGGGCCGGGCTGCTTGCTGTTCTGGTCGATGTTGTACGTCTTGTCGCCCACGCGGAAATGCTGGCGCCATGTGAGGTATCCCCATCCGGTGTACGAAGCATAGGTCTTGTCCTGTTTTACATAATCATCATAGTAGTTCGGCAATTTCTTGCAGTAATAGAACATGTTGTTACTCTGTGTAACCTTATCTACGGTGAAATCCTTGGTGACGTAGATATTCTGCATCGAACTACAACCGTTGAACATGTCCGTCATGTCGGTCACTTCCCTTGTGTCGAAGTGGGTAAGGTCGAGGTAGGTAAAGCTTCCGTCCTCGAACATGTGGCTCATGTTGGTAACGCCTTCGGTGTTCAGATTCTCCATGCCTTGGAGCTCCGAGGCACCCAGACAATAGAAAAGGTAACTCATGTCGGTAGTCTTGTAATTGGCAAAGCTCTCGTCGATGACAGCCTTCTTTGCTAGTTTACAATCTCCGCTCCAGCTGGGTGTAGGTTTGTAGAGATAAGCCTGTTCCCAGTCGCCGGTACGGTCATAATAGAATGTGGCGGTACGGCTGTCAGAGTTGTATGAAGCCCATACAAACGGTACCGGCTGCGAGAAGTATCCGCCGTCGAGGATGTATTTGGCTTTGTTGACGCCGTAATAGTTGTCCTTGTTGCTGACACGGTAGTTCTTGAGATGGGCACAGCCGTAGAACAGGCTGTCGCTCTTAAGGAGATTTGTCGTGACGAAAGCGTCGCTCACTACGATTTCCTTCAAGTTGTTGCAGCCGTAGAACATATACGTCATGTCGATGACCCGTGCGGTATTGAACGAAGTGAGGTCGAGCACGGTGAACTGCGGGTTGTTGCAGTTGTGGAACATGTACTCCATGGTGGTCACGGCCTCCGTGTTGAGGTTTTCAAGTCCTTCTATAGCCGTAAGGTTCTTCATGCTGTCGAACCACTTATAGCAGGTAGTGGGGCGCACTTCCTGGAACTCTTCGAAGAAGATAACCTTCTTTATCTTTTCGGCACGCTCATGCCATGCCGGAGTGAGGTCAAGATAGGTGCCGTCGGGGACTAAAGTGGCGGTGGGGAGAGAGTAGGTTTGCGTGTCCTCAATGAATCCGTTCAGCTTGTCGTGGTGGAATGTCAGCGTGCTGTCGGCCTCCTGGTACTCCACCCATGTGGCAACGGGGATTTCATCCCAGTTGTTGAGATAGCCGCCCTTGGACGTGTCGCAAGCCTTCGTCTTGTCGTGTGCGTCAGAATTGTTGTAGTTCTTGAGTTTCGCACAGCCGGTAAACATGTTCTGCGACTGCACCACTTTGTCTGTAGAGAAGGCGTTGGTGACGAAGATGTTCTTCAGGTTGCTGCAGTTGTTGAACATTCCCTGCATGTTCGTCGCTTTGGCGGTATTGAATGTGCTGAGGTCGAGCGAGGTAAGATTCTCGCAGTTGTAGAACATGGCCTGCATGGACACTACCTCCGAGGTGTTGAGGTAGGCGAGCCCCTCGATGGACGCAATGTTTTTCATGCCCGAGAACCAACTTACGCAATACTCAGGACAAACAGAGGCAAATTCCTGGTTGAATTCTACCTTCTTCACTTCTGCGGCCTTGCTTATCCAGTCGGGGGTGGTATTGCCAGGGAGCACACACGCTATTTCAGACGTAGTGTAGTATTTCTGGTTGTCATTGTGGAAAGTAAGGGTGCCGTCAGCATATTCTACCCATGGCAGTGCCGAGGCTACCACGATGTTGAGGTAACCCTTCTGTTTTACATCCAGTGCTTTCTCCTTGCCCACGGCAGAGGCATCGTAGTTGGGCAGCTTTACGCAGCCCTTGAACATGCCGGTAGCATCGCATGTGCTTATAGGGAGGAACTTGTCGCTTACGTAGATAGAGTCCAGCGAAGAGCATCCCTTGAACATGTCCGTCATGGACATGACCTGTGAATTGTCAAACTTCGAGAGGTCGAGGAATGGCAAAGACTTGCAGTCGAGGAACATCGACTCCATGTTGGTGACCTTAGCGGTGTTGAATTCGGACAGCACAAGTTCTTTCAGAGACTCACAACCCGCGAACATCTCCGCCATGGAGGTGGCGTTCATGGTGGCGAACCTGAAGGTATCAAGCGAGGTAAGCTTGGGACAGTTCCTGAACATGCGGCTCATGTCCTCCACGTTGCCGGTTTCCATATCCTTGATGGTGAGCGAGGCAAGGGATGTACAGCCGTCGAACATTCCACGCATGCTCTTCACGTTCACGGGCAGGAAATTGTGGCTGATGTCGAGCGAGTCGAGCGATGTGCATCCGGCAAACATCTCGGTCATGTCGGTAGCCTTCGATGTGTTGATGTATTGCAGGCCGTCTATCGCCTTGAGTTTGTCCATCCCGCAGAACCACCAGGCGGTAGACGGAACTTCTGCGCCTATAAAATCGCTGCTGAAGACAACCTTCCTGATGCGGCCGGCAACGGTTCCGGCGTTGTCTTCTGCCCCTGTGGTGTCGGTAAGCCATTCCGGCTTTCCCGATTCCGGCACGTCATACGACGCGTCGGCCGTGACGTAGGGTTTCCATGCGTCATAGCGGAACGTCAGGGTGCTGTCCGCTGCATTGTACAACGCCCACGGCTTCTTTTCCAGCTGGTCCATGTTGGTGAGCAGGTCGGAAGCCTGTGTCTTGTCCCACGCGTTGTCGTCCTTGTACTCCGGCAGCGAGGTACAATTATAGAACATCTTATTGGAATTCTCTTTCGTGACGTTGTCCAGATTGAACTTGTCTGAGACAAGGATATATTTCAGATCTGAGCATCCCCCGAACATGCTTTCCGTTGTGGTGACATTCTTCGTGTCGAAGCTGGTCAGGTCGAGCGAAGTCAGCTTCGTGCCGGAGAACATGTCTCCCATGTCGGTTACGTTGTGGGTGTCGAAATGACTCAGGTCGAGCGACTTAATAGCTGTATTCCCACTGAACATGCAGTGCATGGAAGTGACCTCCGAGGTGTTGAGGTATTCCAGTCCCTCGATTTCTTCCACCACGGTCAGGGCGGAGAACCAGTAGCCGGTGTAGGTCGGACGCGCCGCGGCGAATTCCTTGTCGATGACAATCTTTTTGATGTGATCAAAATAAATCCCGAAGTTCGACCACTCGGGGTAGCCTTTTGTCGGGAGGTCCCAATAGCCTTCTTCCGCCTTGTCGTACTTGTCGTTGTAGTGGAATGACAGGACTGTGTTGTTGTTTGTCACTTCCACCCAAGGCTTCACCTCCGCCAACAGGCGGCAAGGCGCCACAAGCAGCAGCATCAGCAATGCCGCTCGTGCAATGAATGTAATTTTCTTTATCATAATTTTGAATTAGTTTATGTGCTGCAAATATAATCATTCTTTTCTTTAGATGCAAGCATGCCACTCGATTTTTATTTTCTTTTTAACAAATCCCCTTATCTCGGTAACTATTCAGCGATAGGCAAAACCCTCTCTGTCCGCACTCTAAAACAGAGCGC
>CAVKZC010000249.1:0-4276 GCA_963660455.1 Sphaerochaetaceae bacterium | reverse complement strand
TCTGTATCTCTTACGTAGAGATTCAGAATGTTGCATTGGAAACGAATTTGATTTCGCATAAAGATGATGAATGATGCAAATGCACAACCACTGGTTACGTCCACTATTGCAGGGGACGACGGCGAAGCCATGGCAGAAAACCAAAAAGTTGTCGCAGAAAATGGTATTGTGGCAACGAGGCCTATGAACTGGTATGTGGCTTGTGTAAGAGTGAATTACGAGAGAAAATTCAATGATGCAATCGAGAAATTCTTCAAAGAACGAAATTACAGATTGGAGACCTGGTTAGCCACGGAAAAACGAATAATGCTCAACAGTCGTGGCAAGCGGGTTTGCCGTGAAGTCATACTTCTCACCACCTTTGTCTTTGTCAAGGTCGAAGCCAAGCGTCTCAACGACATCCGCTTCCGTTCTGATGTATATAAGATGCTTTCAGAGCCAGGTAAGAATGTTCCGTATGCGATCCCTGATGTTATTTTTGAAAATTTTCGTAGGATTGTAGATTCTAGCAAGGCAGAGATTCAAAACCATCCTATTAAGAAAGGCGACAAGGTACGTGTCATAGATGGAGAACTTGTGGGAGTTATAGCCTATGTGCAGCGCATCCAGGGCAAGAAAGTCGTCATCGGTAACGAAATCCAAAACCTCTGTGGCGCGACCATTGAAATTGAAAAAGAGAAGCTGGAGTTTTTCAAAGATTAGCGATTAAGTGCGAATTCAACAAGCAAGTGCAAAAAATACGAAACATCTCTTGTGATAAAGTACGGTACAAATCACTTTTCTCTAGAAATATTTGGAGGTTTCCAAGAAAAACCAGTATATCACCCTTACAGCGTAAGGTTTTAACATACTGATGTGTTACCTTTGCATCCGAATTCTAAAACTATCCGAATTATGGAAACAAAGGAATACTTCGAGAAGGTGATGCAGGACTATAACCAGAACCGCAAAGGTCGAAACCTGCGCAAGTACTGCAATGATGAAGGCATCGACTACAAATGGTTGTCGGCGTACAAGAAACAGTATACCTCAACCAAAGGAACCATGAAGCAAGAGGAAGAGCCTTCGCTCATACCTCTTACTATAATAGATGAGCGTTTCTCAGAGCAGCCAACTTCCCAGCCGGAGGCGAAATGGAGCGTCAAGCAGTTGGTGATAGCAAGTCCTTCAGGTGATGAGTTGGAGATAAAGAGTACAAACCTTGCTGTAGTTGTCGAACTGCTGCGTAAGATGAGCATGTAGCTATGTTGAATTTTACTTCACGCACCAGCTTCTATATCTGCAGCATCCCCACAGATATGAGAAAGGGAAGAGAGGGCTTGGCGACGATAGTTCGTGAGTGTTTTCATCACGATCCATTGGCTTATGACGAGGCCTTCATTTTCTACAACAAGAAATATGATACGGTGAAGATTCTTCACTATGACTTGAACGGCTATGTGATTTACCAGAAATGGTTTGACGATGGCAAGATGCTGAAGCCAAAGTTTATGGAGGCTAAGAGCTGTCATCGGATGACCAGGGAACAAGTGACCTTGCTGGTATCCAATGCCGTGCAATCCAAAATGTTTATTTATGACAACGACAATTGACGGCCCAGAGTTTCTTGCTTCTTGGCAGAAAGTGGAGTCGTGCCTAAAGTGTCTTGATGAAAATCAGGTGGTGCGTTTGTTCTCGAAGGAGTATGCGTCCCTGTCTGACTTCCATCAAGCGTTGGCAGAAGAAATGAGGCTCAAGGAAGTATCTCTCAGGGCTTCCATTTCTTCGTTGAAAGCCGAGAGCGAGGCTATCAGAAAAGAAACCTCTGAGATAAAGGCTGAAACCGAGAAAGTTCGCCTAGAGAGATTTGTTATGGAAGAGGAATTGGCTAGGAACAACCGCCTGATAGCCACTCTTCGGAACTCTCTAAAAACTAGCAAGTTATCCAAGGAAAAATAGTTGAGAATATAAACGTTCTTTAACGTGTAAAATGCTGATTTTCAAAGATTTTTTTGTACCTTTGCATACATGAAACAGCAAGTGAATATGATACTAAACCAGCTCAACCAGTACAGAAATATGTACCTACAGGCTAGCAATGAAAATGCCAGTTTGAAGCATGCTGCGACACAGCATGAGGAAGAGTTAGAGACCAATCGCGAGATGATTGCGTCTAAGGATAGTCGTATTCGTGAGTTGGAGGAGGAACGAAAAGGTTGGGACAAGGAGCGTCGGCAGCTTTTGGATGAGCGAGACAGCTACAAGTCTCAATTAAAAATAGAGCAAGATGCTCATTCTAAGACTAAGGAAGAACTGGCAAAGTCCAAGGAGGAGATAAGCAAGCTTCAAGATGCAAAGGAGGCCAAGGAACTTAGCGAGCAAGCCAATGTGGACTTGCACAGTGTGGTCAAGGTGCTTCAGCATCGCTTGTTCAAGACGAACAGTGATGCCAGTTCTTATATGAAAGGCGAGGTCGATTTTGATGAGCGCCGAATGGACGACATGGAATTCAATGATGTCGTTGGAGAAGCCAATAAGTTGGTCAAGGAGCTCAACGAGGAAGTAGACCAAACTCCAGTTGACCCAGGCAAGGAGCCAAAGTTGCCCAAGTCTGACAAGAAGAAAGAAAAGAAAGACAAGGCGGGCAAACCTAAGCGCAGGAGAAATATCTTCTCCATCAAGGTCCTTGACCAGATGGGTGTCGACACGACCAACTTGCCGGCTGGGTTCAAACTAATCCATCGCAAGGACAAGGATACAGGCGAGGATGTCTGGACCGTGAGAATGTACGATTGCTATGCTCCCTTGGCAGGTTGCATCGAGTATGAAATCGGCAGGTTCAATGTCCCAGGACATGATCCGATGTGCAGCAAGCATCCTGCCCATATCGTAGGCAGGAATCCATTGCTTCCAAGCTTTGCCCGATTCTACCTTGACATGAAGATACATTATAATGTCAGTGAGAATCGCATTTTGGAGATGTTGAGGGACATGGAGGCATTTATGCCCCAGTCCTCTCTCAACAAATGGATGCATGAAATCATGCAGTGCCTACGTGAGCGATTGCAAGGCTTGATGCTTGAAGTGATAAAGTCATCGACATATACCAACAATGACGAGACCCGCATCTTGGTTCGTAACCTGATGGAGGACAAGCCCGACAAGTACAAGGTGGAGTATATCCATGCCGCCCTTTCGTTGGAGAAGAAGCTGGTGGTGATGCTCTATGGCGAAGGCAGTCGCAGCCATACAATTCCAGAGGAACAAATCTTCGAGTACTCGAACATCAAGTACTTCACCGCAGACAGAGCCAAGCTTTATGATACTGTGGTCAAAGACTTGGAGGAGAAGTGCGGCGTGAAGATTACTCGCACGGCTTGCTGGTTCCATGCTCGCCACTACTTCGTGGATGCCTTCATCGCAGACCATCGAGTGAGAACCATCATCAAGCTCATGAACTACCTCTTCTATATAGAGAGGGTGGCCAATGAGAAAGGCAAGAGAGGTGAGGATCGACTGAAGTTCCGCTTGAAGTACAGCCGCTCCGTCGTTCAGTCCATCATGAAGGCATTGCAGAGAATGAAGGATGAGAAGGATGTGAAGAAGTATGGCAAGATGGTGATGCGAGCAGTCAACTATGTTCTTGATGACAAGGAGGCGTTTCAGGTCTTCCTCACGAACGGTGATGTGGAGATCCACAACATAGCCATCGAGAGGTGCTTCCGCCACATCGCCATGGGGCGACGCAACTGGGGCAAGGCAGGTAGCCATGGGGCTGCTGAGAATCTGGCTTTCATGTATTCTTTGTACGAAAGTTGCAAGATGAACAATTTAAACTTTGGTAGGTACATTGAGGACATCCTTACCCGCATGAAAGATGGGGATAAGGACTACCGAGCTATGCTACCATGTTACTATGTAGAGAAAACCGATGAGGTGAAGGAGTGCGCTTAGGCAATCCTTCACCCTGAAAACGATAATAAAATAACTTTTTTCAAAAAATGATACGGCAAAACCCTAGTAAATAAAGGGGGACGCTGTATTGGTGATATACCTTTGGCTTTGGCAGCTCAAGCCATTCGATTTGTTGACAGGGCGTATGTTTATGATAATTCACGAAACAACGAGCTGCCCCAATTGTTGTATAGAACGATGGATGGCAATGTATGCAAACGATATGTTGAAGATATAGCATTGTGGGCAAAGTCGTTGATATAGAGATAAGCAAATGCCTTCCCCTGAGTGTTAAATCCCCCGAAACATTTGGATGTTTGGACAAAAAGTCGTAGCTTTGCAC
>CAVKZC010000248.1:0-4284 GCA_963660455.1 Sphaerochaetaceae bacterium | reverse complement strand
TGGCGTTATTCCGCTATCGGCGGAAGGAGTGGTGATTACTTAACGACAACCTTGCTGGTCTTCTTCGTTCCGTCGGCAAAGGTGTTGACGACGATGTTGATGCCGTGCTTGGGCTGACTCACCTGCACGCCGTCTACGGTGTAGTAGACAGAAGAGGTAACGTCTGCATCGGAGCTGATGCCCTTGATGCCTGTGGGGTTGGCATAGACGCCAGCCTCGCCCAGACCGCCCATAGAGTTGGCGGCACGCACACTAATCTTCTTGTAGTCCTCTATATCGAACTTGCTCAAGTCTACAGCCTTCTCGTTGGTCCAGTAATACTTGTCATCAATCTTCACGAGGTAATAATCTGCAGAGCTTGTCCATGTCAGCGTACTGCCATTGACAACCACGTCGCTGACCGTATTCTGTACGGTGTAGTTGGCAGGCTTCCAGCTGGCGAACACCTTGTCGAGTGCGAACTCGGCGGCCTTGTCGGCTGTCATGATGGTGTTGTAGGTATTGGTCTTCCCGTCCTTGGTGAAGGTTACGATGTTCTCCTCAGGAGAGATGACTTTGCCGCTCTCGTCGAGCGTGTTGTACTCCCAGAAGTTCTCGGCTATCACGTTCATACCGGTTGTCGTCCAGCGTGTCGTGCTGATGTTCTTGGCAGCGTTGGCATCAAGCACGGTGTTGAGGAAGGCACATCTTGCCGTACCGCCCCATGAGCGACCGAAGTCGAACTTGTAATTCTCTGTACCCACGATCTTGCAACCGTCGAACACATAACCGTAGTTGGTACCATCGGTGAAAGGAGCCGTGATATAACTGTTCTTGCCAGGTTCCAGCGTGATGGTACACTTGTTGAAGAAGGCGTCACCGCCACCGCAGATGAAGTCTACGATACCATGGATGTCCGAGTTCTCGAAGTAGTACTTACCGCTGCTGTTGTTGCTGTAGTATGTATCCTGGTAAGAGAGCATCTTCACGTTCTTGCAGATGGTCTGCGTACCCTTGTCCTGCAAGCAGACGGCACGGCCGGCAGTGGCACCGATGATGAACGGATAGGCGTTCTTCAGGGTGAGGTCCTGCATGTAGAGACCTGTGCTGGTGTTGTACAGGGTGGCTGTGACGGCGATACCCTCAGCCTCCGGTGTATTGACGATGATGGTGTTGTCCATGCTCTCGCCGATGATGGAGATGTTGTTGCCGCTGATGGTGGTGAGGCAACGCTCGGCGAGGTCGTATGTGCCGTCGGGCAGGATGATGTACGAGCGTGCAGCGCTGCTGGCTGCATTGGCTGCGTTCACTGTCTCGAGGGTAGTGATGAAGCTGTTCACGTCACCCTTCTTCACGAGGTAGTAGTTGTAGTACTGCTCGTAAGCCTCCTCCTGCATGTTCACGATGCTGAGGCTGTGGAGGTAGGTGGTGCCGCTGAAGCTCAGCACGTATGTGCCGCTCTCCGTAGCGGTGTTTTGCAGAAGGTAGAGCGCACCATCCTTGCTGGCCTTGGCCTCTACGGTGTTGACCGCATTGCCGCTGGGGTCGGTCAGTGTTATCGTACCATTAGAATACTGACAGAGGTTCAACTTGATGTAACCCTTGCCGCCCATGAGGAGGTTAATCTTGTCAGAGGCAGAGAACACCCATCCGTGTGTGGTGTCGTGCCATTTGCCGGTGCCGTCCACGACGAATGCCTCGTGGTCGGCAGCGTCAAAGCCTTCATTCTGCAGGTTGTAGTCGTAGCGTGCCGTGTCGCTCTTTGTCTCTATGTAGGTAACGACGGGATAGAGGGCTGCGTCGGCTGTAATGATGTCATTGACGGTGTACTTCTTCTCGTCCTTCTTGAACGAGGGTGCCCATCCGCGGAACTTCTTGCCATTGGCTACGGTTACCTTGCCCTTAGCATCTTCGTCGTCAACAAAGGCGGTGATGGCAGCATCCTGCTCCACCTGCTGTGTGGCGAGGACGGTCGTTCCGTCTATATTATAATAGGTGAGGGTGAAGTCGGGCTTGAAACCTACAGTCAGTTCGTAGGTCACGGCGTCGTTGTTGGCCTCAACCACGATGGCAACGACCGTCTTCTTGTCTGCGTCTTCGCCTGTGGTGGTGTAGGTAGTGCTCTTTATCGTGCCGTTATCGGCTGTGATGTCGGTGAGCGGATTGTCCCGAGTGATGAGGGTTGCCTTCTTCGAAACGTTGATGGTGGCAAGCTGCTTGCCGGTGTTGTCCTCCTCAAAGATGTCGGCTGCCTCATACTTTGTACCGTTCAGGGTAAAGCTGCCGAGCATAGGTGTCTTGCTCATGTCCACATTGCCGTAGATGGCAAGGTCGGTAACATAGGCGTTCTGGCTTGGAGCGAATGCCTCAAACTTGATCTGGCAGTTGGTGCGGTTCACGTCAAGACTGAGGTCTTCTCCAGCTGCAGTACCGATGCTCTGGTTGTGGAGCACCACCCAGTCGTCGTCGCCGTCACCCTTTACTGACACCTTGATGCCGCGGTTACCGCCAGTAGCAGCCTGGTGGAGGGTAATCTTGGTGATGTTGGCAAGGGCAGACGTAACGGCTGAAGGCTCTTCATCCTTGTTTGTGCCTGTGTACTTGGCGGTCTGCATATAACCTGTTATTTCCGGGAACTTACCTTGAGTGCCATCAGGGTCTATGGCCACGTTGGTCAGGGTAAAAGTAAAACTCTCCTTGCTGTAGAGGGTCTTCTTGATCACCGTGGTAGACTCTGCACTGGCCTTTACCTCATCCCACTCTGTAAAACTGGTGGAGTAGAGGCGCTTCTCCTGGATAGCTCCCGCCTGTACCACTTTTATCTGGTAGAGGTAACTGCTGCCGGTTCCCTTTATCTCCACATAGCCCTGTGTAGCCTCTGCTGTTGTGGCCTTGTGCTCTGTCACATCGGCTGTGGCTGCTACCCCTCCAACCGTGTAATTGTGGCAGTTGGGATAACTAGTAACAGTAACAACGTCCTTGGCAGACTTTACAGGAACCTGGAGGATGGTGCCACTATTAAACTGGGCATCTGTATCCCTACCCTTCAGTTTTCCGCTTGATGCATCCACATACAGGGTGATTCCCTCCACAGTAGACGCAACAGTACCAGTCTTTTTTTCAAAATTGGTAGCCGTGTTGATTCCTTCCGACAAGTTGTTTTGGAAATCCCATACTGCCGTCACGTCTTGTGCCATTGCCGCAGGGGCGACAAGGAGCAACAACATGACAAGCAGACTGAGCTTGAAATGTAGTTTTTTTCTCATTGTTTTTTGTTTAATTATTTTAGGTTTGTCTTTGTGGTTAGTCTTCGCCATTTACGTTGCAAAAGTAATATAAAATAAGGTATGTTGTGCTGACGGACGGAATGTAACTCACGTAAACGTTTGCGAAAAAATCTTTGCCGAAAGTCTTGCTCGTTTCAGATAAAAAACATATCTTTGCAGCAACTAAGACTACAAATGTGCATTTCATTTGCTAACGACAAACTAAAAACTATATAAGTATGAAGAAATTTTTTACTCTTATCGCAGCCGTTGCTATGGCTGCAAGTGTTAACGCACAGACAACATTGATTGACTTTCCAACGTCAACAACAGGTATTGCTGCAAGTGGAACTTGCGATATATCGGCAACAGTCAAGATTTATTCTAACAAGACTAGTGTATCTGCATTGAAGTTTTCAAATGGTTATACCACAGATAATTTAATCAATGAAAACTTCTTCACTTTGAGCACAGAAGGAGGCTTCAAAACAGGCGATGTTGTAACGATTGCAGGTGCTTTTAACAATGCCGATGATACGAAAAAATCTGGTACAAGCATTTTTAAGGGTGCTGTAGGCGAGGAAGCATCGGTGCTTTTCACTACCGAGCAGTTTATCAACGGAAGGACAAATGCCGATGACCCAAAAGAAGAGTCATTCACATTGACGGAAGATTCCGAAACACTCAAACTGGGACGCAGTGGCAATACTGCCACTTACATAACAAAATTGACAGTTGTCCGTGGTAGCACTTCTGGCATCAACTCAGCCATTTCTGAGGTTTCTGCCGATGCAGACGCTGCTACATACAACGTGATGGGTCAGAAGGTGGCAAGCAACGCCAAGGGCCTCGTCATCAAGAACGGCAAGAAGTTCATCAACAAGTAATCGTCGCAAGACTCCATTACTCCCTCACACTTTTCTTGAGGTAAGATTAGACATAACACGTCCCCTGCTTTTCGCAAGAAGAGCAGGGGATTTTTTTTCGAACACGAGACTCGTCGAATACCCACTGACCAACGGGAGGTAATCTCACGAAT
>CAVKZC010000247.1:0-4333 GCA_963660455.1 Sphaerochaetaceae bacterium | reverse complement strand
GTAAAAATGCTTACGTTAAGGCACACAAGAACAAACAAACAATTAACCTTTACAAACAAATACTCCACCTATCGCAGAATAGTTACATCCTGCGGAAGAAAGGTTTATTTTCGACCTATATGACGCATTTTTCCACCCCCGTCTCCTGTTTTTGGCCTAATTTTGCAGCCGTCACGACATGCTTATACCGAAAAGCACGCTCTTACAAAACCTCAGACCGACCTATTAACCAACAACACACAAATAGTATGAAAAAGCTACTTAAAAACAATCAGAAAGAATTGGCCATAGGCATAGGATTGCCTCTATCCTTAGGGCCGATTCTATTTTCTGCCTTTATGGCATTAAGCCCTTCCCTTGCCCATGCAGGACAGGCAACAAGCCATGTACTGGGCACACAGCAGAGCAAGGGCGTAACAGGGCAAGTTCTCGACGAATATGGAGAACCCCTTATCGGTGTAACAGTAAGGGCCGGAAAAGGGAAAGCCACAATTACGGATGCCAACGGCAACTTCACGCTGAATGTGGCGCCAGGCACAACACTCACTCTGAGCTACACGGGATATAAACAGATGAAAACAACCAAGGGAGGAATCATCACCATGCAGCCAGACGTACTGGGCCTGCAAGAGGTTGTAGCCGTGGGATACGGAACGATGAAGAAAGCCGACCTGACTGGCGCCGTGTCAAGCGTAAAGAAAGAGCTGATAACGCTGACCCCGTCAAGCAACCCGATGGAAGCTCTGCAAGGGCGCGTGTCGGGTCTCGACATTACCAAGAGTTCGGGCCAGGCCGGATCGGGCATAGACATGCAGTTGCGCGGCAACCGTTCCATCACAGCTTCCGGTTCACCGTTAGTCTTGATAGACGGAATGGAAGGTGACATAAACACTCTGAACCCCAACGATATCGAGAACATCGAAGTACTGAAAGACGCATCTTCTACTGCTGTCTACGGTTCTTCGGGAGCCAACGGCGTAATCCTTGTCACGACAAAGAAAGCACAAGCCGGCAAGCTAAACGTCAACTTCAACACGTACATTGGCTGGAACGGATGGTCGACCCTCCCCAAGATGAACGATGCCGAGACATGGGTACGCACACGTTATACAGCACAGAAGGAGGCTGGTGTCGTCATGGATGATGACATAGAGACCAAGATACGCGAAGAAGCACTCTCGAGAGGACAAACTATAGACTGGGTAGACGCCATGATGCAAACCGGAAGCACGCAGAACTATTCGTTCTCCGTAAATGGCGGAACACAGAAGACACAGGCGTATTTCTCACTCAACTACTCGAAGGAAATTGGACAGTACAAAAACGACGAGTATAATGTATATTCCGGTACTGTACGCATCAACCACGATATCAACAAGTGGTTCTCTGCGGGATTACACGCACAAGGCTCATACACGTCAAGGGAGCAGACCTCCAGCAAACTGGACAAAGTGATGAAGGCATCTCCCTTCGGCACATTGTACGATGACGACGGCAACCTCAAGCCCTACCCCATCAATGGCGACAACGGAACGGTAAACCTCCTTCTGAACCAGAACCGCGATGTATACCGCAACCATCCTACCAGTTTCAAGGTCTACGCCCAGCCTTACATCCGCATCAAGCCCATCAAGGGGCTGACATGGGAGAGCCGCCTCAGTCTGAATCTGGGATTCAGCAATAGCCGCCAGTTTATAGGCTATGGCTCATACCAGTTCTACGACAAGGCCGGAACTGGTGCCGTCGGCGCACCACACTCTGAGACATCCGACTACACATCGGCGAGTCTGGGCAACAACAACTCATGGAGCTATACATGGGAAAACATTCTGACTTACCATTTCAACATAGCACAGGACCACGACTTTACCGTTACAGGCGTTACGACATACAACAACTCTGAGAACGAGAGCTTCTCGCTCAGCAACACGGGAATCAGTTCCAACACCTATTACTGGACTAACATGGGAGCCTCAACGGGCAACAACAAAACACTGGCATCCAATTTCAAGATGGGCAAAACCATGGGTTATGTGGCACGTATCAACTACTCGTACCTGAGCCGTTACCTCCTTGCAGCCTCCATACGCTATGACGGCAACTCAAAACTGGCCAAGGACGTAAGATGGAACGCCTTCCCTGCCGTTTCAGCAGGATGGCGCATCAGCGACGAACCGTTCATGGCCTCCACGCAGAGCTGGCTGAGCAACCTCAAACTGCGCGTAGGTTATGGCGAAACGGGCGCAGCAGGCATCAGTGCCTACGACTCGTGGGCAATACTGCAGCAAGGCAACATCGGACTGGGCGACCAGGTGCTTACCTCCTATACCTTTGGGCAGAACCTCGCCAACGCAGAACTGACATGGGAACGCTCACGCAACACCAACATAGGTATTGATGCAGCATTCCTGAACGGCCGCATAGACCTTACGCTGGACTATTACATCACCAACACATCTGGTGTCATCTGGAAGCAGAACGTGCCCATCACCAACGGCGGATACAATGCATCCCAAAACTATACCGTCAACAAAAACATCGCCAAGACACGCAACAGGGGCATAGAGATAACACTGAACACACGCAATATCCAGACCAAAGACTTCCTATGGCAGAGCACCATCACCTTCGCCAAGAACAAAGAGAAGGTTACCGACCTCGGAGAAGGAGCCGCCGAGTTTATCACCAACGGCAACTATACGCTCCATGTAGGCGACCCCATACGCTCTTATCGCGCATATAAGATAGACGGCGTATGGCAATACGGCGAGGAGGCCGACGCTGCCGTCTTCGGCAAACTGCCCGGTGACCTCAAGGTAAACGTACCCAACATGCAGAAGATTAGCGACGGTGTGTGGGAGAAGTCTTACCCCGACGAAAACGGCGGAACAAAAACGGTAAGATACACTGCAGACAACCGCTACTCGGTCAACGACAACGACAAGCAGATACTAGGGCACAATTCGCCCGACTGGTCGCTTGGCTTCCAGAACACCTTTACATGGAAAGGTATAGACCTCAGCATCTACATGTACTGGAGACACGGCCAGATGTTCTACTACGACCCCATTACATGGTATAGTTCTTCGGGCGGTTCGTTCCCTGCACACTTCAACTACTGGACTTCGACCAACCCGAGCAATGACTTCCCGGCGCTGAACTCTAACAGGAACTGGAAAGATGACCCTTACTATACCTCGCTGGCCTATGTGGACGGTTCGTTCTTCAAGATAAAGAACATTACCTTGGGCTACACCCTGCCACAAAACATCTGTAGGAAGGTACACCTGCAAAGTCTGCGCATCTACGGTACCATCACCAACCCGTTGGTACACGCCAGCAATCATCTGCTCAAAGACTACGACCCCGAGATGGGCGGTGACCTCGACTTCCCGCTGACCAAGCAATTGGTATTCGGTCTCAACGTGTCTTTCTAACTGGATTACAACAACATTCTAACATGCACTCAACATGAAAAAATACATAAAATTCTTCACCCATATGGCTTGCGCCGGACTATTGTTCGGCTCATGCGGACTCGACGAGGTGAATCCAAGTGCCGGCGATGCCACCATCTCTTCGTATGAGACATGGAGCGGACTGCAGGCTTCGTGCTATACTGCCCTCAACGACCAGCTCTACACTGCCTCCGACTGGCTCTTCGAGTCGGAGGGCGGCACCGACCTCTGGCTCGCAAAAAGCAACGGTACAGGCTACAAACAGGTATTCAACTACGAAGACCTTACCAGCAGCTACAACACTACGCAAAAAGTGTTCCTGCAGTGCTACTCGCTCATATCCAACTGCAACACCGTCATCAACGAGGCCAGCAAACTGAAAGACGGAGATGCGGAAACCGTCAAGATACTGCTTGCAGAAACCAAGACGCTACGCGCACTCTATTACTCCATCCTGGTGGCCCACTATGGCCCTGTAACCCTCAATCTGGAAAGTAGCTCCAGCATTACAAGCTATGTGGAACTGCGCCCCAAACGCTCCAGCGAGAAAGTAATATACGACCAGATTGTCAAAGACCTGACAGAAGCCATACCCGACCTACCCGTAAAGCCAAAAGACGGAAACTACGCACGCATGACCAAGAAATCGGCCATCGGTCTGCTTGCCAGAGTATACGCACAGCGCGCCGGTTTGGGCCAAAGCAAGTATGGCGATGCCCAACAATACTGGCAACTGGCTGCCCAAACAGCAGAAGAGCTGATAGGCAACGCATCTGCCTACGACGCATACCTCTATGAGGACATAGCCGACATGTGGGCCGATGCCAACAACCGCAACAACAAGGAAGCCCTTATAGTGGCCGCAGGCCCCGATG
>CAVKZC010000246.1:1123-4341 GCA_963660455.1 Sphaerochaetaceae bacterium | reverse complement strand
AAAGTTCGTTCCGAAAAGTGTAGTGTTTGCCTGAAAGTTCGTTCCGAAAAGTGTATGAAATGCTTGAAAGTTCGTTCTTAAAAATGTATAAAATACTTGGAAGTTCGTTCCGAAAAGTGTATCTTTGCAACTGTGTAAGAAGTGTAATAGTTTGTAAGATAAACGATTATGTATAGAAAGATAATAGAGAACTTGAAAGAATGGAAAAACAGCCGCTTTCGCAAGCCCTTGATTTTGTATGGTGCTCGTCAGGTAGGTAAGACCTATATCCTCAAGGAATTTGGACGGCAGGAATATGCTCATGTTGCCTATATCAACTTTGATACCAATGAGTTGGCTAAGAAACTGTTTCTGAAGGATTACGACATTCAACGTATCGTCTCTTCGATAGCTGCCTTGGCAGGATGCCCTGTCATCCCTGGCAAGACCTTGGTTATCCTCGACGAGATACAGGAAGCAACCCGCGGACTTTCTGTCTTGAAGTATTTCTGTGAGGAGGCACCGGAATATCATTTGGCGGTAGCCGGTTCTCTATTGGGCATTGCTATGCATCCCGGCGAGTCCATGCCTGTGGGCAAGGTAGATGTGCTGCGTATGTATCCGATGACTTTTGACGAGTTTCTCCTTGCTAAAGGAAAAGAGCAGATGTATGATTTGCTGAGGAGTAAGGATTGGCAGACTGTCAATATCCTTTCTGGCGAGTATGTCAAGGTGTTGAGGGAATACTATTTCGTGGGAGGGATGCCTGAGGCTGTGATGCGCTTTTTGCAGACCAACGACCCCAATGCGGTGAGAAAGGTGCAGGATGCTATCCTTTTCACTTATCAGAAGGACATCTCCAAACATGTGCCTGTGTCGGAGTCCAACCGCATCAATATGGTGTGGCAGTCCATGCCGTCGCAGTTGGTGAGGGAAAACAAGAAGTTTGTGTATGGTGTGGCCAAGCCTGGGGCGCGTGCCAAGGATTTCGAGGTGGCGATACAATGGTTGATGGATGCTGGGCTGGTTTACAAGGCGGAGCGGGTGAACGAGGCGAAGATGCCCTTGAAGTGTTATGTCGACCTGGCGAGTTTTAAGCTGTTTCTGCTAGATTGTGGATTGTTGGGGGCTTTGAGCAATACGCCGCCTGCCAATCTGCTGGTGGCGGAAAACGGAATGTCGGACTCGAAAGGTGCTTTCACTGAGAATTTTGTGATGTCTCAGTTGGTCGCCTCTACTGGTCAGTCTGTGTTTTATTATAGTTCGAATGGCAAACTGGAACTGGATTTCCTTATACAGCATGGCACTGACATCGTGCCGATAGAGGCGAAGGCCGAGGAGAACCTCCGTTCTAAGTCTCTTTCCACTTTTGTGGCACAGCATCCCGGCATGCACGGCATCCGTTTCTCAATGTCCGACTTCCGTGAGCAAGATTGGATGACGAATGTGCCGCTATATGCGGCATCGGTTTATTTTGCGGATTTGTAATCCGCACCCATCTTTTTGCACAATTCAATACAATAAAATCTTGTCACACAAAGTGTTTGTAGGTTTCGTGCGAAAAAGGGTGTAAAAATTTGGTTGAATTTAGAACACCCTACCTTACAGGGCGCGTTGCAACCATCCCAATCTAAACATTTCGGTATTTTCGCAGTTTTTCACTAAAAACATTTCGGTATTTTCGCAGATTTTCATCAAAAACATTTTGGTAGCTGAAGGAAAAGTACTATTTTTGCGGCAAAATTGCGATAATCATGGCACAGATATTCAAAAGAAAGCTATATAACCGTCTTCTGGAATGGAAGAACAACCAAAACGGGAAAACGGCGATATTGGTAGAAGGAGCACGACGTGTCGGCAAGTCGACGCTTGTCGAGCAGTTTGCCAAGAACGAATACGATTCGTACATACTCATAGATTTCAATGAAGCATCAGAGGAGGTAAAATCGTTATTCAAGAATTTGATGAACAAGGATTATATCTTCCTTCAACTACAGTCTTTTTACAATGTAGTATTGAAGGAGCGAAAGTCTGCCATCATTTTCGATGAAGTACAGAATTGTCCGTTAGCGAGACAGGCTATAAAATATTTAGTCAAGGACGGTCGTTATGATTATATAGAGACAGGGTCTCTCATCAGCATCAAGAAAAGTACGAAGGACATAACCATCCCCAGCGAAGAAGAGCGAGTTACCCTCTACCCGATGGACTACGAAGAATTCAGGTGGGCACTAGGAGACGACGCAACAGTACCTTTACTCCGTACTTTTTACGAGCAACGGCTGCCATTGGGACAAGTACACCGTGACAAAATGAGAGACTTCCGGCTTTACATGTTGGTTGGCGGTATGCCACAGGCAGTGAGTTCATACATTGAAACCAACAATTTCAGCATGGTAGACCACACCAAACGTGGCATCATCAAGGTATATTTAGAAGACTTTCAGAAACTTGACACGACGGGGCGCCTTGAAACTTTATTTATGGAAATACCATCGCAGCTTAGCCAAACGAACAACCGTTACAAGCCCTATTCCATATTGGGGAATGTTGACAACGCCAAGTTGCAGGAACTACTGAGGAATCTAGAAGATAGCAAAACTGTCCATTTCGCCTATCATTCCAACGATCCCAATGTGGGTATGTCACTGACCAAGGACATCTCGAGATATAAAATCTTCTGCGCAGACACCGGTCTCTTTGTCACTCTGGCGTTTTGGGACAAGGACTATACAGAGAATGTCATCTACCAGAAACTGCTGAATGACAAGCTCAGCGCCAACCTTGGGTATGTATATGAGAATGTCATTGCCCAGCTACTGACGAGCTCAGGTAACAAACTTTTTTACTATACATGGCCAAGGGACGAGACTCATAGTTACGAAATAGATTTTCTGTTGTCACGAGGTGCAAAGCTCCATCCGATAGAAGTCAAATCATCAGGCTACAAATCACACAAGTCGCTTGATGTGTTCTGCGAGAAGTTTTCAAATATTATCGAAAAGTGTTACCTTATATACACAAAGGACTTAACTAAAGACGGAAAAGTGCTCCTCGTACCAGCATACATGACACAATTTCTATAACATACCATTATTCCCGGCATGAAGTCAATCTTTTCTTGCCGGGAGTTTTTTGCGTGGTAAGAGATTGGGGGCGGATTCAATCCGCCGGAACGCCTAGCAGGACGCAAAGAACTTCTCGCATGATTGCAAAGATACACTTTTCGGAACGAACTT
>CAVKZC010000246.1:0-1111 GCA_963660455.1 Sphaerochaetaceae bacterium | reverse complement strand
TACACTTTTCGGAACGAACTTGGAGGCGAGTATTCCCACCGCCAACTACTTTTCCGCTCATTTCTTCCCAAAAACTTGGCTGTTACGATATTCTTTGCTATCTTTGCAGCGTAATATGCACATTATTATTTTTTAATTATATAAGATGATAAAGAGAGCCAAGTTTTGGGGGTATGCCATGCTGTCACTTGCCGTGCCGGCATGCCTCACCTCGTGCATCGACGAGGACATGAGCGACTGCGGCAACGACTACAAGATAACATACCGGATGAACCTCAGCACCAGTCTGAGCACAGAGATAGAGCAAACCCTTACCTCGGCAGAGGAACAGGCGTTCGCCCCCACCCTGCGCTCCGCCCTGGGCAACGTGTTCACCGACTACGCGAAGGACAACGACCTGTCATTCTACGTGGGCGGCAACCTGTCACGCCACGAGGCGAACGAGATGAACGGCAACACCGCCTCGTACACCATCTACCTCAGCCGCAACGACTACCGACACCTCGCCCTCGCCAACACGCAGGACGAGACACAGGTGAAGACGACGGGGCAGGATGCCCTGCAGCAGTTTGCCCTGCAGCAGGTGGCGGGCGACACCATCGACTGTCACCGCTACGGACTCTTCACGGCAAGGAAGGACATCGCAGCCGACGACTTCGGCAAGGACATCGACGTGAGCCTCTACATGGCCAACTGCGCCGCCGTGGTGCTCATCAACCAGAACGACACGAAGCCCGACGCCCTCGCAGGCTACCTCAACGGCATGACGACCTGCTTCAGCGTGAACGACAGCACATACGCCAAGACGCAGACCACCGTGCTAAGGGCACGCAGCGTGTACGAAGCCGGCAACGCCTACAACGCCCTCTACGCCGTGGGGTTCCCCTCGGAGAAGGGCACCTGGACATTCGATGTCATCGTGAAACGCAACGGGAAGTACACCAAGACTGCCCTCACCGTGAGCGAACCGCTGAAGGCCGGTCAACTGAAGATCATCAAGACGAAGCTCAAGGACGACGGCAGTCTCACCACCGAGACACGCAACGTGGGAGCTACCGTGACACTCGACTGGAAACAGGGAGGAGAGCACGACATTGATATCTGAGGAAAG
>CAVKZC010000245.1:0-4423 GCA_963660455.1 Sphaerochaetaceae bacterium | reverse complement strand
TTGTCAATGATTTTGTTTTGGGTGGCAATGCGCTCATCAAGCAACGAGAACATCTTTGCGATTTTTCGCTGCTCACTCAATGAGGGGTTGAATGTCTTGACACCCTTCAAGTGTTCGCCATAAAGGTGAACGACAGAAACGCCTTGTGCCACTTTTGCAATGTCATATTTACGTTTGCCATTTAACTGATAGCTCATAAACGAACCATCATATCCATGTAAGCGTATGATATTCAAGTCTCCACCTAAAAGAATATTGTCTTTGAGGATACAACGAGCAGTCGCTATATCCTCTGCGGTTTCGCCTGAACACGGAATTATAACATCATTGGCATTGCTCCGTACCAATTTTGCGCTATCAATATTCGTCTTGCTAAGAACCTCACTTATTATCTCCGATTTATACTTAGTGTAAAGTTCACCATACAAAATACAAGGTTCACCATTTTCAGACAATTGGTCTTTTGATATACCTGTACCCTTGTAAAGTTCAGCTATATCCGAAAGCCGTTCCTCTTTCCATTCCCCCTGAAACTCAGGAAATCTGAGATTTGGGACATTGAGTTTCTTATGTTCGTTATTTATTGTCGTTGTCATTTTTAATCCTTAATTTTAAGTTTCTGAAATGGTCCACCAATTTGGTGGACAAAATCTATGCTTCGTTTGGATTGAGGTCGAAAGGAAGCAATGGGGCATCGTCATCACCACCATTGAAGCGGTCGAAGTCAGAAATATACGAGCGGTCTTGGATGAGTTTATATTTCTCGTATTCCCCATACGCCTTAGCCCTTGCTTCCTCTTGTGATACTGTCCCAGCCGAAGAGTTTGCCTCGTAGTCCATGGTTGCAAGGAACTGTGATAAGCGTTTGCGCCAATCCTCCATATTCGTAACCATGTGGCGACGGGCACGCATCTCGGCAAAGTCGAGGAATGCATTTGTTATGCCGTTCAACTCTTCCAGTTCTTTATCCGACAGATAGTTCTTGGCGACAATCGTATCGGACTTCTGCACTCTGCCGTCTGGAGCTTTCTTCCATGTGGTAAGTCCCATGTGTGGTTGCTCAGCATCAGCCCTGTTATAGACAATCTCCGCCGCTGTATGGTGAGTGACAGCCAAGTGCATCATATTCTGCACCATCTTGAAGAACAACTTTGTGCTTTCCGACTTGGCATCATAATCAGCACTGCACTCTGCGTAGATGTCGGTTATCTTCTGATAGTAGCGGCGTTCGGACGTGCGAATCTCACGGATGCGCTCCAGCAAGTCGTCAAAGTAGTCCTTGCCGAAATGCTTGCCTTGCTTCAACCGTTCATCATCAAGCACATATCCCTTGATGATAAATTCCTTTAGCACAGACGTAGCCCAAATGCGGAACTGTGTGGCTTGATAGCTGTTGACACGATAACCCACGGCAATGATGGCATCAAGGTTGTAGAACAACGGAGTGCGCTCCACATCTCGCTCGCCTTCAGATTGAACTATCCCAATTTTTCGGATAGTTGCTTCTTTTTTCAACTCGCCAGCTTCATAGATTTGCCCCAAGTGATAGTTTATGGTTCGGACATCCACGCCAAACAAATCTGCCATACGTTTCTGCGACATCCAAAACGTTTCGTTATTGAAGATAACCTCAATACGAGTTTCGCCTTGTGCTGTTTTGTATAGCAATATATTGGACTCCAGTGAGTTCTGTATAATCTCCGTGGTCGTGACAGACTGAGAAAAGTATTCTCTTGCCTGCTGCACCAACGCTTTCTTTCCATCAGCATTCTCTGCAATAATCATGCATGCCATGCGTGACAAGCGAAATATCTCCACCTTCCTGAACGCCCCACTGCCAAGCTTGACCATATCAACCGTTTGGTTGAAGTGGTCGTTGAGGTTGATCCCTTTGGTATTGGCTACATCAATAGCCTTATCGATAACCCTTTGGAATTTCCAATTTGCAGAATAGCCCATCGCAGAGTACAAGTCGCGGGAGCTCCAATACTCATGCCCATTCTCATCCGTCCTGCGAATCTCTTCGAACGTAGGACGCATCTCTGGTGTGTTGTCTTTTTCTGCCATATTACGATGTCTCTTTATTCTTTAACGGGTTCAAGCAACATCACCAATTCAGTCTCGGCGATGTCACACTTTTCAAACAGGAAACGCAAGCAACGAAGTTTGCTTCGGTTATCCATAGAAGTCCACAAATACTTTTGTGGAGCAAGAAGTGTGCAATACCTTGTGTCCGCCTGTTTTTCTGACCAGAAAAAGCCCTCTGCGTCATATAGAGAATCCACGATGTCTGTATATTTTTCTGCCACAATCTTAACCACACGCAAAAGCATGTCTTTCCATGTGGTCTCCGTATATTCGCTGCCGAACAGTCTGAAACCTTTCAAGTTTCTATTTGTTGGAGTAAAGTTCTCCTCATCCAGAGATACCTCATCAACAGGCTTGGGCAACGGTTTGAATGAGGGGTGTGGCAATGGATAGAGCCGCAAGAAGGTGTTCATGATGTCTTGACCACGCTGTAAGATCTCCGATTCCGACCATTTCTCACACTCGGTCACTTTTTTGGTCAAGCGATATTTGGAATCCTTGTAGCCGGGATATATTTCATTCCCTATCGTCTTGCCGTCACGTTTTATCTCAAATGCTTTGTTGCTAAGTTCACTGTTGATACCAGTCAACGTAAGATTGGCAAACGTATGGAGGTACTTTTCTTGTATCTCTTCATAGTTGTCCCCCAACATAGCTTTCCATTCCCTGTTGAGTGTTTGAGGCATAATGTGTTCTATCGTTGCATCCTTCTTCTTCATGTCAGATGCTACGTCGTTGTATTCTCCGTGGACGGAGTTCTCTAAACGCTCAAACAAGAAGATTTGGAATGGCTTCAACATGTGGTATGCGTCACGCATCTTGATGGCTTCAACAAACTGTCCGTCTCTTGGCAACTGATAGTTACCGTCACGGCGCATGATGTGGTACGCAAGAATGTCTGAGTAAGTGTAAGCCAGTGGTATGTTGGCAGATTTATACTCTTCAATACTCTTCAGGACATCCTTGTGCAAGGCACAAAACACCTGTGTCAAGGCATTGCCTGGCATATTGCACACAATACGGCGAGCCATATAATTCTCGACAACATCAATCACCTTGTAAACCTCATTTTCCGTAAAATCGTTCTCAACTGCATATTTGAGGAATTGGATGAAGAAGACATTGGTCACGTCTGTTTCAAGATTACAGATGTGGCGCATCTTTTCCGACAATTTCTGCGTGGTAAGTTTTGCCTCAGTCACCTGTTGATAGTAGCGTGCATACTCCAGCATTTCTGCCAGTTCTGCCTTGCGGTCATGCCCTTCCATGTATTTCTTCCATTCTGGATAGATGTTGGAAAGACGAACTGGACGTTGTAGCTGTTGTTTGATAGTCAGATAGTCACGAAGGAATTTGGTCGGTTCGTTTTCTGTAGCCGCTTCTATCTTTTGCCAATATTCCTTGAAACAAGTCTGTTGCTCATCAGCAGTCAATGCCATCAAGAGGTAATTGCGGATTTTATCGGCCTCGGTCAAAGCCAAACCAGTAGAATTAAGACTTTCAAAGATAAGTTGTGCGTCATCGTCAGCATCCAATTCTATTGATATGATTTGCAGTCGCTCTATGGCATCAAGCAATTGGTCAAAAGACAACGCTTGCGGCTTCTTTGTCAACAATCCGTAGAAATGACGGAAATTGCGAGTCACCTTTGAGTCTTCGTTATAATCGTCAGCATTATTGAAAATCTTGTCGTATGCAATTCTATCGTTCTCAATGGGAACAAGCTTTATCTTGCGCTCAGAGTTGCAGAATTTAGCCTTCAAAAAGACCTCGTATGCCTCTTCCAATTTCGACTCGTCGCTAATCTCGATAGCTTTGTCCTTCACCGCCTTAATTCCTGCCAATAAAAGGAGAGAAATAGTGGTCAAGCGTTGTTGCCCATCTATCACCAATCTGTTGTAACCGCTATCTGCCGATGACGTAACGATAGAGCCAAAGAAATGGGACGGTCTGCCAGAACGACTTAATTTCACTAAGTCACTAAACAGTTGGTCGCAGTTGTCAATCAACCAATCATAATTGCGCTGATAAACAGGTATCACAAATTGAATTTTGTGACCTTCTATAAATTCATGTAAAGGTTTTGCATATCCCTTCATAATCCGATGTTCTTAATGTTATTACTCTACCAATCCCAACTCTTTCAGATAACCCTCGATTTCCTTATCAAGGTCAGCACGCTTGGCCTCCAACTCCTTGATTTCTTTCATCACGGCATGGATGTCGATAGGCTCTTCCTCCTCGAAAGTATCTACATAGCGAGGAATGTTGAGGTTGTAATCGTTCTCGGCAACCTCCTGCAAGGTGGCAAGATGACTGTACTTTTCTATCTCCT
>CAVKZC010000244.1:0-4431 GCA_963660455.1 Sphaerochaetaceae bacterium | reverse complement strand
CCCTTTCAGGGCGTGCAGGGGAAATGTACCAACTTATTTTTTAACGATTACTTAAACATGTAAAAACAATGCAGTGGTCAAGTTATAATATTTTATTTCATTCGGAGTTGAAGGGCTATTGCTTGTTCAATTCTCGCATGTTGTCATTATCCCAAATAGACAAGGATACGTATGACGTTTTTTCACAGTTAGCGCAAAATGGGGAGTTAGCGGAGACATTGCTTTCGAAGGAAGATTACGAATATTTGGTAAAGACTAAAGTTCTGGTACTTCCTAATGAAGACGCAAAATATCTTGATACGCTGAAATATAAGAAACAGGTACAGTCTTACGGAACAAGAGAGTTGAATTTAGTGATTTGTCCTACTCTTTCCTGTAATTTTGCATGTTCTTATTGTTATGAACACAACCTTCCTCCTGCGAAAATGAATGAGGATATCCAACAGCAGCTTGTAACTTTTATCAACAACCACGCTGATCATTTGGACGGACTCGGACTAAATTGGCATGGTGGTGAACCTTTGTTGGCCATAGATACGATTTGTGAAATCTACAACAAGGTAAAGCAGGCATCGAAACTACCAATAAAGCATTCCTCTATGGTTTCAAATGGTTATTTATTGACCGAAGAGAACTGCAAAAAACTACGCAGCATAAAACTTGACTATCTCCAAATTACCATTGACGGAGACAAAGAAACACACGACCAAACAAGAGTGCTGAAAAATGGAAAATCATCATTTGAGCAAATTCTCCAGAACGTAGACAGAGCCGTAGAATTGATGCCTGACTGTCATATTGGTATCAGGACGAACATAGGCAAAAACAACAAAACAGAATATCCTGCGTTATACCTAAAACTCTCTGAACGTTGGAAAGGGAAGAACTTGCACATTTACCATACATATGTTATGGACAACAGCATGGATACGACATGGGAAAGACGACGGGCATTGGAACTGTCTACGGAAGAAAAGATAGATTTTGAAGTGACATTGGCTGATTTCGGAATTAAGACCAGAGAGTCTTTGTTTCCTTCCACCGACAAAGGGGTCTGTACATGTATGGACAACAATGCGTATGTAATAGACCCTAACGGCCTGTTATATAAATGTTGGGCTGATGTCGGCAGAGGCGAACGGGCTATAGGCTCGTTGGCTACAGGTGTCAAGAGATACGACATTGTATCACAATTTATGATAGGAAGTGACAAATTTTCGGATAGGAAATGCCTCGGGTGCAGTTTCTTGCCTATCTGTGATGGCGGTTGTAACTTGTATCGTGTCGGAAAGCAAGAAAAAGATATCAATTATGATGTTTGTTGCATCAACGAAGAAGGGTTAGAAAAATTGTTGGATGGATTTATAAGACGATAATTCGCTTAATATGAAAAGGGTATTGTTTTTCGCAAGTTGTGCGGTAAGTGTTGCGACATGCATGGCAAGGGATATTCATGGAATAGTAAGGACCGTTAACGGCTCGGCTGTACCTTATGCCAATGTAGTTGTTATGCAGGCTTTAGACTCTACATTCGTCACGGGTGCCACGACCAGTAGTGACGGTGCATACCACATTGAAGCCAAAGGGGACGACCTGATGCTGAAGGTAACTTGCATAGGGTATAAGGATACATATGTACGCATCAAGAATGAGATGACTGTTCAAAACGTAACATTGCAAGAGGATGACGTCTCCCTGAATGCTGTAGTAGTAAAAAGCAAGTCTCCTAAATACAAGATGACATCAGAGGGAATCGTAACGACTGTTGCAGGTTCTGCTCTTAGCAACCTAGGCACAGGCAGCGATGTACTCCAGCGCATTCCAGGTGTATTTGCCGGCAAAAACGGGTATGAGGTATTCGGAAAAGGCACTCCTGTAATCTATGTCAACAACCGGAAAATTCTAGACTCTGCAGAAATCGAGAATCTGAAGTCGGAAGACATCAAATCGGTAGAGGTTTTGATGTCTCCCGGTGCCAAATATGACGCTACCGCTAAATCTGTTATCAAGATTACCACCAAGCGGCCTATAGGCGAAGGTTTCAGCATGAACTGGCTGTCAAGATACGAACAGTCGTACCGCCAAAATGTATCAACACGCCTCAGTTGGATGTACCGCCACAAGAATCTGGATGTGTTCGGCTATCATTTTTATGCCTTTTACAATGACTGGATGAAGAGCAACTTGACACAAAGTGTGGAATCGGATGCCTCATGGTTTCAGTCAGATTATCAAGACGCGCGCTCAAGGAATGCCTATCTAACCAATACGGCAGGAATAAACTATCTTCTCTCAGACGATGCGTCTATAGGATTCAGATACATCAACACCTGGCGCATGCAGGACAAGGGGTGTACTACGCTCCAAACCTCCGTGACAAAAGACGAAAAGGCTTATGATGACCTGAACTGTTATACTGTAGGCCATGAAAAGCATGATCCTACCCATCAGGCAAACATCTATTATTCCGGCAAGATAGGCAAGACGACACTGGACGTGGATGTGGATTTATACCACAAGCAATCGGATAGTGATGGCTTGACACAGGAAAACAGCACCAACTACGATTCTCGCCAAGTAGACGTAGACGGCAAGTCGGTAAGCAATATGTTTGCCTCAAAAATAACTTGGGGCTTTCAGGCATTGGGAGCACATCTCAATCTTGGGGCTGAGTATACTTCCACCCATCGGCTGGACACCTATCATAATGAACAGCAATACGTTTTATCCTCAGAAAGTCATATCGACGAAAAACATATAAGCCCGTTTTTGGAAATGGAATGGCAATGGCCTATAGGAGCATTACAGGCTGGACTGAGATACGAATACGCTTGGTACGACTATCGGGACAACGGAGTGAAGATGGCTGAGCAGAGCAAACGTTTTTCGAATGTTTTTCCAACCGTGTCGTTTATGACAGGACTGGGCAAGACGCAGTTGACACTCTCCTATACGACTAAGACCAGGCGGCCTTCCTATTCGGAATTGAGCAGTAATATTTTTTATGGCAACCGTTTTGAATACCAGGGAGGCAACCCTTACCTCACACCATCGATAGTGCACAATGTGGCACTGTCGGCAAGCTATGGCGTATTCCAAGCAAGATGGGACTATACAGACAACAGAGATGCCATCCTCTACTGGGGAGAAATGTATGAAGGGTCTAAGACAACCACTCTTTTTACATTCAAGAATGTAGAAAGCCTGAAAAGCATGAGCTTTTTCTTAACCGCTTCTCCAAGAGTCGGCATTTGGAATCCCACTCTTCAAGCCGGCATTACAAAGCAATGGCTTAAAATGCCGGGAGACGAAGAAGAGTTCTACTTTAACAAGCCTATGTTTACATGGCAACTTTCCAATATCTTCAAATTCGGTAATGGATATCAAGGTGGCCTTGACTTAGGCTATACAAGCAAGGGACATTCCGACAACATTTATATCTCCCGCTCGCAGTTCAGCAATGATATTTACGCCAGCAAGAGTATGTTGGGAGAGCGCCTTACGTTCTATGTCGGAGCTTCCGACATCTTCGGGCCTTCCAAAAGCGGCAACGAGATGCAGTTCCCAAATTTAAAGACTACCCAGATACAGTGGAAAAGTAGCCGCAGCGTGTATGTTGCCATTCGCTATAAGTTTAATGCTGCCAACAGCAAGTACAAGGGATGCGGGGCTGGTGCTGACGAAAAGAATCGCCTATAAAGAACCCATGGCCGAAATATATGTTTTTGCAGTAAAAATTCCTTGTTCTTTGGCTCACATGAGGGGGCAAGGCGAGCTTCCATCTTGTACGCACTGGCCATCTCTTGCAAATTGAATGGCATTAATTTGTTTGACTATATTAAAGATGTCATCGACATGACCTTCGAATGGCAGCCTAACACACCGTTAGAAAAATACAGAGACTTGCTTTCGGGTTCTTCCAAAGGGGTGAAGTGTGGTGTAGTGTGGATGAAGTGTGATTGCTTACACTATACCCGTCTAATGCATTGTGAATTAATGATATACAATGTTTTGGTGTAGTGTGAAGTGTTTTTGCCCATTTCCGTTCTACTATCCTTTCGCTAATGTTGTTATGGTTGTCATGTGTTGTTTCTGTTGTCTGATTTCCCGTATGTTCCGTAGTCTGCCGCCCATCTCCCCTCAAAGGGGTAACGTCCCGACGGATTTGCAATCCGTCGGAAAAGAAGTTCGACCACTTCCATGCGGATTTGCAATCCGCCTCCCCAAAAAAATCATTTCCCGGAATGGCTGTTGTTAGGCCATATGCTCGCGTAAATAAAATAATGTGTCGCCTTGTTTTTCTCCCCATTCTCGCCTCCCAACTGTTAAATAACTGTTAAATTCCAAACTTTTTTCTCGAAACTCTTGCGTGTTTGGAAAATTGTCAGTACTTTTGCACTCGCTTTTGAGAAATACACTTCCCGAGAGCAA
>CAVKZC010000243.1:0-4458 GCA_963660455.1 Sphaerochaetaceae bacterium | reverse complement strand
AAGGGTTATTTTCTTCTTATTTCGCATATTTCACCGATTTGGAGCCTATTCGCCCCATTTGGCCGGACCATACAGGCCGAAATATTTCGACAAGTAATCGTAAAAAAAAAAAGTTGGTACATTTCTCCTGTGCGCCCTGTAAGGGCGCTCTGAATAAAAAGGGCGCAAACTGTACCAAGTCTTTTTTCATCACTAAGGAAAAGGCATAGATTGTACCGAGCTATTTTTATCGTCACTAAGCAAGAATAACCCCAACATACATATAAACAAGAAGCCGCATCGTCCAAAATTGGCGATGCGGCTTCTTGCTTATATAAAAAAATGTGTTCGTATTATTCCTCGGCAGCCTTCAGCTGTTCTGCCACTTCGGCATTGATGCGCTGCGCAAACTCTTCCATGCTCATGGTAGCCTGCTCGCCACCGCCCTGCTTACGCATGGAGACGAGGCCTTCGGCGCTCTCCTTCTCGCCCACGATAACCATGTAGGGCACACGCTTCAGTTCGTTGTCGCGTATCTTGCGGCCTATCTTTTCGTTGCGGTCGTCGACGAGGGCACGCACACCCTGCTTGTCGAGGTACTGACGCACCTTCTGGGCATAGTCGTTGAACTTCTCCGAGATGGGCAGGATTGCCACCTGGTCGGGTGTGAGCCACAGGGGGAAGTGACCGGCGGTATGCTCTATCAGCACGGCCGTGAAGCGCTCCAGCGAACCGAACGGTGCGCGGTGGATCATCACAGGCGTCTTCTTGGTGTTGTCCTCGGCAGTATACTCAAGCTTGAAACGCTCGGGCAGGTTGTAGTCTACCTGGATGGTACCCAACTGCCAGCGGCGGCCGATGGCATCCTTCACCATGAAGTCGAGCTTGGGGCCATAGAAGGCTGCCTCACCCACTTCCTCGCGGGTCTCCAGTCCCTTCTCCTTACAAGCCTCGCGGATGGCATTCTCGCTCTCTGCCCAGATTTCCTCCGAACCGATGTACTTCTCGGTATCCTTGGGGTCGTGCAGGGAGATCTGTGCCTCGTAGTTCTCGAAACCGAAGATGGTGAACACCTTCAGGATTACGTCGATCACATTCTCAAACTCCTTCTTCACCTGGTCCTGGCGCACGAAGATGTGTGCATCGTCCTGAGTAAAGGTACGCACACGCGTAAGACCGTGCAGCTCACCGCTCTTCTCATAGCGGAACACTGTACCGAACTCGGCGATGCGCAGCGGCAGGTCCTTATAAGAACGGGGCTTGCGCGCATATACCTCACAGTGGTGAGGGCAGTTCATCGGCTTCAGCATATACTCCTCGTCTTCCTCGGGCGTATGGATGGGCTGGAAGGCATCCTTACCATAGTGGGCATAGTGGCCGGAAGTGACGTAGAGGCTCTTGCCGCCGATGCCCGGAGTGATGACCTCCTGGTAGTTGTAGGGCTTCAAGAGGGCGCGGAGCAGTTCCTGCAGGCGCAGGCGCAGCTGTGTGCCCTTGGGCAGCCAGATAGGCAAACCCTTGCCCACACGGTCGGAGAACATGAAGAGTTCCATCTCCTTGCCTATCTTGCGGTGGTCGCGCTTCTTGGCTTCTTCGAGCATCACGAGATACTCGTCGAGCATCTTCTTCTTGGGGAACGAGATACCGTAGATGCGCGTCATCTGCTCGCGCTTGGCATCGCCGCGCCAGAAGGCACCGGCCACGCTCGTTATCTTCACGGCCTTGATAAGGCCCGTGTTCATCAGGTGCGGTCCACGGCAGAGGTCTGTAAAGTTGCCCTGCGTGTATGTAGTGATGGTGCCGTCCTCGAGATCCTGCTCGATGTGCTCGCACTTATACTGCTGTCCGTCGGCCTTAAACTCCTTGAGGGCATCGGCCTTGGCCACTTCCTTGCGCACCACAGGCTCGTTCTTCTTGGCCAGTTCCATCATCTTGGCCTCTATCTTGCCAAAGTCGTTCTCCGAGATGACCTGTCCCTCGGCAGGCATCACGTCATAGAAGAAGCCGCTCTCCACGGCCGGACCGAAGCCGAACTGGATACCGGGGTACAGTTCCTGCAGAGCCTCGGCCAGCAAGTGTGCCGACGTATGCCAGAAGGTATGCTTGCCCTGTTCGTCCTCAAACTTGTACAGTTCTACGCTTGCGTCCTCGTTGATGGGACGGTTCAGCTCCACTGTCTCGCCATTGACACCGCAAGATACAACGTTGCGGGCGAGAGCCGGCGAGATGCTCTCGGCGATTTGTAAACCAGTAACGCCCTGCTCGTACTCACGGACAGTGCCGTCTGGGAATGTGATTTTTACCATAACAACTTAGTATTTTTATAAATCGATTGCAAAAGTAATACTTCTTTTTCAAAAAGCGCAACTTTTCTGCATTTATTTCCTCTATGGCCGAAAATATGTGTACCTTTGCAGCCACAATCAGCGGCAAGGCACACAAGCGCCGCCGCTACAAGCGACAAGACATGGAAAAAGACACGACACTATTACCGCCCGAACTGGAGGCACGCGTACAGCGGGCCGTCGACCTCTTCATGCAGGGATACGGCTGTTGCCAGGCCGTGGTGGCAGCCTTTGCCGACCGTTACGGTCTTTCCGACGACATGGCCAAGCGCATAGCTACCGGCTTCGGCGGCGGCGTGGGCAGGATGCGCATGATGTGCGGTGCCGTATCGGGCATCGTCATGCTCGTGGGACTGGAGTGCGGACAGACCGAGGGCGACGACCGCGAGGGGAAGTCGGCATGCTACAAGGTGGTACAGGAACTGCTGGCCAAGTCGAAGGAGCAGAACGGCAGCATCATCTGCGCCGAGATACTCGGACTGAAAGGCCACGAGAAGGCCCAGTCCACCTACATGGCCTCCCCCCGTACTGCCGAATACTACAAGACACGTCCCTGTGCGGCGAAGGTGGAGAGTGCGGCACGTATCTTCGCCGAGTTTTTGTCAACCCGAAACCATACATTATGAGCAAGAAAATAAACACTTACCAGGCTACGGCCACATTCGTGAAAGGCTTCTTCGAGGCATACGCGCGCGGTGTCATGGAGGCAAAAGATACCGACCTCACCAACCCGCGCGAGGTAAAGCAGGCCATGATCGACCACTACGGTGAGATAGGCCAGCACTTCTTCGATATCCTCCTGCCCAACCTCACACGACTGAACTACAGCAGCTTGGAGGAGGCGCAACAGCAGATGGAGAAGGACTTCGGCGACAAGAGGATAGCCGACCCGTCGTTCGCTCCTGCCATACCCGACTATCTGCGCACGGCGTGCCGCACGACAGAGGTGTACGAAGCCATGACCGAAGAGTACAGGCGCAACTTCACCTGGTTGCTCGAGGGCAACTATACCGCCATCGGCAAGAATACGGGCAGCTACACCCGTGGCCAGCTCGACGGTGCCGCCAACGAGCCGATGGGTGTCCATCTCCTCACACGTGTCATCGTGAAGGCTTACGCCGCCGGACTGAAGAGCGGCACGGCCACCGGACGGCAGTACTCGCCCGAGATGTCTACCATCTATGCCCTGCTGCTCAACTACGTCAGTTGGCTGCTCAACGACAATGGCGTCACCATCCATTCGGACGACCCCATGGTGCTCTTCAGCGAGGCGTGCAACAACGACCAGAACAACATCAACACCCTCTTCAACACGGTGGAGAGCACCATGCGCGAACTGGCCTCCGAATAAGCCCTCGTGCAAGTTCCCACATATTTATTTGGTAGAGAGAGATGTTTTCACTACCTTTGCAGTCGACAAAGCAATAGTAAGTAAGGCAAAAGTAAGTAAAAATATGGCAACACCCAGGATTCTCATCATCTATACAGGCGGCACCATCGGCATGGGCAAAGACCCAGCCACAGGGACGCTGGAGCCTCTCGACTTCACCCATCTGGTATCGTCCATGCCCGAGTTCAAACTCATCCAGGCTGCCATCGACGTGAGAAAGTTCGACCCGCCCATCGACTCCAGCGACATGGACCCCATGAGGTGGGCAGAACTGGTGGGCATCATCGCCAACAACTATGCCGACTACGACGGCTTTGTCATCCTGCACGGCACCGACACCATGGCCTATACGGCCTCGGCCCTGTCGTTCATGCTGGAGAACCTCACCAAGCCCGTCATCCTTACGGGTAGCCAGTTGCCCATAGGCGAACTGCGCACCGACGGCAAGGAGAACATGATGACTGCCATCGAGATAGCCTCCATGAAAAACGACGAGGGACACCCCGTGGTGCCGGAGGTCTGCATCTTCTTCAACGGCAAACTGATACGCGGCAACCGCGCCATCAAGGTAAACGCAGAGGGCTTCCATGCCTTCGAGTCGTACAACCACCCCCACCTCTGTGACGTGGGCATCAACTTCCAGTTTCATACCCACCACATCCTTGCCCCCGACTACAGCAAGCCTATGGTGCCCCACCTCAAGCTGGACCCCAACGTCATCGTCTTCAGCCTCTTCCCCGGCAT
>CAVKZC010000242.1:0-4469 GCA_963660455.1 Sphaerochaetaceae bacterium | reverse complement strand
GGACGACGGGGTCGTTGTTCTGTTCGAGGGAACACTTGCAGTTCCAGTGGTCGCCTGGGTGGTGATGCTGCCAGAAAGGATCATCAACGGGGAGGTTGAGCCGCGAGACCCAATAGCCTCGGTGAGCGGCTTCGGGTTCGGCGGATGTTGTGGGCATCCATCGGAGGTTGGGCATGATGTCTCGGTTGGCCTCGTAGACCTTCCTGTCGGCTGCGTTGTGTGCGCGTATGACGGCGGTGTCGTACTCGGTCTGTAGCCATGCCCCGCACTGATGCGAGGTGATGCCCTCTACATCGCGGCGAAACTGGTCAAAGGACTTTAAATGGCCGTCGGGGGTAAGGAGCTTAGCCGCCACCTCTTGTTGGAGGGCATGCACCTTGAAGGCGGCGAAGACCTCGTTGGAGTGGCGGAGGACGGAGAGGAACGCCTCGTTGTGGGTGGGCACGGCCTTGGCCTCGAGGAGGCCGCTGACGGTAGCCTCGTTGATATGTGAAAGGATCTCGCGCCAGATGCCCTGCTCTATGGATGACATGGTGTCGAAGCCACCATGCACCTTGTGAAGAAAAGCGTCGATGACGGAGAGGGGGACGCCCACCTGCGCCGAGAACCTCGGGGCGTGAGGCTGGCAGCAGGGGCAGGACTGACCGTAGTAGAGGCGGTCAATCAGAAGTCGGTGGTTGCCCCTGTAGTAGGGGCGAGGGAGAAAAAACGGGTTAGGCGCGACTTGAGTGAAGAGTGACTGGTGCTTTTAGGGTTGTTGTTTTTAGGCTCATTATGCATATTAGGCTCAGTAGGCTTATTGGGCTCATTGGCCTCGGCGGAGTTGTCGGGATTATCGGAGCTGGCGGAGAGTGCTTGTTGGAGTGCTGCTCGCTCGGCTTCCTTCTGCGCCTTGATTTCGTCGTAGTTTTCGGGCTTCTGTATGGAGAATGTCTCGTAGGGCCAGTCATCATCCATGGGCAGACCGATGGAGTGAAGGCCCTGCACGATTTGGAGGTTGGTGGTGGGGTCGAGGCGGTCTTTGCGGGCATAGATGAACTCTCCGCCGGCGGTGTCGAATCCGAGTGCGGCGAAGATGGGCTGCATGTCGTAGTTGAGGATGTTGATGATGAACTTGCGGTCGTCGGCGTTCATGTCGTCTTCCTCCTCCTTGTGTACGGTGCCGAGGGCTTGTGTGCCGGTGTCCTGGGTGTCGGTGGTGAGGGTAAGCAAACGACCGTTCAGCTATCGGAGCTACAACGTATCAGTGACGCGAAGGCGCTTGCTGACTATAAGCAACGTCATGCTGTGGATGAGCAGAGCCAAGGCGAAGGACAACAGGCAACCACGGACACACCGACGGAAGCCTCGACCGCACCAGCGCAAGCAGAAACGGCGCAGAGCGGTGTGGTGGACGGAGCGCCTGAGGAATTTGCTCCTGATATGGAAGTGACCATCCATGATGAGGACGGCACAGACAAGCCCGCTATGGTGATGGGACGTGTGCGTTATGAGAACGGTGGCTTTGTCCCCGACGAGAACGGAAGCATCATCGAATACTATATGGATGGCCAGGTGAAGCACGACCATGAGGATGCGTTGCGAGGCAAGGTGGTGAGCCATGTGGTGGAGCGTGCTGAGGGCGAAGAGCCGCAGTCGGTAGGCGAGTATGGTGTGAATGACGGTTTCACGATGCTTGACGCAGCGGGTAACGCCATAAGCGGTGAGGTGCAAGGCATCAGCGAGGACGGTGTGGAGATACGCACGGACACACCATTGAACGGCAAGCGTGTGCAGGTTATCCCTGTAGAGGAGTTTGAACGTATGGTGGAGAGCATCAGCGACGCTGAGGGTAACACCTTATGGGAAAGAAGGCGTGCCGAAGAACCTGTAAAGGAGAATGAGGTGCAGCCAACCGAGCAGAGCGTACCGGACAACTCTATGGAGAACGACAAGCAACCCATCAGCGAGGAGCAACGCACGCCAAGCGACGAGCATCTGCGTCAGTATGCGCAGGACGCCTATCATGACGCTATGACCGACAACGGCCTCTCTCTTCCCCAGGGGCAAGTGGAGCAGATGCAACAACGCAACAAGCAGATGCTGGACGCAGAGAACGCACGCAAGGAAGCCGAGACGCATCGCGAGCCAACCGCACTGGAGCGTATCCCCGTGGATGAGAAGACGGGCGAACCAATGTTTGAGAAGGCGGACCGTGAGACGGCCCTTGCCGCCCTTGGTGAGCTAACTGGAGGCAGTGAGGCGAACACCGAAGCCATCGTGAACGCACAGGCGACGCAAGCAAACAAAGAGCTGGAAGCGCTAAGGAAGAAGCAACCAACGAGGAAGGCACCGAAGCTATCGGGTTCACCTATGGCGATGATCAAGGCGCAACAGATGGCCGACGCGCAGTATAACGCCGCCATGGAGCAATATAACGCACAGGTGGCCGCCGCAACGGAGAAGGCGAAGGCTTGGGGTGACATTGCCGCAACGATGCGTGAGAAGCAACGTGCCGTGCGTGAGCAACAAGAGGCACAGCGCAAGGAGCAGGACGCAAGAGTGCACGCTGAAGCCGTGGCAAAACTGGAAGAAGATAAACGTATTGCTGCGGAGAAAGCCGCCGAGCAGAAGGAAGTGGGTATTCATGCAGTGAACCCAAAGATTAAGGAAAAGTGGGACAAGGCGAAGAAAGTAGAAGGCAATGCGAACGCCATCACCCTTGCAGATGGTTCCTCACTGCGTGGTCACTACGTACTGACAGAGGCTGGTGCAGCATCTGCCAGCCATGATGCAAGCAACGGTTTCGAACCTACAGAAGGCTTTCCTATCGACAAGAACGGAGAGAGCGTGAATGATCGTGACTACCGCCGTGACAAGGACGCACAACGTATAGTGCAGGACATTGCTGACAACTACGATAGTCGCGCATTGCAGACTCCTGTTGTGGTGAGCAAGGACGGTGTTGTCCTTTCTGGCAACAACCGCACCATGAGCGGTGAGATAGCCGCACGCCAGGGAAGCGACAAAGCTTATGTCGACTACTTGAAGGAGTTTGGCAAGATGTACGGTTTTACTCCCGAGCAGATAGAAGGCATGGAGCATCCGCGTGTTCTGTTCGTGGCTGACGAGGACATGCCGTATGATGCCAATACCTTTGCACGCTTCAATGCAGAGACACAGAAGAAGCAGAGTAAGCCGGAGATGGCAGTGAAGTTGGGCAAGACAGTGCCGGACAAGACTTTCACTTCCATTGCTTCTACAATAGGCAGGTATGACCGTCTGTCAGATTTCTATGCAGACGCGAAGGCTGTGAACGACGTACTGGGTGAGCTGCACAGTGCCGGTGTCATTAATGATATGCAGTTGCCGGAGCTACGCACTGGCAACACCGTGTCGGCAGTCGGACGTGAACTTATCGAGAACGCACTTATAGGCAAGGTCTTTCAGGCTTCACCTGATGCAGTGCGTCAGATTATCGCCACACCGACACTACGCCAGGCTATCATCATGGGCCTTAACGAGATTGCGCACAACAGGACACTTGCCAAGAGTGGTTATGACCTTGGCAGAGAATTGGGTGCTGCCGTTGACCTCGTGGCAAGAGCGAAAGCCGAGGAGCCGGACATCTATAAAGAAGGAGTGCCAGTGTCACCATACGGACGCCAGCAGGGTTTGTTTGACGAGGAGATGGGCGACAGCCGGATTACCGATGTTGTCACCTTATTGCTTGCAGACGTGCTCAATAGCGGCAAGCCGAGCGATTTGCGCAAGTTCATCGCAAGCTACAATGCAGAGGCTACAATCGCAGCTGCAGGACAGTTGGATATGTTCAGCGGTGACGTGCGCTCAAAGGAACAGATACTTAACGACATAAATAATTATTTCCAAAATGCAACACCAAGAGAATTACAGGAGCGCGTCGATGCAGCAATCGCAGAGCGCATACGAAACGCCGAAAGCGGACGAGACGAAACAGTGGAACAAGGCGCTGTTAGCGATGAACGCAATGCAGAATATCAACCAGCAGTAGCCCAAGAAGAGCAGAAAGAAGAACGACATGACGAGAAATATGTTGTGTCCAGTTCGGAACGTGCTGAAATGGAAAACCGTATAACGGATTGGTTATCGGAAGAAAATCTTGAACACGCAGTTGGTAAGACAAGGGATGAGATATTCGAAGAGTTTGGAAATGAACTTGCCCCCATTGCCTATATACCTGCAAAGTATCTATCGTTTTTGAGTGAAAATGTGAAAGACCCAAGAATATATTGTGGTAAGGGTTATTTCATAGATCATGCTCTTCGCAATCATGGTGGTCAAGGAACGCAAATAAACATTGATGATGTTGACGTAAGCAAGTATCTCAACATTCAGTATGTGCTTGACAATCCTGATCATATAAAGGAAATATTGCTGTCCGGTAAAACTTTTTGCGCATGAAAAAGATTGGGCTGGATTCCTCGCTTGGAATTCAGCCCATTTAGTTA
>CAVKZC010000241.1:0-4507 GCA_963660455.1 Sphaerochaetaceae bacterium | reverse complement strand
ATATTTCACTCGATTCGTTTGTTCAAAGAGTAGAAGGCAACGTTTGATGTAGGGGAGAGCCTGACTCCTGCTATATTTTTTGCATGTCCTCGTCCTGGCTTCCTTCCATTGGTTATCGGTGATAATTGGCGACCGGGAGGTCTGAGTATCTTCTTCGACAAGTTTGAGAAAATAACGAGTTTCCGCAAGATTCCAAAAGCGCAGTCCATCCATCGACTGTACCAACTGGGCATGGATACCCTGTTTGTGGAGTAAGGCGAGAAGAATGACAGCCTCTTCGTTGGTTTGGGTTAGGACACAAGTGGTTTCGGTCTTGCCCAAGACATCCTCCACGACAGGGTGATACATATAGACTCTTTGGTCTCCTTGGCTGGCAGGATGCTTGACAACCTTTACCATGCCCTTTTCTTGACTCATGGAAATGATGGGGGTCTTTTTCATGCGCTGTCTGATGTTGGCGGCAAAGAAGTTGACAGCATTCACGATAGACTGTAGACTACGATAATTCTCCGTCATTTCGACAAAACGGCTGTTGGGCATTTGACTCAACTGATACATGAATCTGGAATTGGAGCCACGAAATTCAAAGATGTTCTGCTCATCATCTCCCACAGCTATCACCCTCATCTCCTCGTTGACATTCATCAAGGCAGAAACGAGTGCAAAGTCGTCGGCGCTCATGTCTTGCGCCTCGTCTACAACAAGCACAGTCTTTCCTATCTTGTTGGGTTCTACTTCGCCGGCCCTAATCATATTGGCAGCTTTCCTTACCACTTCGCCGGCATCATCGAGATTGCCGATTCTTCCCAAAAGGTCGAAGCAATAAGAATGGAAAGTCTTGATTTCCACGAAATGGGCAGCGTTGCCGATGAGTAGCATCAAGCGCTGCTTGAATTCTGTGGCGGCGGCACGCGAGAATGTAAGCATGAGGAGCTGTTCATGCTTCACATCTTCCAAAAGCAAGAGGGAGGCAAGCTTGTGAACGAGTACACGGGTCTTTCCACTGCCAGGACCTGCTGCCACCACGATGCAGCGGGAGGTTTTGTCATCGATGATTTCCTTTTGCCGTGGGGACAGTTCACCGAAGAGTTTTTTGTATTTGGCTGGAGTTACGTTTCGCTCGATTTCGGAGATGCGGTCGCCCTTGAAATACTTCATGACAAACTCACGATAGTTCATCTGGAAGTAGTCCTGCACATACCGCAGGGCAGCATCGTAGTCCTTTACCATCAGGTTGGCATATTCTCCCACGATGTGTATCTGTTGAATTTTCTGCTTGTAAAACTCGTCGAGCATTTTGTAATCGTCTTGCTTATAGCGCAGGCGATTGTCCTTTAGTCGGTGAATGTCCATGGCGTTATAGAGTACCAAGAATCCGCCTTCCAGTTTTAAGGCTTCTATCTTCGAGAGATAAAGCAGGGCTTCTTCGAGTTCATCCAACTGCAGGTCGGAGATATCGGAAAAGAGCGATTGGTTGCCCGATTTGATTTCATTCAAGAGTTCGACGATAGAGAACTGGACGGCACCAGCCTTTGGGGAATTCGCAGCAGAGTTTCCTTCCTTTTTGTTTTTTTCCACCAGCAGATAAAGCCAATCGATAACGAATCGGCAAACCTCTATTCGCCTTTCGAACCGCCGGACGGTAGAGTCGGTGTCCCCTTGTCTGGCAACTATCATGTTTTGAGCACCGTCCTCTTTCTTTCGGGCATACCCTTTGACAACGAGGAAATAGAGCAAGGTCTTGATTTGCTTCTCATTGGCAGTCTTGATACCTTCGCGTATGGCATTGTCGTTGAGTTGCTTGTAAGAAATGCGGAGGGAATCATCGGGGATGTGGTCAATGATGTATTTTTCAAGTTTGGCGTACTGCTCCAGCTTTTGGATGGATTTTCGTGAAGTGTCACCGATGTCTTGCAAGTAAGCAGAGATATCCTTGGTATCGGCGAGGATGCCATCTTGCTGCATACGGTTGACGGCAGAGACCACGTCCTTTTTGGTCAGCCCCAAGATGTCAGCAAGGTAGTCGACACGGGATTCTGCCTCGGAATTCTGAGCTTTGGCAATGCTTCTCCGGGAGATGAGAGACCTGATGATGCGCACAGCCTTTTCGCTTTCTTCCTTGGAGAAGAGGGTAGAGTCTATAATGCGTTGGCGTGCCTCGTCCATATTTTTGACTGTAATGCCTGTGGCGTAGACATGCGGCACATTGTTTCCACGTTCGATGTAGCCGCCTTGCTCCAGGGTCGACAAGGCTGTGCGGACACGTGTCTCGATGTCGTGAACAGAATCGTCCCACCCTGCCTGCCGAGCGATTTCCAAAGCAGAACTGCAGAAGTGTGTCCGCTGACGGGTAAAATGCTTGACAGCATTCCAAACTTGTTGTATCTCGCTGATGCTCAGCTTTGTCTGGTTGAGCAAAATGAAATGCTTATCGAGATCGTTGTCGCTATAGAGTACGAAGCAACGAGCGTTGAGATGCGGGTTTCTTCCCGCACGGCCAGCCTCCTGTACGTAGTTTTCGAGCGAATCGGAAATGTCATAATGCACCACCAGTCCCACATCGCTCTTGTCTACTCCCATACCAAAGGCAGAGGTGGCAACGATAATGCTTGTCTGGTTGTTCATGAAAGCATCTTGGTTGGTTATTTTTTCGTCGGTGTCCATCTTGCCGTTGTAAGGCAACGCTTTCATGCCGTCGCGGGTCAGTTTGTCGGCAAGTTCACGAGTTCGCTTGGTGCGAGATACATAGACGATGGTAGGGCATCCGGATGACAGGACGAGCGAGCGGAGCCTGACGTATTTCTCTTCATCGGAATCTACATGGATAACCGAGTAGCGTAAATTGGTGCGAGAAGCAGAGGTAGCAAACAGTTCCAAGTTGTCGCCCAACCAGTGCTTGAAATAGTCACAGATGTCCTGTATCACCTTTTGCTTGGCGGTTGCCGTGAAGCAGGAGACAGGGATGCGGTTCTTGAAATGACCTTCTCCGAAAGCTATTTGTTTACCGAATTTCTGCTCTTGATATTCCTTGATAAACTTTCCTATGTAGAGGTAGTCTACACGGAAATCTTGTCCCCAAGCCGAGAAGCAGTGGGCCTCGTCGATGACAAAACGCACCACATGTCGAGCCAGCAAGATTCTCTCGATAGTCTTCGAGCGAAGCATTTCCGGGGAAATGTAAAGCAGGGACGCATCGCCGTTCTTTACTCGTTCGATGGCTAAAGAACGAGTGATAGGGTCGAGCAATCCATTGATGGTTACGGCATCGGTGATGCCACGGTCGGCAAGGTTGTCCACCTGGTCTTTCATCAGCGACTGCAAAGGAGAGATGACAACGGTAAGTCCGTGCATGGCTCTGCCATCCATCAAGGCTGGCAATTGGAAGGTAAGCGATTTTCCACCGCCAGTAGGGAAAATGGCAAGCAATGATTTTCCCTCCACTGCAGCCCTCGTGGCTTTCTCTTGTAAAGGCTCGCCATTATAGGTGCGGAACTCGCCGTACCCAAAGATTTGTCTGAGGTTGGTGTGAATATCAAAATGGCGGTGGCAGTATGTGCAACCTTCTTTGCCGCAGGGAGTATGGCGAAGCAACTGTATGACATACTCCGCTTCGGGATAGTTGTGGAGTACCCAACTGGGAGTAATCGAGCGATAATCAGCCGTGCTGACAAGGGCCAGGGCGTATGCCAAGGCACAAGGATGTTCTGCAATCAACGATTCAATGTCTGTATGTTCGCAGATTCGCCCTGCATATTCTGTCCTTATCAGCACAGCAAGTTTATGGGCCATTGTATGCTCTGCCGGATGGCAAACCATCACGAGGAACCCCGCGAATTCTTTCTTGTCCGCCAAAAGAGAGGCGAATATTGCCTTCTGTCTATCAGGCAGTGCATTCCATTTGGCGATTTCATCCATCAACAGCTCTTTTGCCTTTTCGCAGTCATTGACAGGATTGTTCATCTGGTCGCTAACGAGCTTGTCGTCTTTTACGAGACGATGATAAGGACGTTCAGGGAAGAGGAGGGGCGACATGTAAAGCGTGTCCACAAGCATCCATTTCGGATGTTTGCCGGAATCCGCACTATCGTCCGAAGCGAAAGAATCCTCTTCAAAGAGGTATCTGGCATCATGGTGTACGATATTGTGGCCGCAAACAAAATCCACCTCACCCTTTTTGAGAAAGCGCACCAATTCCTTCCTGGAAGCTCCATGGTAAGTTGCCCCGTCATGGCGCACGACACCAATGTCGTGAATTTTGTGGTCATTCAGTCCCACTTCCGCGTCCACGAATGCAAACTTGGAGGCATCCCAAGTCTTCGACTTATTGAAGAGGAAAGCAAATGTCGCCATAAAACCTGTTTGATGACTGTGTCGATTCTGTCCGGCTAAAATTCAAAAATCCTACAAAGGTAATTTTTAGAACCTGCCTTAACCGAGTTTTCGTTGCCAAAGGCTATTCATCCAATAGCCTTTTCACCTCTTCTGTGCTTTTGTGAATGGTTTGGGC
>CAVKZC010000240.1:0-4515 GCA_963660455.1 Sphaerochaetaceae bacterium | reverse complement strand
ACGATGTCATTGCCAGCGTGTGCAAGGTGATGAGTTCTGAGCTGGAGGCTTCAGCCGAAGAGGAGAGCCGTACAGCCTGGAGCAAGAAGAGCGAGGAGATAGAGAATGACAATACTGTAGCTTCGCCCATGCTTCTGGATGATGATGTTCCCGATGATGTAGACGACGAAATCGTAGAGGACGACGACATCCAGGAAGAGAACGAAACGGAAAACGACGTAACAGAATAACCAAAACCGAAAGGCGTGCCACCTATTTTTATAATAGGGCACGCCCAATAATATTTACCAATCTTAATTACGAAAAAACATGAGAAAGTTAATTGTTGCTGCTATGATGGTACTCAGTGCCACTTCAGCTTTTGCCGGCGACAGTGATGCACTCAAGGCAGTCCTCAAAGCCAAGACATACGCCGAGGCAGCTGACCTTCTGAAGCAGAACCTCGGTACGATGGCAAGTGACGCGGAGAAGGCTAAGGCCTACAACCACCTCGTTACCTTGGGTATGAAGGTGTTCAACGACCAGCAGACCGTGATGCAGATGAACCAGTTGATGAAGAAGACTGACCCTGTAGACACCACCGCCATGTACGACGGCGCTTACAATGCCCTGCAGGCAGCCATGGAGTGTTACAAGTACGACCAGCTTCCCGATGCTAAGGGTAAGGTGAAGTCTAAGTTTGACGGCAACAAGGATGTGGTGTGGAATGCCCGCGTACAGCTTGTCAACGCCGGTCAGGAGGCTGCCCAGAAGAATCAGCCCGACAATGTGCTCAAGTACTGGGGCGCATTCCTCGACACTGAGGACGCACCTCTCTTCGACAGCAAGACCAAGGAGAAGGAAGGCGAGAAGGAGTACATCGGTCAGGTGGCCTTGTATGCCGCCAAGTATGCTTACCAGGCCAAGGACGTGGAGCGTAGCAAGAAGTATTGCGACATCGCCATGAAGGATCCCGCTCAGGCCAAGGAGGCTCTTAACCTCAAGCTTTACGTGATGAAGGACGGCTTGAAGACCAAGGCCGACTCTCTGGCATACGTAGACCAGTTGAAGGACCTTTATGCCAAGGATAGCGAGAATGATGTCATCCTCGACGGTCTCAACTCTATCTATGCCTCTCTGAAGATGGACAAGGAGCAGCTCGCCCTTCTGGACAATGCCATTGCCCAGAACGGTTCCAACTTTGTAGCCTTGGCCGACAAGGGTGTATACTACATGAACAAGAACAATGCCGAGGAGGCCATTACATGGTTGAAGAAAGCCAACGAGGTGAAGCCCGAAAACGTGGCAGTGCTCATCTATCTGGGTGCCTGCTACAACGACAAGGCCGCCAAGATGCAGGATCCCAATGGCAGCAAGGTGGTTTACACTGAAGCCATCAAGTATCTGGACAAGGCCAAGGAGATAGACCCGAACAAGGCTCAGGCCAACTGGGGCTACTTCCGCTATCAGGCATACTACGGCCTCTATGGCCCGGACGATGCCAAGACCAAGGCTGCCGAGGAAGACAGTCATTAATGTCGTAAGTTGGCAAAACAATATTATGCCGGCTTGATGCCAAATAAAAACGACGCCTTACAGTATCCAACTGTAGGGCGTCGTTGTTTGTTATGGAGAAACGTACCTTCTTCCTCTGTCATCCTTATGCCGTCAGTACAAGGCATGCCCAGTCGTTGTCCACGTGCTGCTCGCTAAGCCTTAGTCCCAGTTCCTCAGCCTGTTCGGTCAGGGCGGGGATGTCACTTTCATAGAAACCGCTCAACACCAGCGAGGCACCCGCGTTCATCACACTGCGGAATGTACGCATGTCCTCAAGCAGGATGTTGCGGTTGATGTTGGCCAGCACCACGTCGAACATACCGCTGATATGATTGATGACAGAGGCATTGCCGTACAATACCTCCATGTTGTCAACACCGTTGAGCTGCGCATTGTGGCGGGCATTGTTCACGCTCCATTCGTCTATGTCGTAGCCCACAACTTCGCCTGCCCCCATCTTGGCACAGGCTATGCCCAGTATGCCGGTACCACATCCGCAGTCGAGCACCCTTTTCCTATTCAGGTTCATGCCGAGCAGGGCTGCGATAATCATACGTGTCGTCTCGTGGTTGCCTGTACCGAAGGCGAGCTTGGCTTCTATACCTATCTCTATATGGTCGGGTGATGTGGTGGCGTGCAGCTCCGTATGCTTGGCATCATAGATGAGCACCTGGTCGGCGATGCAGATAGGGTCAAACCCCTGGTCTTCCCACTCCTCGTTCCAGTCCTTGTCTTCGGCTTCAGCCACCGAGTAAGTTATTTCGGCCTCTTGTATGGGGAACGCTGCGATGAATGCGTCCAGCGCTTCCTGGTCGTAAAGCTCCTTCTGCACGTACGCTTCCATTCCGTCGGTAGTTTCTTCGAAGGCTTCAAATCCTGCTTCGGCTGCACCGTCGGCCAGAAGGTCGCGGCATGTCTGCATCAGGCTCTCTTCAGCCTTGATGCGGAAAGATGTTACTAAGTATTTCATCCAATTATCGTTTTATTTTGCTGCAAAAGTATAAAAAATAGGGAAAAACCTACCACCTATTAGGGATTTTCTTTAATTTTGCATATAGATAAGTGATAATTTTGTATGTGAAATATAGTTTTCAGGTCATACAAACAGTATATTGACAAAAACATCATCAATACAGAACAGTAAAATAAAGGAGCAACAATATGAGAAAGTCAGTTCTTCTTACAATCCTTATGGCGGCTGTGCCACTTGTTTCCATGGCACAGGATGACGACCTGTACTTCAACCCCAAGCAAGAGGCGAAGAAGGAGGCAGCGCTGCGCGAACAGAGGGCACAGGCTTATGCCCGTCAGCGTGCCCGCCGCGACAGCATCTATTCTCTCTACTGGTCGGGCAGCAACCGCTCGGTGGACGACTATAACCGCAACGGCAGAATCTTGAGCCAGTACCAGAATATCTCTACCGACTCGTTGGGCAACGACATCATCACGTTCCGGCTTGACAAAGGTGTGAAGCCGGATTCTATCTATGATGACGCTGCATTTGCTCAAAAGTACATCAAGCAGGATGATGACGATTTCGAATACACCCGTGGCTTGAGTCGTTGGGATGGTTATTACAACCCTTGGTTCTACGACTATTACGGCATCGGGCCTTACTATTGGAGCAGCCGTTACTGGGGATGGCATAATCCCTGGAGGTATGGCTACTATAGCGGTTGGTACGACCCCTGGTACGATCCGTTCTATGACCCCTGGTATTACGGTTATGCAGGCTGGTATGGCGGTTGGTACGACCCGTGGTATGGCGGTTGGGGTGGCTATTACAGACCCTGGTACTGGGGTGGCCCTGCCGTGGTACATGTAGGACATGGTGGAAATCCGCGAGGTTTTACCGGAAACCGAACGTGGACAGGTCCTCATTATAATGGTATGACAAACAACGGCTACCACAATAATATCAATAACAATAACCGTAGTTTTGGAAACCGTTCGTCTCAGGGCAATAACAGAAGCTTCAATAATAATACTCCTCATTCCGTAGGAGGCAATAGCTTCGGTGGCTTCGGAAACCGTAGTGGCGGCTTCTCCGGAGGTGGCTCTTTCGGAGGCGGACGCTCTGGTGGTAGCGTCGGTGGTGGAAGCTTTGGTGGCGGACGCTCCGGTGGCGGAGGCTTCGGTAGCAGAAGATAAAGCAAGTATTTCATATTAAAAACATCATAGTCGAGACGATGAAAAATCAAAAATATTTTCTTTTGGCAGCTTTGGGGCTGATGGCAGTCCCAGCGCTTGCACAGGAAACCTATCAAGATGCAAAATTGGCAGAGAACAGTCTGAACGGAACTGCCCGATACGTAGGTATGGGTGGAGCTATGGAGGCTCTCGGTGCAGATATCTCTACCATCAGTTCTAACCCTGCAGGTGTCGGCCTCTTCCGCAAGAGTCAGGTAAGTGTTTCAGCCGGTGTTGTGGCGCAGACCGATGCCGAGAATTACACCCAGTCATCCTACAGCAATACGCGTATAGATTTTCAGGGCAAGAAGTCGCATGTCAGTTTTGACCAGATAGGCATTGTGTGGTCTCCCAGCCATGGGCGCAGCAGTTATGTCAATTTGGCTTTCAACTTCCACAAGAGTGCCGACTTTGGTCAGATACTGAATGCTGCGGCACAACTGGGTAGTGCTTCACAAAGCAAAATAACAGCAGCCAAATATGCTTGCAAAAATAGTGATATCCAATGGACAGGTGTCGATGCCAATTATGAGCGTCTTATGACAACTCATAATGATAATAATCAGCATACGATGGATTATTACGATGGCAAGGAATTTCTCTTCGGGCAGTACCAGAAAGGATATATCGGCGAGTATGACTTCAACATCAGTGGCTCCATCAACAACCGGGTGTGGTTGGGTCTCACCGTTGGTATCCATGACGTAAGATACCGTAGCAACTCCATGTATTCAGAAGTGTTGGAACCGTCAAGTGGCTTTACCGACGCAGGATCTGATGCCTGGGAAG
>CAVKZC010000239.1:0-4555 GCA_963660455.1 Sphaerochaetaceae bacterium | reverse complement strand
TTCTGCCTATCAGCATATTAATAGCCTCCTATAATCTTGAATCTTATTAGAAATACGGAGGCAAAGATAAAGAAAACATTCGTATAATTGTCGGAAAACACATTTTTTAACCCATTTTCCGACAAATATAAAGCTATAATTGTCGGAAACTGTGTTCGGAATGTGTGTTTCCGACAACTTCACCTGTCACACGAGTGAGATGACAGGGGCAGTTTTGTCAAATCTTTTCATCATAATTTCGTGGGCTAAAAAGTTACAATATAGGAGGGAAAAAGACTCACTGTCTCACTTTTCCTGTCGTCAAATTTGGATATTCAGCAGTGTTGCGGGCTATAGTTGTACGACTATAGGATGTCATGTTGTACAACTATAGGATGCCGTGTTGTACAACTATATGACGTATAGTTGTACAACATCAGCTTTATAGTTGTACAATTATAAGATGAGTAACGGTTAGGATTTCTTTGCGAAAACTATATTCGGCTGGTTCTCAGCTTGTTATGAGATACCTTCGTTTCTGGCGTATATTGTGGCAAGCTATTGTCTGCTTGGAAATATTGAAATGTCAGAAGTCAAAAATGATAGTTTTGTGTGATTTTATGATTTTGAAAAATATCCCTTGTGAACGTTGAAGATTGGTAAAACCTAAGGAAGCGCTTCGTTACCCCCTAATGAAGCGCTTCGTTAACAGTCAAAGAAGCGCTTCATTGGCACCTAACGAAGCGCTTCATGAGAGTTCGTTAAAACGCTTCGACCTTTTATGGCCGCTTGCGTCCCGAAAGGGCAAGCAACCATACTGGTCGAATAAATTTCTATGCAAAAGATCTTTACTTTACTCTTTCCTCAATCCACTGACGTGCATTGACAAATGCCTCGATCCATGGTGTCACCTCGTCGTTCTTGCGGTCGGCGGGGTACCACGCATTCTGCCATGGGAAGATGGCACGCTCCAGGTGGGGCATCATGGCGAGGTGGCGACCGTCGGCGGAGCAGATACCTGCCACGTTGTAGTCGCTGCCGTTAGGATTGCCAGGATACTCGGCGTAGTTGTACTTGGCGATGATGTTGTAGTGGTCCTCTGGCTCGGGGAGGTAGAAACGTCCCTCGCCGTGGGCTACCCAGATGCCAAGCTTGTCACCGCTCAGGCTTCCGAACATCACACTGTCGTTCTGAGGAATGGTCAGACCGAGGAAGCTGCTCTCAAACTTCTTGCTGTTGTTGTGGCAGAGGTGTGAGCGATGCTTGTGCTCGGGGTTGATGAGGTTCAGCTCCACCATCAACTGGCAACCATTACAGATACCGAGCGAGAGGGTGTCCTCACGGGCATAGAACTTGTCGAGGGCTTCCTTCGCCTTGGGGTTGTAAAGGAACGCTCCTGCCCATCCCTTGGCGGAACCGAGTACGTCGGAGTTGGAGAAGCCACCGCAGAACACGATGAAGTTGACATCCTCCAAGGTCTCGCGACCGGAGATCAAGTCGGTCATCATCACGTCCTTCACATCGAAGCCGGCGAGATACATGGAGTAAGCCATCTCACGCTCACCGTTGGTACCCTTCTCACGGATGATGGCAGCCTTGACGCCAGACGGCTTGCGACGGTTGGCGTCGAGACCATAGCTGGCGAGTGTGCCCTTGAAACTGTAGGCAAACTTCATCTCGATGGGTTGCTTCTTATAGTTGGTAAAGCGCTTCTTGGCCATACCGTTCATGCTCTGCTTGCGGTCGAGGAGATAAGAGGTCTTATACCAGCAGTCGCGCAGGGCATTGATGTCGAACTCATGCTCGTAGCCTTCCTTCTTCACGATGATCTTGCGAAGTTCAGGAGCGGGATAACCGATCTTGGCGTAGCCGATGCCCTCCTCGTCGAGGAATGCCTTCAGCTCTGCCTTGTGGTCGTCGCTCACCTGGATAACAACGCCTGGGTTCTCTGCGAAGAGCGTCTTGATGATGTCCTCGTCGGCGATGTCGTGGAGGTTGATCTTCATACCGCCCTCTACGTTGGCGAAGGTCATCTCCAGGAGGGTAGTGATGAGACCGCCGGCACTGATGTCGTGACCAGCCATCACCCAACCGCGGTTGATGAGTTCCTGTACGGCGTTGAAGCAGTCAACGAAGTACTCAGGGTTCTTCACGGTAGGCACATCACTGCCCACCTTGCCGAGGCTCTGGGCGAAGGCAGAACCGCCGAGTCGCTGCTCGTCGAAGCTGAAGTCGATATGATAGAGCGAAGAGTTCTTGTCGTTGACGAGAACAGGGCTTACCACCTTCTTCACGTCAGACACCTCACCGCCGGCACTCACGATAACGGTACCCGGAGCGATAATCTTCTCGCCGTTAGGATATTGCTGCGTCAAAGACAAGGAGTCCTTACCAGTAGGTACGTTCACATGGATGGCGCAGCAGAAGTCAGACAATGCCTTCACGCCCTCATAGAGGCGGGCATCCTCACCCTTCTGGCTACGGCAAGGCCACATCCAGTTAGCGGAGAGGCTCAAGCTATCCATGCCCTCTGCCAAAGGTGCCCAAACGATGTTGGTCAATGACTCGGCAACAGAGAGCACGCTACCAGCCTTAGGATCTGCCAAACCAGCCTGTGGCGCATGACCCAGGGCTGTGGCGATACCCTTCTCGCCACGATAGTCGAGAGCTACGACACCGCAGTCGGAGAGAGGCAACTGGATCTGACCCTGTCCCTGCTGGCGGGCGATCTTACCCGTTACGGAACGGTCCACCTTATTGGTCAACCAGTCCTTGCAAGCCACTGCCTCCATCTGGAGCACGCGCTGCAAGTACTCGTCGAGCTTGTCGGCAGAGTAGGTCACATCCTCATATTTGCGCTCCACGGTCTCGTCCACCATCACCGTCTTAGGTGTGTGACCGAACATCTGAGCCACGTCGAGGTCGAATGGCTTCACACCGTCAGCCTGCTTGAAGCTGAAGTGAGCATCGCCAGTGGTCTCGCCCACCACGTACATCGGGGCACGCTCACGGTCGGCAATCTTCTGTACCTCACTGATATATTTCTCGTCGATGAGCAATCCCATGCGCTCCTGGCTCTCGTTGGCGATGATTTCTTTCGCACTGAGGGTCTTGTCACCGATAGGCAACTTGGCCATATCGATCTCGCCACCGCACTCCTCCACCAATTCGGAGAGGCAGTTCAGGTGACCAGCCGAACCGTGGTCGTGGATACTTACCACAGGGTTCTCGTCGTTCTCCACGAGGGCACGCACCAAGTTGTAGGCACGCTTCTGCATCTCAGGGTTGGCACGCTGCACGGCGTTCAACTCGATGCCGTTGCTGTAACGACCAGTGTCTACTGATGACACGGAACCGCCACCGAGACCGATGCGGTAGTTGTCGCCACCTACCACGACAACCTTGTTGCCCTTCTGTGGCTCACCTTTCTTATAATCGCGCTTCTTGCCGTAGCCCACGCCACCGGCAAGCATGATAACCTTGTCGTATGCATACTTCTCTCCGTTCTCCTCGTGCTCGAAGGTCAACACAGAACCCGTGATGAGCGGCTGACCAAACTTGTTGCCGAAGTCGGAAGCACCGTTGGATGCCTTGATGAGAATCTGCTCAGGAGTCTGATAGAGCCACTTGCGAACGGGCATGATGTCCTCCCAGTCGCGCTCCACGTCGCTCTTGCCGTTGTCGTCCTTCAAGCGGGGATAAGCTGTCATGTAGCAGGCAGTACCTGCGATAGGCCATGAACCGACACCACCGCCCATACGGTCGCGAATCTCACCACCCGTACCCGTAGCGGCACCGTTGAAAGGCTCTACGGTGGTGGGGAAGTTGTGGGTCTCTGCCTTGAGGGAAATCACGCTCTCGATGTCCTTCACCTGGAAGAAGTCGCTGGTGGTCTGGTCGGCAGGGGCAAACTGCTCGATGACGGGACCCTGTGCAAATGCTACGTTATCCTTGTAGGCAGAGAGAATCTTGTTGGGGTTCTCCTGTGTGGTCTTCTTGATCATGCTGAAGAGCGAAGACTCCATCTCCTTGCCATCGATGATAAACTGGCCGCCGAAGATCTTGTGGCGACAGTGCTCAGAGTTGATCTGGGCGAAGCCGAAGATCTCGCTGTCGGTGAGCGGACGCCCGTTCTCCTTCTCCAACTTGTGGAGATAAGCCATCTCGTCCTCGCTGAGGGCGAGACCCTCCTCCTCGTTGTACTTCTCGAGGTCGTCGACGTATTTGATGGGTTCCGGCTGGTGGTTGACGGTGAATACATCCTGGTCGATGCCGTTGTACATACGCTGCAGCATCGGGTCGTGCTCAGCCTCTTCGCTGTCCACGGGGAAGTACTCCTCAATACGCGAAATGCCGTCAAGACTCATGTTCTGAGTAATCTCAACGGCATTCGTACTCCAAGGAGTAATCATTTCACGGCGTGGGCCGACAAAGTAGCCCTGCAACTGCTGGGCGTCCTCTAATGTCGCGTCACCATAGAGCCAACAAAGTTCATTGATTTCGTCCTGAGAAGGCTGGTGGTCGATCTCGGTCGCAATCACACTCTTAGATGGAGTTCTGAAAAAAAGAATCATAC
>CAVKZC010000238.1:0-4569 GCA_963660455.1 Sphaerochaetaceae bacterium | reverse complement strand
ACTTTATGTCCGCTGCGGCTACCGCACATGGCGGATGCCAAAGCATCGATAGGGTAATGTGTGTTCATATTTATTGTTTTTCATCACTTATACGGTGCAAAGGTAGTGTTTTTATTTGAAAAGAAAGGCATTTTCCCGTTTTTTCTGATTATGCAAAGGCAAAAATGGCATATATGTCTTGCCTGCCCACAGAAACCCACACCGAGCTTTGGCTGTTTGAAATATTCTTTGTACCTTTGCCAAGTCGAACACAAAGAGTTATGGGAGACATGACGATCAGACAGCAAACCCGGTTGTTCAAGCAAGCGTAAAAATAAAATCCGATTTCCAATGACAACGTTTTCTATAGTAGTTCCTGTCTACAACACTGAGCAGTATCTGCAAGAGTGCCTTGACAGTATCGCAGCACAGTCGTACGCCAACTTCGAGGTTATCATGGTGGACGACGGCTCAACGGACGGAAGTGCAAGGATATGCAAAGAATACGCCAAACGCGACTCCCGATTCGTTTACCGCCATAAAGAAAACGGAGGCGTTAGCAGCGCACGCAATGTCGGCATCGACATGGCAAAGGGCGAGTGGCTGCTTTTTGTGGATTCTGACGATATGCTGATGCCAGACTATCTGCAAACGTTTATGGACTGCGAAGAGAAAGCGGACATCACATTCTTCGGTGCGCAATTGTTTGACAAGGAAAAGGATTTGGAAAAGAAGATACCGACAGGAAGATTCTGCACAGATCGCAACGATGTGGAAACAGTCATTCACGGTTTGAGATGTGGGGAGTTGGGCGATTTGTTCGGATGGACATGGGATAAGGTCATGAGACGCTCGGGAATCGTACAGCATGACATTCGGTTTAACGAAGAGGTTTCCTTTAGAGAGGATGATTTGTTTACCCTGAACTACTGCCGTTATGTGAAGACTTTACGTGTGATAGACAAGGTATTGTACCGCTACCGCATTCATGATGAAGGACTGACAAAGGCCGGCATGAAGGCAAAAGACCTTCTTCCGTCGGCCGTAGAAATGGAAGAAAGTCTCGGATACTATTCCTACACACCGCTATACGAGCATATTTTGGGTAAAGCGACTGACTACCGTGCAAAGGACTTGTACGCAAGTCCTTTATCCGAGTTGTCCCGAAAATTACATGAGTATATAGAACTGACAAAGCGATGTCCTCAACCCAACATTACGTACAAGGTCAACAACCTCACACGGTATGCCCGAAAAGGTATAGCTGCAGCGTGGTTCTATTGCCTGATAAGGAGGATATGAGAGCTGGATTTAGCCATAAATGATGTTATTGTCAATGGCCTTTACCCCGTTTTCTTATACTGTCAATCCATGATATAAAGTGCAGGTTGCTGCGTATCAGTCTTTTGTAAAGTTTGCTGTTGGCGCAAAAACGCCGTGTCAAGATGCATGGCTTGTTTTGGAAAGTCAGCCAATCTTCAAAAACGTCCACCACTTCTGCGGGGTAAAGCTCCATGAAAAAACGGTCGCGTTCAGCACGACTACGCTCTTCGTTAGCAGAACTTATGCCCGTAGTGTCATAGTTTGCCACTGTCACGTCTATGTGTTTGAACACCTTGCCCTCCTTAAGCCATTCCACAAACCGCTTCCAGTCTGCTGCTATTTTGTATGTCTCGTCATAGCCCCGTTGCTTCAGAAGTGCGGCTTTTATGAAGGTTGACTGGTGGTTTATGGAGTGTTCATACATTCTTTTTATAGTAAGAACATCATCATACACCCAATGGTAGGGGCGTTTCTTGTACAAAAACATGGCATTTCCATATACAACATCAGCATTATGGCATTGCGACAATGCCTCTTGGAGAGTTTTGTTACTGTACAGTGTATCTCCACTGTTAAGGAAAAGCAAGTATTCTCCCTTAGCTTTTGCTATGCCTTTGTTCATGGCATTGTATATTCCTTGGTCTTTTTCTGAACACCAAAAAGCTATTTTCTCATTGTTCAACGCCAAAAACTCCGGTGTCCCGTCACTGCTTCCGCCATCTATTACAATCCATTCATAGTCAGTGGAAGTCTGCGACAAAATACTTTCTGCTGTAACTCGCAGACCTTGTACATCATTAAGCGTGACTGTTATTATGCTTAGTTTCATAGTTTCGGAAAGGAAATTGATACATTGGGTTATACGAGTTTTCTATATACTTCTGCTAATTGCCGGGCAGATCTTTCCCATGTATATTTTGACAACTGTTGCCTTTGCTTCTTTAGCTGTGCTTCTTTTTCTGCAGCGGAGAAACTGTACAACATCTCAAATTGCTCTTCGAAGTTAGAGCCATCTTCGTTCATCTCGAAATAAACAGCTGCATCTCCGGCTATCTCCGGGAAACAGCTCGCATTGTTAAGCATTACAGGGCAACCAGCCTTGTATGCTTCCAATATTGGTATTCCGAACCCCTCGTACTCTGATGGATACACAAAGGCAACGGCATGATGATATAAATCCAGGAAATCTTTATCCGATTTTACAAATATCTGTATAAATCTATCATAAATACCATGTCTCTTCAACATCTGTATTTCATTTTCATTGAAAGGACTTCCTGTACATACTACCGACAAATCCTTATGCCTGTCCAGTACAGGGACAACGGATTTGGCAAAGTTCCCAAAATTTTTGTACTGCCATCGGTCTCCAACATATAGCAGATACCGTCCTTCTATAGGCTTGTTTCCGGAAGGGATGTATGGCGTGTTGTCTGTACCATGGTATATTACGGTTATCTTTTCATCTGGCACATCGAAGTATTTTTGCAAGTCTCGCTTCGTACATTCGCTTACGGCTATAATGTGGTCGGCCCTTGGTATCACGACTTTCTTCCATACCACCTGACTGTTTGTTGCAGGGTAGTAGTTGGGGTACAGTTCGGTTATCATGTCATGCACGGTCAGCACCAGTGGCTTATTTGGCAGAAACGGCATGTAGTATGGCGAGAAAAAAGTAGGATGAAAGATGTCGTAGTCCCCTCTCTCTATTTGTTTCATTGACTCATAGAGATTCACTTGCGGCATACGGTCCCAATGCTTGTAGTGACCGTACTTGCAATTGTAATATATCTTATAAAGGCTTTTCTTTATTCTACTGTCTTTCTTGCTAAGGAATGCGTCGTATAGTGTCCCCTTTGCCGGAATTCCGATGTTGTTAAGATAAACATTGTCAGTTTCCAACACGCTGAATTTTGCACAAACATCTTTCGGCAAGTGTTTGTACAGTTCTACAAAACAACGCGATACTCCGCCATGTTTCTGCATATCAAAACCTTGACTGTCGTATAATACCTTCATGGAAACAATTCTTTAGATGCCACTTAGTTTTTTATTTTGCGATGTACGGGGAGGATAAAGTTGGTACTATCATTCCACGCTAATTTCTTCCATTCTTCTCACTTCCCATCCGCAGAACTGGACTACAATGCAGTGTAGCGTAGTGCCTTGGCGCAACACCTCTACTCTTGGTGCGGCAGCATAACGTTTGATTTGCTCTACCGCCTCTTGCCATTGGGTTTCTGCTTTGCTTTCAAAATCCTTGGCAGGCAACATCTTCAGTTCTATGATGTAACTGTGCCTCGTGGGGTAATGCGTGAGGTCTGGCAACAGGAAAAAGTCGCAATAGCCGTGGTTCAACTCCAGTTCAGGGGCTGTGATGTAGTAGTTGCTCATATAGAGATATGCCATGAAGAACCCCTGCAGGTTTCGCTCTGCTTCGATGCCGTCGCGCACAGATGCCACTTCGGCATACGCCTTCGACATATAGCCCAACACCTCCTGCCATTTGCCCTCGAATGCCATATAGGTCATCATCGTGCCGAAGTCGTTCAGGTTGATATGGTGTATCTCCTGATATTGGTCTTGCAAGTAGCCGTAATATTGCTTGCGCACATTATTGTTAGGTATTCCAAGCACCAGTTGGTCGCCAAAGGTTCCTTTGATGGTGAGCATACCGTAATAGAAGAGCAGACTGGGGAAAATCTCAGGCCTTACCATGTCGCTGGCTGGGAATGTCTCGAAGAGATTTGCCACAAGGCTTCCTTCCTCCGCTATCTTGCGGATGATGCCCTTGCGGTTTCCGTCCAACTTGTCCAACTGCAGCAGACGTTTCATCTTGTTGTAGTCCGTCTTCGTGTTGGGGTCTATCATCTGCTTGGGGGATTGACCCAGATTCATGTAGTTGCGGAGGTAGTACAACACCATGTCGCAATTGAATACCCTGACGTCACTGTCCAGACATTCTTCCGAGAAACAATAATTGTCGTACCAAGGCTTCATCTCTGCTATCATGGCTTCGATGTCGCTTCCGGTCGGGATTTTGCCGGATTCCCGGTAGCTGGTGAACATCGTTCTGACATCTTCGGTGCTGAACCCAAGCATCTTGTCAAACAGAGGGTTGGTAGAAATGTGCCAACCGATATTGAATCCGCTTGTCACATCGTCGAGGGTCACCGGACTTACACCCATCATGAATATCTTGGCAAACGAGCCCTTGAACTTCTTGAAGTAATCGCGATAGAAGCCACTGGCATGAGTCATGGCATG
>CAVKZC010000237.1:0-4575 GCA_963660455.1 Sphaerochaetaceae bacterium | reverse complement strand
CGTTGCCCTGGGCTATGCGCAGGTTGCCCTTTCAGGGCGCTCTGAGTAAAAGGGGGCGCAAACTGTACCAAGTTATTTTTTTATCATCACTAAATCCACCTTAAATAATCTTATTTTCCGAGCCGAAGGGGGAGGAGTCTGACAGAAAATCATTAACTTTGCACCCATGAAACGTTCGCTCAACATATTGCTCGTATCATTGCTCTCGCTCATGGTGGTGTTCCTGAGCGTGGGCACTACCTTCATGCACTGTCTTCGTTCCGGCACGGTGAAGATGGGGGTGGAGATGACGGCAAAGGCGCACTGTTGTGCAAAGAATGGCATGGGAGCAAAGGCCGGGGGCAAGCAGCACCATGCCTGTTGCCGGGGCGAGTTGCAGGACAGGCACGACTTGCAGGACAGGCTATGGAAAAGCCATTGCATGGAATACCAACACGTAAAGCTCTCGCCTACGCTCTCCGTGCAGAAGGCTGACTTCGATACTGTGCCCGCATTTGCAGGTATCCAGCAAGGAGCTTGGGCACTTCTTTCTCGCCCTTGGGTTTGCAGTATTCAAAAGGTTAGATATTGGCATCGGAATGTGCCACACGCGCCTCCGAGGGCTTATCTAACCCTGCTGAACACGCTGATAATTTGATTTTTCCTTGGTTTGTATATAGGTTGCAAAGTTTTATTCGTACTTTTGCAGCCAAGATTATCGAATAATTAAACAAGGAAAACAAAAAAAATGCATTCAAGATATATCATGCTCGGTGCCTCGCTCATGGCCGGCACCGCAACCTACGCACAGAGCGACTCCATAGCCAGGGACGAGACCCTGCAGGAGGTGAAGGTGGTGGCCCGCAAGGCGGGTACGTCGCGACTTGCCGGAGCCGTGAACGGCATCGCCATCAACAAGGACGAACTATTCAAGGCTGCTTGCTGTAACCTGGGCGAGAGCTTTACGACAAACCCATCGGTGGACGTGGCCTACAACGATGCCGCCACCGGGGCAAGGCAGATAAAGCTGCTCGGCCTCTCGGGCACCTACGTGCAGATGCTCACTGAGAACATGCCCAACTTCCGCGGGGCTGCCATCCCCTATGCCCTCGGCTATGTGCCGGGACCCTGGATGAAGGGCATACAGGTGTCGAAGGGATGCGCCTCGGTGAAGAACGGCTACGAGTCGATTACGGGACAGATAAACGTGGACTATCTCCAGCCCGAGGACGAGCAGAAGGTGGAGGCCAACCTCTTCGGAGACACCAAGAGCCGCATAGAGGCGAACGCCGACGCCAACGTGCACCTCTCCCCGAAATGGGCCACGGAGATCATGCTGCACCACGAGAACGTGCTACGAAACCACGACGACAACGGCGACTGGTTTTACGACATGCCGGGCAAGGAACAGTACAACGTGCAGAACCGCTGGGTGTACAAGGGCGACAGCTACATCTTCCACGGCGGACTGGGAGCACTGAAGGAGATACGCACGGGAGGACAGGACGGAGGCCATCTCCACTTTTCTTACCCCAACAACGTTTCGTCATACGCCAACGGCGTCTACCGCATCAAGCAGCACACCTACCGCTACGAGGGATACATGAAGCATGCCTTCATCCTGGACAAGGAGCACGGCACGAACATCGCCTTCATGGGCTCTGCCGCGATGCACCAGTTCGACGCACAGTACGGCAAAAAGCGCTACGGCCTCAACGAGAAGAACCTCTACGCGTCGCTGATGGTCGAGACCAATTTTTCTATTCACCACAACTTGTCGGCGGGGCTGAGCCTCAACCACGACTACCTGGGGCAGAGCGGATACCTGGACCAGGACGAGAAGGAAACGACTCCCGGCGCCTACGCCCAGTACACCTACACGCTGGGCTCACAGCTCACGGCGATGGCGGGCGTGCGCCTCGACCACAGCTCTGTCTACGGCACGTTCTTCACCCCTCGCTTCCATGTGAAGTACTCTCCGGCAGATGCCGTCAGCGTCCGCCTCTCGGCAGGCAAGGGCTACCGCACGGTGTTCGCCATGGCGGAGTACAACTATCTGCTGGCGAGCGGCAGGACGCTACAGTTGGCGGGCGACCGCCTCAACCAGGAGGAGGCGTGGAACTATGGCGTGAGCACGGCTTTCTACATTCCCCTGGCGGGCAAGACGCTGAAGCTCAATGCCGAGTACTACTATACCGACTTCAAGAACCAGGCGGTGGTGGATTACGACTATGATGCCAACATCATCCTGATAGACAACCTGCAGGGCAAGTCCTACTCGCACACCTTCCAGATAGATGCCTCCTACCCCCTGCTGAAGGGGCTGGAACTGACGGCTGCCTATCGACTGAACGACGTGAAGTGTACCTACGGCACCGACCATGCACTGAAGGACAAACCCCTCACCAGCAAGTACAAGGCCCTCCTTACGGCTTCATACAAGACACCATTGGCCCTGTGGCAATTCGACGTCACGCTGCAACTGAACGGCGGCGGCAGAAACCCTGACCCCTATCTGCTGGCGGACGGGACACCGTCGTGGGAGCGACGCTTCCACAGCTTCGAACAACTGAGCGCACAGGTTACCCGATGGTTCCGCCACTGGAGCATCTATGTGGGGGGCGAGAACCTCACCGGCTTCAAGCAGAAGACACCCATCTACGGCACAAGCGACCCCTGGGGCAAGGACTTCGAGCCCACCCTGGTGTGGGGACCCGTGGAGGGACGGATGTTCTACGCCGGAGTGAGAGTGGAAATCTGATAAAAGTAAGTGATGATTAAAAAATAACTTGGTACCAACTTATTTTTTAACGATTACTAAAAAGGCAAAAAGTAAAAAATGAAATAAGGAATGAAGATAACAAGTAAAATCCAACAGGTATGCAGTCTCCTGGTGTGCTTGCTGCTGCTCTCGTCGCTCGCCATTGTGAAGCATGGCGAATGGATGGGGCACGAGCTGAAGCCCAAGACGGAGACTAAGAAGAACGTGGACAACGATACGCTGCGCACGCTCCCCGACGGTTCGACGGTCATCAACACCAAGGCCCTCGGCGACGACATCCAGGGCTATGCCGGCAAGGTGCCGCTCGAAATCACCGTGAAGGACGGGAAGGTGCTGAGCGTGAAGGCACTCGACAATGCCGAGACACCCGACTTCTTCGAGCAGGCCTCTACCCTACTCGCCCGATGGAACGGCAAGACCCTGGAGGAGGCGCAGGCGATGAAGGTGGATGCCGTGTCGGGCGCAACGTTCTCCTCCAAAGCCATCATCGCGAACATGCAGCGCGGCTTGCAGTATGCCCAGGGCCGACAGGCTTTGGCTTCCGCCAAGGACGGCATGGCAAGCGGATTAGACTGCTCCGCCAAGAACATTGCCGGACTCGTCGTGGTGCTGATGGCGGCCATTCTGCCGCTCTTCGTCAAGAACAGGAAGTACCGCCTCTGCCAGCTGGTGCTCAATGTCGTGGTGCTCGGCTTCTGGTGTGGGGCGTTCCTCTCCTACTCCTCGCTCTTGGGCTACATGGCGCACGGCATCGACGTGCTGGCGGTCGTCATCCCTGCCGTCATGCTCCTTACGGCGTTCGTCTATCCGCTCTTCGGCAAGAAGGCATACTATTGCACACACGTCTGCCCCTTCGGGTCCCTGCAGCAGGTGGCGGGCAAGTGTGTGAAGTACAAGGTCAGGATGAGTCAGAAGGCTCTGCGCCGCCTCGACCTCTTCAGGCAGATACTCTGGGCCGTACTGATGCTCTGCATCTGGAGCGGTGTGTGGGCAGACTGGACCGACTATGAACCGTTCTCGGCCTTCATCTTCCTGTCGGCTTCGTGGGTGGTCATCGCCTTGGCTGCTGTCTTCGTGCTCCTGTCGCTCGTCGTCACACGGCCCTACTGCCGATTCGTCTGCCCCACGGGAAACCTTTTAAGATTGAAATATTGAAATATGGAAAAATTGAAAGATGGAAAGATGGAAAAAAATTAAAATATTAAAATATTGAAAGATTAAAATATTAAAGATGAAAATATAACTATGAAAACAGCAACATTGTTGAATATCGTATTGGCAATAGCCCTCGTCATCGTGTGTGTAAGATGGGCGATGAGCGCAAATTCCACCAAGTCGTCGGAAAACGGAGATGACTCTACCGACGTAGTGTACCAGAACATCATGACCCGCACATCGGTGCGTGCCTACATCGACAAGCCTGTGGAGGACGAGAAGATAGAGAAACTCCTGCGTGCCGGCATGGCGGCACCCTCGGCGGTGAACGTGCAGCCCTGGCATTTCGTGGTGGTGAAGGACAGGGGCACACTGGAGAAGATAGCCGAACTGACACCCAATGCCCGGATGGCAAAGGAGGCTCCGCTTGCCATCGTGGTGTGCGGCGACATGACCAACGAGAAGCCCGGCATCGTGCGCGAGTTCTGGAGCCAGGACGCCTCTGCCGCCACGGAGAACATCCTCCTTCAGGCACACGGCATGGGACTGGGTGCCGTATGGACGGGCACTTATCCCGACCCGAAACGATGCGAAGCCATCTCCGGCTTGCTGCACCTGCCGAGCCAGTTTATCCCCTTCGCCACCATCGTGATAGGCTA
>CAVKZC010000236.1:0-4605 GCA_963660455.1 Sphaerochaetaceae bacterium | reverse complement strand
GCGTTCAAAACTTTGTACGAATTGACGTTGGATGCGAGGATACATTCAGCACGCTGCAAGTTACGAGCAGACAAATATACGTTTTTATTTGATTCTGGCAAAACGAAGAGCACTTTTTTGCCCTCAATTTTAAGATTCTTAAGAATACTTAAGAATTCTTTAGTCTTTGGAGCCTCGAAAGTGAAATCTTCGAGCATCACGATGCCATTCTCCTGAGCCTTGTAAGACAATGCTGACTTACGAGCAAGAATCTTTACTTTTTTGTTGAGCTTGAAGCGATAATCACGTGGCTTTGGACCAAATACGCGACCACCACCTACGAGTACGGGTGAGTTGATGTCACCACGGCGAGCACCGCCGCCACCCTTCTGACGACCAAGCTTACGAGTAGAACCGCTCATCTCGCTTCTCTCCTTAGACTTAGCTGTACCCTGACGCTGGTTAGCGAGATACTGCTTTACATCAAGATAGAGAACGTGATCGTTAGGCTCAATGCCAAAGACTGCATCATTAAGAGCAACCTTACGGCCGGTCTCCTGACCTTTGATATCTAATACGCTAACTTCCATTATTTCTCAATTAAAACAGTTGAACCTTTGCATCCAGCGAAAGAACCCTTAACGATAAGGAGGTTCTGCTCTGGAATTACCTTTAACACCTGAAGGTTCTGAGTTGTCACTCTGTCACCTCCCATTTGGCCGCCCATTCGCATGCCCTTGAACACCTTAGCAGGGTAAGAACAAGCACCGATAGAACCCGGCTTGCGGGCGCGGTCGTCCTGACCGTGTGTAGACTGGCCTACACCACCGAAACCATGACGCTTAACAACGCCCTGGAAACCTTTACCCTTAGATGTGCCGATAACATCAACAAACTTGCAATCGTTGAAGATTTCAACTGTAATGGTGTCACCGAGGTTATACTCCTCGTCGAACTTGAACTCGGCCAAGTGCTTCTTAGGTGTTGTGCCTGCCTTCTTGAAGATTCCCATCATAGGCTGAGTAGTACGCTTCTCCTTAGCCTCACCGAATCCCAACTGATAAGCCTTGTAACCATCCTTTTCTACGGTCTTAACCTGGGTTACAACACAAGGACCTACTTCGATAACAGTGCACGGTACATTTTTGCCGTCGGCACTGAAAACGGATGTCATTCCGATTTTTCTTCCAATTAATCCTGGCATTTCAATGATACATTAAATGATTAGACTTTGATTTCTACTTCCACACCGCTTGGCAATTCAAGCTTCATCAGCGCATCTACTGTCTTAGCGGTAGAGCTGTAAATGTCGATGAGACGCTTGTAGTCTGAGAGCTGGAACTGTTCGCGTGACTTCTTGTTAACGAAAGTACTACGGTTTACAGTAAAAATACTCTTTTGTGTTGGCAAGGGGATAGGACCACTAACGATGGCGCCTGTTGCCTTTACAGCCTTCACAATCTTCTCAGCTGACTTGTCAACCAACTGGTGGTCGTAAGACTTCAGCTTAATTCTGATTTTCTGACTCATTTTGAAATTAAGTTATTAATATGAATGTTATAGTCTAATGGAAGAAGAGGTACGCTGCTTAAGAGTCATTCGCTAAGCAGCGCCTCATCTTACCTTTATTTCTTGTTGATTACAGAAGTTCTGCGTGACCCTTCACCTCTTCCAGCACTGTCTTGGCAATGGTAGAAGAAAGCGGTGAGTGGTGATCATACTCCATTGAACTTGTTGCACGACCGGAAGTGATAGTACGCAAAGCAGTAACGTAACCGAACATCTCTGCCAAAGGAACCATAGCCTTCACGATGCGGGCACCGCTGCGAGCCTCTTCCATACCCTGTACAAGACCACGTCGCTTGTTCAAGTCACCGATAACGTCACCCATGTTCTCCTCAGGAGTAACAACCTCTACCTTCATGATAGGCTCCATCAGCACTGGACCTGCCTTCGGGCAGAGAACCTTGAATGCCTGGTGAGCAACAAGCTCGAATGACAACTGGTCAGAGTCTACGGGGTGGAAGCTACCATCGGTAAGAGTAACCTTCAAACCTGTCATGGGGAAGCCACCGAGTACACCGTTAGACAAGCAGTCGGCGAAGCCCTTCTGAACTGAAGGAATGAACTCCTTAGGAATGTTACCACCCTTCACCTCATTGATGAACTGCAAGTCGCCTTCCTTGAAATCTTCGTCCTTAGGACCGATTGTTACATCGATGCAAGCGAACTTACCACGACCACCAGACTGCTTCTTGTAGGTCTCACGGCTCTGAGCGAACTTCGTGATAGCCTCCTTGTAGTTAACCTGAGGCTTACCCTGGTTACACTCAACCTTGAACTCACGCTTCAGACGGTCGATGATAATATCCAAGTGGAGCTCACCCATACCAGAGATAATGGTCTGACCACTCTGCTCATCAGTACGAACGGTGAATGTAGGATCCTCCTCAGCCAACTTGGCGAGACCATTGTCCATCTTGGCGATGTCAGCCTGGCTCTTAGGCTCAACGGCGATAGAAATCACAGTATCGGGGAAAGTCATAGACTCAAGTACGATAGGATGGTTCTCGTCGCAGAGAGTATCACCAGTACGGATATCCTTGAAACCAACACCTGCACCGATATCACCAGCATCGATAGACTCCATAGGAATCTCCTGCTTAGAGTTCATCTGGAACAGACGGCTGATGCGCTCACGCTTACCTGAACGGGGGTTGTACACGTAAGAACCGGCAACCACCTTACCAGAGTAAACACGGAAGAATACCAAGCGGCCCATGAACGGGTCAGTAGCAATCTTGAATGCGAGAGCTGATGTAGGCTCATCCTCGGAAGGCTTGCGATCTTCCTCTTCCTCTGTGTCAGGATTGGTACCTACGATGGCAGGTGTATCCATAGGTGAAGGCAAGAATGCGCAAACATAGTCGAGCAAAGGCTGAACACCTTTGTTCTTGTATGAAGAACCGAGCAGCATAGGGCAGCACTCCATAGCGATACAACCCTTACGGATTGCAGCAAGAATCTTGTCCTCGGGGATGTCCTTACCTTCGAGATAAAGTTCCATCACCTCGTCGTCGAAGTTTGCTGCACCCTCAACCAACTTGTCACGCCATTCGGCAGCCTCGTCAGCCAACTCAGCAGGGATATCCTCAACGTCATACTCGGCACCCATTGTCTCGTCGTGCCAGAGGATGGCCTTCATCTTGATCAGGTCGACAACACCCTTGAAGTTTTCCTCTGCACCAATAGGAATCTGAATAGCAATAGGATTAGCACCAAGAATGTCCTTCATCTGCTGAACAGTCTCAAAGAAGTCAGCACCAGAACGGTCCATCTTGTTAACGTAACCGATACGAGGCACATTGTACTTGTCTGCCTGACGCCATACAGTCTCAGACTGTGGCTGTACACCGTCGGCTGCAGAATAAGTAGCAACAGCGCCATCAAGCACGCGGAGCGAACGCTCAACCTCAGCGGTAAAGTCAACGTGTCCCGGAGTATCAATCAGGTTGATCTTGTAAGACTTGCCAAGATAGTTCCAGTTACAAGTTGTAGCAGCGGAAGTAATGGTGATACCACGCTCCTGCTCCTGAGCCATCCAGTCCATGGTGGCTGCACCATCGTGCACCTCACCAATCTTGTGCGTTTTACCCGTATAGAACAGGATACGCTCAGACGTTGTTGTCTTACCGGCATCGATATGCGCCATGATACCGATATTACGTGTCAAATGTAAATCGCGATTTGCCATTTTTGTATTTACCTATTATATATGTTAAATTAGAATCTGAAGTGAGCGAATGCACGGTTAGCCTCGGCCATACGATGCATATCCTCCTTACGCTTATAGGCACCACCCTGATTGTTGAAGGCGTCCATAATCTCAGCAGCGAGCTTGTCGGCCATAGTCTTGCCGCCGCGCTTGCGTGCATAAGCGATAAGATTCTTCATAGAAACGCTTTCCTTACGATCGGGACGAATCTCTGTAGGAACCTGGAAAGTGGCACCACCGATACGGCGGCTCTTCACCTCCACCTGAGGAGTAATGTTGTCAAGAGCCTGCTTCCAGATATCGAGAGCGCTCTTCTCCTCATTTGCCATCTTCACCTTAACGATGTCAAGGGCATTGTAAAAAATCTCGTATGACGTATTCTTCTTGCCGTCATACATCAAGTGGTTCACGAACTTTGAGACCTTCTGGTCATTGAATACGGGATCGGGAAGGATCACACGCTTCTTTGGTTTTGCTTTTCTCATTTTTTGTTTTGAATAATTACATTCTGCATGGGGCTGTTTTCTGTTCTTCAACGCCCGCTCCCGGGCATTTACTCAACCTTTCAGTTCACCAGCAAAACTTATTGAAATCCGCCTCAAGCTCCCGACCATCTCCGACCGTGAGCTCTCGGCACTTTTGTTAGGGGCAAATTACTTCTTTGCCTTTGGCCTCTTGGCACCGTACTTAGAACGGCGCTGTGTGCGGTTTGCAACACCGGCTGTATCGAGGGTACCGCGAACGATGTGGTAACGTACACCAGGAAGGTCCTTTACACGACCACCGCGAACCAACACGATTGAGTGCTCCTGCAAGTTGTGACCTTCTCCAGGGATGTAAGAGTTAACCTC
>CAVKZC010000235.1:0-4618 GCA_963660455.1 Sphaerochaetaceae bacterium | reverse complement strand
ATCATGCGCGTGGTAGCGCTTTTGCCCTTACAGGGCGACATTCTCCCTTGCATCACAACCCAGGGTGATACCCTGGGCTAAGCGCTTCTGCCCTTTCAGGGCGTGCAGGGGAAATGTACCAACTTATTTTTTTTACGATTACATTATTCCTTTACCTTCTTGAGTACGAGTGCCGAGTTGGTACCGCCAAACCCGAAGCTGTTGCTCAGGATGGTGTTCAGTTCGGTGTCTACCGTCTTGGCGGCGATGTTCAGCTTCTCGGAGTGTTCGTCCGGGTTCTCGAAGTTGACGTTCGGTGCCACGAAGTTGTGCTGCATCATCAGTGTACTGTACACTACCTCCGAGGCGCCGGCCATCCAGCACTCGTGCCCCGTCATGCCCTTGGTAGAGGAGATAAGGGCGTGCTTGCCGTGGAACATACGGTCGAGGGCGATGGCCTCGTACATGTCTCCCTGTCGTGTACTGGTGGCGTGGGCGTTGATATAGTCGATGTCGTCAGCCTCCACCCCGGCACACTTCAGAGCACGTGTCATGGCGATGACGCTACCGTCGTCGGAAGGCTGGCTGATGCCGCCACCGTTGCTGGAGAATCCGTATCCCACCACCTCGGCGAGGATGTTGGCACCGCGCGCCTTGGCATGCTCGTAGTCTTCGAGCACCACCGATGCGGCACCACCGCTGGGTATCAGTCCGTCGCGGTCGCGGTCGAAGGGGCGGCTTGCCTTCGTAGGCTCGTCCATGCGGATGGAGAAGGCGCTGAGGGCGTCAAACGATGCCATGGAGTAATAGTTGGTCTCCTGTGCACCGCCGCAGAGCACCATGTCCTGCAGTCCCTGCTTTATCATCATGAAGCCCAGACCAATGGAGTGGCTGCCGCTGGCACATGCCGAACTGACGGTGAAGTTGACACCGCGCAGGTGGAAGATGGTGCTGAGGTTCATGTTCACCGTCGAGTTCATCGACTGGAAGATGATGCCGTAACCCAGCATGGCCGAGTCGTGCTTCTCATCCATGATCTTCGAAGCCTCGATGACTGGCTTGGCCGACGAGTCGTTGCCGAAGATGCAGCCTACTTCGTTCTGCAGCAGGTATTCGTCCGTGATGCCTGCCTGGGCGAAAGCCTGCAGGCTCGACATGTATGCGTAGCGTGCCTCTTCCGACATGCCTGCACGGGTGTGGCGGTCCAGCATCTGCTTGGTGATCTTGGGCTCCTCCACGATGCCGGTCAGTGCCGACCGGTAACCGTATTCCAGACGCTCGGGCTGTATGCCGATGCCCGACTTCCCGTTGTATAGTGATTCCTTGACGGTATCAAGGTCTGTGCCGAGGCACGACCAGATACCCATGCCGGTAATGACTACTCTTCTTTCCATGTGTGCGTGATGTTTATGTGTACAGACCGCCGTTGATGCTTATTACCTCGCCCGTGATGTATGCGGCCTCGTCCGATGCGAGGAAGTCCACGAGTGCAGCCACCTCTTCGGGTGTGCCGAACCGTCCTGCCGGCACCATCTTCTTCAGGTCGTCCTGCGGCAGGTCCTTGGTCATGTCTGTCTCGATGAATCCGGGGGCTACGGCGTTCACGGTGATGTTGCGCGCAGCCACTTCCTGTGCCAGGGCCTTGGTGGCACCTATGAGGGCAGCCTTCGCCGCACTGTAGTTTACCTGTCCGGGCAGTCCCTTCAGACCGGAGAGCGAAGCCATGTTGATAACCCTTCCTCCGTGCTTGCGCGGCATCATGTGCTTCAGCAGGCGGCGTGTGGTGTAGAAGAAACCGTTCAGGTTGGTGTCCAGTACCTGGTGCCAGTCCTCTTCCGGCATCATGAACATCACGTTGTCGCGGCGTATGCCGGCGTTGTTCACCAGTACCGAAATCCATTCTCCGGGATGCGCTGCCTCCCAGCGGTCTATGGCCTGTTCTATCTCCTTGGGTTTGGAGGCATCAAACTGCATCAGCTCGGCATTGCCGCCGTTCTGTTCTATCTCTTCCTTCACAGCGTTGGCACAAGCCTCGTTGCTCAGGTAGTTGATGAGCACGCAGTATCCCTTGCTGCCCAGTCGCAGAGCCACGGCCTTGCCTATGCCGCGTGAGGCTCCTGTAATCAAAGCGTATTTCATCGTTTCTTTTTTCTGTTACGTTTATGCCCTGCTCCTATATAATAATATAATAGGTGGCGTGGGCAGATAATTTGTGCAAAGGTAATGCTTTTCTTCGAAAGATGCAAGATTTTTCGCGGAAAGTGACGTTTGTGTGTTGTATATTACACGACAACGGCCGTACCGCTGCACGTCACCATCAGCATGCTGCCGCTGCTGCCCACGGTCTCGTAGTCGAGGTCTATCCCTACGATGGCGTTGCAGCCCAGTGCTGCGGCGCGTTCGTTCATCTCGCGCAGTGCCGTGTCCTTGGCTTCGCGCAGCACACTCTCGTACGAACCGCTCCGTCCGCCTATGAAGTCGCGTATGCCGGCCAGGAAGTCCTTTACGATGTTGGCGCCGATGATGGTCTCGCCGGTCACGATGCCGCGGTATTCTCTGATGGGGTGACCTTCTATGGTCGGTGTTGTTGAAAGTATCATATTCCTTTGGTTTTTATTGATTTATATTCCTTGTGCTTCCACTTCTTTCCAGTCGATGAGCCCCTTGCCTTGCTCGTCCAGTTCTACGGCGAGGGCGATGACCTTGCGCTTGTCGGCCTTGAAAGGTTCGGCGTATTGCTTGGCCTTGATTTGCTGCTCGGCAGCAGTGAGACCACCGTTGTTGGATAGCTTCAGTTCCAGTACATAGATATAGTGAGTCACTCCCACCACCATGTCTATCCTGCCCGTGGCAATCATCTTCTCCACCTCCACTCTGCAACCGATGGCATTGAATATCGTACTCATGACGAGGCGGTAACGCTCCTCCATATCCATCGAAGCGAGTTTCTTATTGCTGTAGGGCACATCGGCGATTAATGCCTTCAGACATTTCTTGGCCTCAGGGAGTTTGCCGAGTTGTAGGGATAGGAACAGGTTAGCCTGGACAGACTGGATGTCTGCGCCTTTTCTCAATGTGAGTGTAGGCAGTACGATTTCGTAGAGCGCCTGGCGAATCTCGTGGTTGGGGATTCCCAAAAGGTATATACCCGACTGATAGTCCTTGATGGTGAGATAGCCCGACTGATATAGGAACAGCTCCGCTCCTCCGCCCGTCACGTCGGATGTCTCGGCAATGAAACCCAATAGGGAGCAATGGTCGAAGTCCTTCAGGCGTATCTCCATGTCATCCACAAACTTGGGGAGTAGGGAGGTGGCACCCGACGACGCCCAATAGTTCTTTGTTTCTCTGTCGGCCAGGGCATTGATGAGGCTGAACGGATTGAATACATCCACCATGTTGTGGCGGCTGAAATGATAGCCATCGTAGTTTGCCTTCAACTGATAGACTGTTTCTTCCGCGGTCCATCCGTTTGCTTCACCCATTGCCTTGATCTCGGGCATGAAATTGTCGGTAATCTCTTGTTTCGTGATGCCACAGATGGGGGCATAGAGACCGTCAAAGCTGATGTTGCTCAGGTTGTTGAGCACAGAGAAGAGGGATAATTGTGTAAACTTCGTGATGCCCGTGATGAAGACGAACTTCTCGTATTCGTCGTCAGCCTTGAGAATGGCGAACACGTTGCGGTAGACGGCGGTGCATGCTTCATGGTTGGGTGTCTTCCATGAGTGCTGCAAAGGCGAGTCATACTCGTCGATGAGGATGGCGACTTGCTGGCCGGTCTGTTCGTAAGCCGTCTCTATGATGGCATCAAATCGGTTGGCGAGGGAGTCTTGTGGATCGACTTCTACGCCATATAGTTTCTCGTATTTCTTGAAAGCCTTGTTCAAGTAGGAACAGAGGTCTTCGGCAGTGTCTCCTCCACGGCTCATGTCTAGTCGGATGACGGGGCGCTTTACCCATTCCTTCTCCAAGTCCATGATCTTCAGTCCTTCGAACAGCTCCTTCTTGCCTTCGAAATAAGCCTGGAGAGTATCGACAAGCACCGACTTGCCGAAGCGGCGCGGGCGGCTCAGGTAATTATATGTCTTACCACTGTTGACAAGGTTCCAAATCAAGTCGGTCTTGTCAACATACAAATACCCTTCTTTTCTTATCTTTTCGAAGGATTGTATGCCTACAGGAAGTCTTCTTTCGCTTATGTCTGTCGTCATAATTTTAGCCTTTTATGAATGATGGTGCAAATATACTACTTTTATTTGAAAATAAGGTTGTTGGGAGGCAATATCTTTGCTTGATATCTGTTGTGCTGTCTTGTCACAAAACAATGGCGGCATGGCATAAAACCAATATCGCCCTAATACAAAATCAATAACGCCCTACAATAAAACCTGTAGAAACCTATTGCCAACTACTTCGCCTAAGCTTTATTTAGCTAAATATAAGTTAGGCGAAGCTAAATATAAGTTATATTTACGTAAATATAGGTTGTATTTAGTAAAAGGTAGTAGGCTTCATTTGGTTTTGTCCTTAAGTCTTTGTAACTTTGCTGTCGTATTCATCGAACTTTATAGAAAGACAAAGACTATGGCAAGGTACATCAAACAAGAGATGCCCGACCTGCAGGGCACGGGCGAGA
>CAVKZC010000234.1:0-4693 GCA_963660455.1 Sphaerochaetaceae bacterium | reverse complement strand
AAAAAGCAAGAACAGACAATAGATGACTAACGATTTTACCACACGCAAAAGGGTGCACCTCATGGCGCACCCTTTTGCTGTATGGTAAAAACCTGTTTGTTACTGCATGTCGTAAACCACCTGCATGAGTTTCTTGCCGAGGGCATCCGCCTCGTACATGGTGGAAGCCTCACTGTACACACGGATGATAGGCTCGGTATTGCTCTTGCGCAGGTGTACCCACTTGTCGGGGAAGTCGAGCTTCACGCCGTCGATGTCCGTTACCTGCACATCCTTCTCCTGTCCGTACATCTCCTTCACCTTTACGAGGATGGCATCGACGTCGGTAGACGGCGTAAGGTCGATGCGGTTCTTGGCTATGAAATAGTTGGGGAAGGAAGCACGCAGTTCGCTCACCTTGCATCCCTTGTGAGCCAGACTGCTCAGGAAGAGGGCGATACCCACAAGGGCATCACGTCCGTAGTGGCTCTCGGGATAGATGACACCGCCGTTGCCCTCGCCGCCAATGACGGCATGCACGTCCTTCATCTTGGTCGTTACATTCACCTCGCCCACGGCAGCAGCGGTATACTTGCCGCCGTGCTTCTCCGTCACGTCGCGCAGGGCACGTGTAGAGGAAAGGTTGCTCACCGTGTTGCCGGGAGTATGGGCGAGCACATAGTCCGCCACGCTCACCAGGGTATATTCCTCGCCGAACATCTTGCCGTCCTCGCAGATGAAAGCCAGGCGGTCCACATCAGGGTCAACGACGATACCCATGTCGTAGCCGCCCTTCTTCAGTTCGTCCATGATGCCGCCCAGGTTCTTCTCCAACGGTTCGGGATTGTGGGCAAAGTCACCGTTGGCCTCTCCGTTGAGGAAAGTATGCTCCACGCCGAGAGCATCGAGCAGACGGGGAAGGATGACACCTCCCACCGAGTTGATGGAGTCGACACACACCTTGAAGTGTGCCTTCTTGATGGCCTCCACATCTACCAGTTTCAGTGCCAGGACAGCATCAATGTGACGCTGGTCGAAGGTATTGTCCTCGGTATACTTGCCCAGATGGTCAACATCCGCATAAGTAAAATCTTCCTTCTCGGCGATGTCGAGCACCTCATTGCCGTTGTCCTTGGTAAGGAACTCACCCTTCTCGTTGAGCAGTTTGAGTGCATTCCACTGGCGCGGATTGTGCGAAGCAGTGATGATGATGCCGCCGGCTGCTCCACTCATCGTGACAGCCAGTTCGGTGGTCGGCGTAGTGGCAAGGCCGATATTGAGCACATCATAACCCATGCCCATCAGGGTACCGCACACCACGTTCTTCACCATCTCGCCGGAGATGCGCGCGTCGCGCCCCACCACGATGGTATTGCTGGCCGACTGACCGCTACGGCGTATGAAGGTGGCATAAGCCGACGTGAACTTAACGATATCGAGCGGATTGAGCGTATCGCCCACCGGTCCGCCCACTGTTCCGCGGATACCGGATATGGATTTGATAAGTGTCATAATATAAGGATTTAATCAGTTTTTTGTTTTGTCAGCCTATTCTACGACTCGTCATCAGCGGGCTTGCTGGAACGTGATGTCGTAGAGATAGGCATAGACATTGGACGAGGCAGCCGTCGTGCCGTAGCTGTGGGGTATGAGCAGGCGCACGTGAGCCAGTTCGTCATCCTCGTTTATCAGGCGGCCCACCTTTATCCACGTAAAGGGAACCAACCATCCCGAAGGCACGGTGGCACTGACGGAGCCGGACGTAGACGAGTTGTACCATGTAGCCAGCAGACTGCGGGAAGTGTCTACAAAGGAGCCTGTGAACGTGCCCGAAGTGTTGTACACGTTGATTTCGTCAAGATAGTAGCCATAGTCGGTGGCGATGTTGCTGAGCGTATAGCCTACACCCGTGATGGCTGCACGTGACGAGATGCAGTACTCCCTGAAGCGGCAGTACACGTTCTTGCTGGTGCCCTGCTTGATGTAGTCGCCGCAACCGTCGTTGATGACCTGCATATAGATACCGTTGCTCTCGAAGAGCACATACTCGTTCTTGCCTGCAGTGGTATCGGTGAGCACAACGCTCTTGTCTGTTTTGCGGGCCTCGAAACGTGTCTTGAACTCAGACTCGCTGATGACCGTCACGTGTTCGTTGCTGAGGAAAGCGTTGATGGAGTCCAACTCGCGGTTGCGCTGGTCGGCGTAGGTCTCGCTGTCATTGCAGCTTCCGAAGCCTGCAAGGGCCATCACTGCCACCACTGCCAATAATAGTTTCTTCATTATTCCGTTTTTCTTTTTATGCTTTACTTGGCCTCTGCGTGCGCCAAGAGTGCCGAGGGACGGACTCTGCACACGTGCCTATAGGCCGATATTGCGGACAAAGGTACAAAAAAAACGAGAGACCGCCCGTGCAGTCACCCGTTTTTTATTATTCTTTATCACTTCTTTTCACTTTGCCACCCGGCAGCCACATTATGCCAGCATGGAGGCAAAAGCCTCGATGGCACGGTTTGCCACCTGCTCTGCCTCTGCCATGCTGCAGAAAAGTTTGCCGCCGGAGGCATTCTTATGGCCTCCGCCGTTGAAGAACTGCTCCGCCATCTTGTTGCAGGGGAAGTCGTCTACCGACCTGAGGCTCACCAGTATGAAGTTGTCACGCTCCGTGTCCTCGCGCAAGGAGATGGAGAGGCGGTGCCCCTTGATGCGCAGCGGTTCGTTGACAAGTCCTTCGAGGTCGCCCTTCTTGAAGCCATGGCTCTTCATGAGGTCGCGCGTAACGCAGTAGTAGGAGGCATGGAGGCGGTCGTGCACACGCAGGCACTCACTCATGATATAGCCCCTGAGCCGCAGTGCCGAGGCACTGTAGTTGTTGAACACGTTGCGGTAGATCTTGTCCTTGTCGAAGCCCTTGGTAAGGAGCTGGCCTATGATGAAGTAGATTTCCGGATAAGACGAGTTGTAGGTAAACCCGCCGGTATCTGTCATCATGCCGCAATAGACGCAGATAGCCCACAAGCGGTCCATCTGTTCGAAGCCGCCCAACTGCCACACCACGCGGAACACCACCTCACTGGCACTGCACAACTGGGGTTGCGACACAGCCACCACAGCGTCGAGCGCTGGTGAGAGATGATGGTCGAGCATCACCTTGGGTGCCTTGCATTCTGTAAGCAGGTGCTCCATTTCGTCGAGGCGGCCCGGAGCATTGAAGTCGAGGCAGTACACGAGGTCTGCCTCATGGAAGAGCTGACAGGCGCGGTCGGGATGCTTGTCATAGCGCACGATGTTACTGGTACCGGGCAACCACTGCAGGAAGTCGGGAAACTGGTCGGGCACACATACTACGGCATCCTTGCCGAGCGAGAGGAGATAACGCTGCCAAGCAAGCGAAGAGCCCATGGCATCGCCGTCGGGCGACCTGTGGCAGCAGATCACAATATGCTGAGAAGCCGCTATCAACTCCTGGAGGGTAGCGGCTTCCTGTTCGTTCATGATGTTGATGTCCATCTCTTAGAAGAGCCTGTCGGGGTAAGTACCGTCGTCTACAAGCCCCTGGATGCGCTCCACCACCGAAGGACGGTCGGCAGCGTATGTCACGCCAAACCACTTGCTGGTGGTGTCAAGCACCTGTACGGTGGCAGTGCCCTCGTTGATGAGTTTGTTGACCATCAGCGGGATGAAGAACTCAGCCTTCAGGTTCTCGATATTCTTGGGGTCGCTGAGGAACTCCTTGAAGTAAGCCTCGCTGTGTGCGAAGTAATCGGGCGTAAAGCCCCATACGTTCATGGATACAGGTGTGTTGTCCTCTACGGCCACCCACTTGCCGTCCTCGTCCTTGTACGACACCTTGCCGTCTACCCTCATGATCTCGGTACGCTCCACCACGGTGGTAAGGTTGCCGGCAGCATCCTTGGAGCAGATGCCGCGTGCCACGGTACCGTTGTCGCTCAGCGTGTTGCCTACGCGGAAGCCCACCATGGCATACTTGCCTGTGCTGCCCTCGGGCAAGTCGGCGAGGAACTTGCCGATGACCTTGAAGCAGTCGCGGTTGTAGAAGTCGTCGCAGTTGATGACGCAGAAAGGCTCCTTGATGATGTCCTTGGCCATGAGCACGGCATGGTTGGTGCCCCATGGCTTCTCGCGGCCTTCGGGCACAGCGAATCCTTCGGGCAGTGCATCGAGCGACTGGAAACAGAGTTCCACAGGCACATGCCCCTCATACTTGGAGAGGATCTTCTCGCGGAACTGGTCTTCGAAGTCCTTACGGATGACAAACACGATCTTTCCGAATCCGGCCTGGATGGCATCGTAGATACTATAGTCCATGATGGTCTCGCCGTTGGGACCCAGTCCGTCAAGCTGTTTCAGTCCACCGTAGCGGCTTCCCATTCCGGCCGCCAAGAGCAATAATGTAGGTTTCATAATGTATTTTTTATAGTTGATAATGTTTTTCTTCCGGCGCAGATACTGCTGCGCTTCACCGGCAGCCGGCAGGGTGAAAGGCTACCGATGATGCAAAAGTAATAAAAATATCGTTAGGATGACACGTTCGGGCTGTTAAGAATAATAAAAACCACAGTTTTCTGAAGTGTAGGAAGTTAAAGAAGTTAAGGGAATTTAGAGGGAAGTTAAGGGACAGCGCCCTGAAAGGGCAACCTGCGCCTAGCCCAGGGCAACGCCCTGGGTATACAAGGGGTTAACGTGCGCCCTGTAA
>CAVKZC010000233.1:0-4723 GCA_963660455.1 Sphaerochaetaceae bacterium | reverse complement strand
TTATTTCTAAAAATGGCGTGTTTGCGCTGTTTTTAGAAATAAAACCTATGCATTTCCTATAAATAAACCTACTTTCTTTTTAATTTTGACATACGCCCACGCCATGCACAGGCTTATCCCGAACACAAGGAAGGGATAGATGACTTTCACTGGCAAGGGGACATTTCTCTCCAAAATATGTGAAAACAAATCGGCAGCAAGAACGTGCAGTATGTAGATGTAGGCAGAATACTTTCTGCCGATGGTTGCCCAAACCGAGCCTTCGCCAAAGGTAGGGTTGCGCAAGGCCCAGTAAAATATAGGAAGGAGCAAGGGCAGAGTGAAGAAATACATCTCCCTTACCTGATAGCCAAAGAGAACGTAAAACATCGCAAACTCAGCGCACACTAAGAGAAAGAATGCACAAGTGTATAAGCGAAAATACTTTTTCTTCCCTAAAAAAGAGAAGACGGCATCTTTCTTCTCGCTTATCATCCTACCTATCATCATACACGGCAACCCAAAGAACAGATAATTGCGGAGCCTGATGTTCCAAGGAGTAAAGTTGGTCATAAGAAATATGAATAGCAATAGGAACGCTGCATACCGTAACCATTTGCCTAACTTCCACTTGTCTGCAAAATAGAAAATCACCAAGTCGTACAAAACCGCCCAGAAGTACCATAAATGTTGGGCAAACAAATCTTTATTATTGATTATTGCCCGTATTATTATTGTGCGAAAAGTAAATGTATTGTCTATCCATTCTCCCAAAGTATCATGTCTTATCTCGCGTTGCAATGTCCACACTCCATACAATGCCGAGGCACATAATACCATTACCAAAAGTTTTCGGACATGCCGCCAAAAGTTCCCTTTCTTTATCATCATCGGGTAATAGTATCCTGTGATGATAAAGAAGAGAGGTACGGCACATCTTGTTACCGGACCTAACACGCTGATACCATAATGAATCCACACTACACAAAACGCTGCAAAGCATTTCATGACGTCAAGGCTGCTCATACGGGGCGCACCCATACGGGCAGGTTCCGCATTGCCTCTGGCAACGCGCGAAATCTGATCTACCATAAGAATAAAAAAACTTAGCGAAAACAAACTTGACGGAAAGGGAATTCGTACAGGGGTCAAGACAAAGAAAAGCGCGAGCTTGCGCTTATCCTGTCTTGAGGCCCTGAGAAAACCCTGTCTATGAGATAAGTCAAGCCCACGCATAGCGCAGGCATTCACGACTTATTCAGATATAGACACATGGAAGTTTCTCAGGCTTTCAAGACATCCGAACAAATTGCAAACGCAATACCACTAAAATTTCTTTCGGGCACGCACATGGCGCACCTATTCACTTGCAAATGTACGACTAACTGGCGAATTATCCAAACATTATCCAAGAAAAGTAACAATTGACCTCACATTTCATTATGACAATCACGTAAAGAATATAGACAGAACTGAGGTCTGTCAACGTAAAACCTGTCGCAATCTCAAGAAAAAAGTGAGATTGCGACAGGTTTCTTGTACAAAAGTTGTCGCAATCTCAAGTTTTTTGTAACTTTGCGACAGGTTTTTATTTTTTTGAAGGCGTTTTTCTAAACTTGTATACGAGATGAAACATCATGTAGCGTGGAATCACATTAGTATATTTCTCGGTCATAGCCTGGGCATTCATGATTTTAGTTACGTTGCTTAATTTTCCCAAAATATCAAAACCGTCCAGCATAGCAACTATATTTCCCTTAAAGAATGAGCGGGAAAGACGGGCATTCCATACCCAATCGTCGCTGTTCATCTCTTGGTCTACATACCCTCTACGAGTGTATAATGTAATATCTGTGTTCAGTTTTATATTCCATGGCAAAGACAATTGTGCTATAATACCGTTGTTTATGTCAATGGTGGAAAAATTATGAAAATCGGCCATATTGCCAGACACATGTCCCCAAGCGCCTGTAGACTTGAACGACAGTAAAGCGGTACCTATCTTCCATCGCAATTCTATACGTTCGTCAAAGCCAAGTGTCTTTACCACACTTCTATAGGTCGTCATACTGGACAATCCCGTCAAGTCCACACTTTGACGGAAGTTAGGCCCCATCATAGCAGTCAGCGTCAAACTTTTCTTTTTGTCTATAGGAGCAATAAAGGCTGCAGTGAGATTTCCCTGCCAATTACCATTGACATTACTGGGACGATACTGGCGTACTCCGCTGTTTTTGTCATAAGTGCAGCCCATAGAAATCTCGTTAGTCGAAATCTTGTAATTACCCTCTAATCCCAGCATGATTTGTTTTTGGGGAATAATTTTGGAAAAAGAGCTTCTTATTTCGTGTCTATAAGTGTTGCTCAGTTCTGAATTTCCGAGAGTTATATTCAGAGGATCAGTTGTGTCATGTATGTTCAAGAACATATTCATGTCTGGAGATTTGGCTGTCAAATCATACGACAACGTAAAATCGGTCATATTGTCCTTGCTCTTCCAACGGATGTATGTGCTATGAATGTTTATCAATGCAGTTTGTTTGCAGAAAGTAGTGTCAACATCTCCCCTTAAATATTTTATTTTTCTGTATTGGTATTTTACAGGTATAGCTATCTGGCCAGACCATTTTCCTTTGGACGTATTCTTTTGCCAATTCAGCAAAGGCTCTACCGTATGGTTGTCCGTGTATAGTTTGCTGTCAAAACTATTATATGAGTCTTTTGTCACCAAATAAGCCTCTAATGACGGAAGTTCGCCAAGCTGCATTTGTGAGTCAGTTCCCCAACCGTCCAGTTCGTCCAGGCGGAAAAGGGAAGCGTTGCTGTACTTGTAATTTTTGTCATACTGATAACTCATGTACAAAGTATAACCTTTGTGCAGTGGATATGTATACGTTACCTTCCCCAACAGGGTGTATCCGCAGTTGGGTGTCTTGTCAAAGTAACGGTTCATAAAGTCACCCGATTTTTTTTCTCCGTGACCGTAATACTCTATCAGATTATGTTCATACTGCTTTTCGCTTTCATTATTATAGTTTGCTTCTATATGAAATGAGATGTTGTCTGGAGAATTTTTTAATTTTACTATTGAGTTGGCCTCCAACTTCGTTTCCAAGGTAGAACCATTCCTTAGGAGAGATTGCAAGTTGCGGTTCAACAGTTCACTTATATATGTTTTCCCCATATTGGGAGCAAACAGACTGTCCAATGTGTTTTTGCTAAAACCGTCAAAATCCTTCAATGATGTTAAGGACGAATGGCTTGTCCCGTCGTCATATTTACGGTACTTCACCGAGGGCAATAATTCCAAGTTGATACGTGAAAATTCGAAATACAACCGGTGGTTAGTAGACAGCTGAAACTCCTTTTCTTTACTTGCATCAAGTATACGGTCATAAGTGTTTCCTTCTGAGAGGAAATTCTTCTGGGTCGTGTTTGTTGCCGTTGTCGTGTTTTTATGTTCTACCTGTACATTTCCGTTCAAGGAATAATCACCGTTACGGCTGTCGATATTATAGTCCAAGCCCCCTATCTGCTGCACGCTTAATCCGCCCAACAAGTCGGAAGGCTTCCAGTTGTCATTTTCGCCCGGCTTACGGTTGTCGTTCAGATTATTTATGTTGCCATAAACCGATAAGCGGGAATGGTCTGTAAAGCGCAAAGCAAACAGTCTTCCCAAGTAGCGTTCTTTAGTGCCGCCGCCTATCTCCACATTGCCCAACAAGCCTATAGAATATTTCTTTTTCAATTTTACATCCAATACATACTGCTTGTCATCAGCCATCTCAATACCGGCAAAATGACTTTTGTCACCTAATTTGTCGTATACTTGAATGTTACCAATCATATAGTTGGGTAAATTCTCCAGCATAACGCTGTTGTTGCCCTTGAAGAATTCTTTTCCGTTTAGCAGCAGATTGTCCACATATCGGCCATTAATGTATATTTGCCCGTTCTTGCGTAATTCAGCGCCAGGCAGTTGTCGGATTAGGGCATCAAGCATAGAACCTTCAGCCAATTGGAAGGCATCGGCGTTATAGACTAGAGTGTCCCCCTTGCTGTAAAACTTGACTTTAGTAGCCTTCACTACAACATCTTCAAGACCTACCGATTTCATGCGTGACAAGAATATTGGAGGGACTTCCTGCTTATAGGCTCTCTTTTGTATGTTATTTACCAAGAAGTCGACATAGGCTGTTTCATATTCTTCCTTTGAAACACGCAGTATCAGTTTTCCGGTTTTGCGGGGAATTTTTATTTGATATATGGACACATTTTTCTGATTGCCAGAAGTTCCATATTGAATGTTCGCTATCTGTGAGTTTATTAACGTACTGTCTTTTCCGTCAAGCACTTCCACGAATGCTCCTGCCACATCTGTATGTGATATTGTCTCCAAGACCTTTCCTTCCAAGTATATGCTATCCCTGTCATTTGCTACAGCTGTAAGAGTGGTAAAAAAAGAAAGGAGGATAATTCTGATTATGTCTCTCATTTATTGTTCTAATTTGTCTTGTTTTTGTATTCTATATGTGCTTGTAGGTATTCTTGTATGTGGTCTTTCATAAACAAACAAGTATTTATTTTAGTGCTTTCAAACTCGTTTTTAATTCTTGAATATGGGCAACCACCTCCACAAACCGGCAACAAGAAACAAGTTTGGCACTTTGGATCATCAAAAGGGTCTGCAGCAACAAGATAACGTAACAATAGTGATTCGTTGGTTATCTTACCATCAATATTC
>CAVKZC010000232.1:0-4723 GCA_963660455.1 Sphaerochaetaceae bacterium | reverse complement strand
CTCGAATGTCTGTATTCCGATGGGATATAACTTCAGTGCCATAGTCTTCTTGCTTTTTGCTGTAAAAGTAATAAATATAATTGAGTGTGAGAGAGTTTTGAATTGGAAAATGATATTTATTCGTAATTTTAATGGTTGCTTTCCTTATTCCGTGATATTAAAAAGCATGTTGCCATTTATCACTACTTTTGCAGCCAGATAATAATAACAAGGAGAATAACAATGAAGAAAATTGCATTCATGACATTTGGACTACTTGTGTCATCTACGCTCAAAGCGCAGACTGACGCGGACAGCATCAAACAGTCAAAACTGGAAGAAACTCAACACTTGGATGAGGTTGTGGTAAAGAGCAACTTGCCTAAGATTCGCAACAATGCCAATGGGATGATGGTTGTCATAGCTGGCAGCGAACTGGAGAAAGTGGGTAACTCGAAAGACTTGCTCCGCCGTTTGCCGAGTATTGAGAAAACTGACGATGCCATCGAAGTATATGGCAGAGGCGCAGCCGAAGTGTATGTCAACAATCGGAAGGTCTATGACATGAAGGAACTCGACCGCATTCCTTCCGACCAAGTAATCAATGTAGAAATCATCAGCAATCCCGGTGCTCGCTATGCCGCAAGTACCAAGGCTGTGATTCGTATCAAAACCAAGCGTCCGCAGGGCGAGGGTTGGGGATTCCGAGAGGAAATTAAGGCCAATCATGATGTGGGTTGGGGAGCCAGGGAACAGTTGGATGTCAACTATCGCCATGGCGGACTGGATGTTTCTGCCTCTGTCACTGGAGAGACAAAGAACGAGGGGGCAAGTGCCTACGAGCGCATCGAGACCTATTCGGAAGGCAAACTCTTGCAGCAAATCATCGACCGAATGAGTAACCATACACATGAGCGTTCCTTCAGCCCAGGGTTGAGAGTGAACTGTACCTTAGGAGAAGACCAGTCGGTAGGTGCCCAGTATCGTTATTTCCGTGAGCCATACGCCAAGACTCATACCGACTTGCCGTCGCTTTTCACCTACGATGGGGCTTTTTTGCAGAACACAATTTCTCATCTCGATATCCGTACACCTTATTATAATCATCAAGCTAATATATATTACAGTGGCAAAATGAAGCAGTGGCAGATAGACTTCAACCTCGATGGCTTCTGGAGTGATGCGAAAAGCGCCACCATTACGGAGGAAGAAGATAAAGTCAATACGGCTTTCAGCCATAGTGCCAATCGATTATATACGGCTAAGTTGGTCATCGAGCATCCGCTCTTTGGAGGAGCCCTTGGCTTTGGAGGTGAATACAGCAACACACATCGCACGGAGCTGAACATCAATCCTGCCGCCAAGGACGGTGACACAAAGGTGAAAGAGGAAATCTGGAGCGGCTTTGTGGAGTATCGGCGTATATTTTGGGACAAATTGCGATTGCAGGCTGGAATGAGATATGAGAATATGGTGAGCGACTTTTATGAGATGGGCAGACACTCGATGGATAGAGACAATGCCGACTGGTTCCCTTCCGTTGGACTCAGTTTGCCAGTGGGCAAAGTGCAGTTGAGCGCCAACTATGGCGTTGATATCACCCGTCCATCATTTGCCAATCTCTCCGATAATACCATCTATGTCAATAGTTACTCGTATCAAGGCGGCAATTCAAAGCTGAGGCCAACCTATAGTTACGACCTCACTCTGGGTGCCTCTTGGAAATGGATTTGGGGACAAGCCATCTATAGCCGTATTGTGGATGATATCGCTTTCGAGAACATCAGTTACTCGGAGGATGACAGATTGGTGACGCTCATTCATCCCAACAATATGCCTACCTTCCATCGGTATGTATTCCAGGCGTTTGCCCAGCCTACACTCTTGGAGGTCTGGCATCCAACATGGGGAGTAGTTTGTTGCCTTCAGGACTATGAGGGAATGGGTGTGAATGGGAGCAAGTTGACATTGAATCGCCCTCTGTTCAATTTCGTTTGGAACAACCTTTTCATCTTGCCACATAATTGGCGGGTGGGGCTCGACTTCCATAGCCAGACTGGTGGTGACTATTCCACGTATCGCATCCACAATGCGATATTCTCCGTGAACGCATTCTTGCAAAAGACGCTCTTCAAAGACCGTCTTGAGCTCTCGCTTCAGGCTGGCAATCTCTTACATTCACATCATCAGGCTGTAACCATCTACAGCAGCCGCAATCTCTATCAGGAGAGTAAGTACTACACCCGCTTGGAATTGACAGCTGTCTATAAGTTTAACATAGCGAAGGATAAGTACAAGGGAGGAAATGGCGAGAGCAAGCAGAGGAAGAGGGTGGAGTAAAACAACAAAGATATAGACAAAGGCAATGGCCATCTCAAATAGAGCTGGACGTTGCCTTTCTATATTTACCCGGCGTTGCCCCTTCTCTGTCGATACTCCATTGGACTTACGCCATACTTTCTTTTGAATGCTGTGCAGAAATGACTCTGATAGTCGTAGCCCAGCCTCATTCCGATGTCGAAGATGGACAGGGAGGTATCGAGGAGATAATGGGTGGCAAGAGACATACGAAAGTCGTAGAGATATTGGAATACAGTGGTGCCAAACTCCTGCTTGAAGGCTTTCTTCAATGTACATTCGTTGGTTCCTACCATTGTGGCAAGTTTGTGCAGCGAAGGCATGTCTTGATAGTGAACGAGGATGATGTCCTTGGCATCGTGCATTTTGTCACGGATGCGCATGCTTAGGGAGCGTGTGGCAGGCAATAGGCTGGCTGGCATGAGAAAGCCTGAGAGACAGTCGATGATTTTTGTCTCTATGTACTTGGCGGCTTGGTTGCCTAACAACCGTGAGCGCTGAATGTCTCGTGCCGCCTTGATGACAGTAGTCTCTGCCGATTGGTTGTCCTTGATGATGGTCTGGATGTCAAAGGATGGGTTGGTAAAGGGATAGAATGAATCAAAAACATCAGGGTTGCGCTCGATAATTTCTTCGATAAACTGCTGTGGGATGACCACGTTGAAGATGTCAAGCTGGGCATCACGGTTCAAGTGGGTGTTGGCACCACCCTCGCCGTTCAGAAAACAGAGGCTGGCTTCGCCCGTGTTCCACATCATTTCCTTTTTTGTGCCATGCTTGCCATATATTTCCTTCATGCCTTCGCCAAAGGTTGTCATGGAGAATAGCAAAGCTGGAAGAACCTCATGCTGTGCGATAAACTGAATGTTGTTCTCCTTGCCAAGGTAGTGTTGGTTCATAATGCCAAACTTTTCATAATGCCACTCCTTGAGCGAAACTTCCATAACATCCGAGTCGATGTGGTTGCTTCGTTCCATCCCATGGTTGTCGAAGAAGGCAAGTCCGTCTTGCCTCACGTTTTCTTCTATCTTTCCGTCTCTTTTTATTTGGCAGTTGACCATTTGCGTATTCTATTTTTTGTATGATTGTATGATTTGTCTTCCGTATTTACTCTACGAATGACGTGCAAAAATACAAAAAGTTTGGATATGGTATTTTAACATGACGGAAAAAACTTCACTTATCCTTCTATCACCCAGCCTTTTATATTCCCCACGGTGGAATCGAAGTTGATGCCTACCTTCGTGATGGGCTTGCCACTCAGGGCAAACCGCTGACGGTAGTTCTTGAGGTCGATTTGCTGCATGGCCGCCTGTGCATCCTTGTTGAGTTTCAATTCGATGATGTAGAGGTCGGTCTTGGTGAGCAGCACGATATCTACTCTTCCCTTGGGAGTATGCACCTCCACGTCCACCAGGTAGTCGGTGAGGAGAGAGAAGATGACGAAGAGCATCTGCTGGTAATGGCCCTCGTAGTTCTTGACGTTGCAGTAGGGAACGGTGCCGAGGAAATCCTGTAGCAGATGCAAGGCTCCATCCATGTCCTGCTTGTCGAGGGCCTGGGCGATGCGGCGTGCCGTGTTGGTGGTGGCAAGCGTATTTGGGGTGACGTATGACGGAATGAGCGCCTTGGTCAGACCCACCTTCACCTCCTTGTTGGGAACGTCGAGGATGTAATAGTCGTAGTCCCTGTTATAGTCCTTGATGGTGATGTAACCACTCTGGTAGAGCAAGGGCATGATGGTGGTCATGTTCTCTGTGGGAGCGTCGAACTCGCTTTCGTCTGCCTCCACGCGGGTGATGTCGGTAGGCACAGCGCCATGCTTGCGCATCATATTAATAAGGTATGTAGGTGTGCCTGAACTGAACCAATAGGATCCAAACTTTCGTTCTGCGAAACAGTTGAGCAAGCTGTAGGGATTGAACACGTCAGGAGATACGCCTGCAAAATGATAACCGTCATAATGCTCCTTGAGCTTGGCGATAGCCGTTTCTCTTGACAAGCCGTTTGCCTTGGCAAGCATGTCGATGTCTTCCGACATATTCTCCAAAAGTTCTTCCTTGGTAATGCCACAGATGCCTGCATACTCATCATTCATCGAAATGTTGGTGATGTTGTTAAGTTCGCTGAAGATACTGAGCTGGGAGAACTTGGTGATGCCTGTGAGGAAGACGAAGCGAAGCTTAAATTCACAATCCTTCAACGGGCTATAGAAGTTACGCATAATGTTGCGTAGCGCATCCAGTTGCTCTTTCTCGTGTGCCACGTCCAGCAGAGGGGCATCGTATTCGTCGATGAGTACGACCACTTGCTTGCCGGTCTTCTCATACAGGGTGGTAATCAAGTCGGCCAAGCGCAGGTTGGGGTCTATGAGGTCGCTCTGGAT
>CAVKZC010000231.1:0-4904 GCA_963660455.1 Sphaerochaetaceae bacterium | reverse complement strand
AGCCCAACCTCTGCAACCACATCCATTTCCCGGCACAGAGCGGAAGCAACAAGATTCTGAAACTGATGAACCGCAAGTATACCCGCGAGGAGTATCTGGAAAAGGTTGCTGCCATCAAGCGGATCATTCCCGGATGCGGCATCACTACCGACATATTCGTGGGGTATCACAACGAGGAGGAAGAAGACCAACAGCTGACACTCGACCTGGTGAAAGAAGTAGGATTCGACAGTGCCTTCATGTTCAAGTATTCCGAGCGCCCCGGTACCTACGCTGCCAAGCACCTGCCCGACAACGTTCCCGAAGAGGTGAAGATATCAAGGCTCAACGAACTTATCAAACTGCAGACCGAAATCAGTGCTCTGCAGAACAAAAAGGACGAGGGAAAGGAATTCACCATTCTCATCGAGAACTTCAGCAAGCGTAGCCGCGAACAACTGATGGGGCGCACCGAACAGAACAAGGCCGTCGTCATGGACAAAGGCAACCACCATATCGGCGAATTTGTCAAGGTGCGCATTACCGGGTCTACATCGGCCACCCTCTTCGGCGAAGAAGTGAAAGCGTGATGCTTCTTTAGCCCACCATAAAAAGATAAAGCAACAGTAAACCGGAGAAAAGCCATAAAACATTTGGCGGTTTTCCCGAAAAAAGCTATTTTTGCACGATATGAAAGAATTCCTGCAAGTACTCAGACGATTTGTGCCGCCCTACAAGAAGTATCTGGCACTCTCCATTGTTTTCAATGTCCTCTCTGCGATATTGAACATTTTCTCGTTTGCCGCCCTCATACCCATCCTGCAAATCCTTTTCCAGGTTGACGGCGGCATCAGGGTCAACGAGCTGATGCCTTGGAGCTGGGACAACGTCAAGGAGGTTGCCACCAACAACATCTATTACTACATACAGGAATTCATCATAGAGTACAGTGCCACTACGGCTCTCCTTGTCATCGGCCTCTTCCTTGCCTTCATGACTTTGCTGAAGACGGGTGCCTACTTCCTTTCGTCGGCATTCATGATACCCATGCGCACGGGCATCGTGAGGGATATCCGCAATGCAGTATACCAGAAGATTACGTCTCTGCCGCTCGGGTTCTTCAGCGAAGAGCGCAAGGGCGACATCATTGCACGCATGACAGGTGATGTGGGCGAGATAGAGAACTCTATCATGACTTCTCTCGACATGCTGTTCAAGAACCCCATCCTTATCATTGCCTACTTCACTACGATGCTCGTCATCAGTTGGCAACTCACGCTCTTCACCCTGCTCATCGTTCCCTTCATGGGTTGGTTTATGGGCATTGTGGGCAGGAAACTGAAACAGAACTCCCTGGAAGCGCAAAATCTCTGGAGCGACACGATGAGCCAGGTGGAGGAAACATTGGGCGGTCTACGCATCATCAAGGCTTTCTGTGCAGAAGGCAAGATGAACCAGCGTTTCCACAGGGTGAACGACGCCTACCGCGACCTGGTCATCAAGGTGGGTATGCGCCAGACGCTCGCCCACCCCATGAGCGAGTTCCTGGGTACTGTACTGATAGTCATCGTGCTGTGGTTTGGCGGTGTGCTCGTACTCAACAACATGACCATCACCGGTCCTACCTTTATATATTATATGGTGATACTTTACAGCATCATCAACCCGCTGAAAGAGTTCTCCAAGGCCGGATACAACATCCCCAAGGGTCTTGCCTCTATGGAGCGTGTCGACAAGATCATGAATGCCGAGAACAACATCAAGGAGGTAGAGCACCCCAAGCACATTGCCTCCTTCGAGCATGAGATAGAGTTCCGCCATGTATCTTTCAAGTACGAGCAGCGCTGGATTCTCAGAGACATCAACCTCGTCATCAAGAAAGGACAGACCGTGGCGCTGGTAGGACAGAGCGGAGGCGGCAAGTCTACACTCGTCGACCTCATCCCGCGTTACTATGACGTGCAGGAGGGCGAGGTGCTTATTGACGGCATCAATGTCAAGGACCTCGGCATACACGACCTCAGGCAGCTCATAGGCAATGTCAACCAGGAGGCCATTCTCTTCAACGACACCTTCTACAACAACATCGCCTTCGGTGTGAACGAGGCCACTAAAGAACAGGTGGAGGAAGCGGCAAAAATAGCCAATGCCTACAACTTCATCATGGAGTCAGAGCACCAGTTCGACACGAGCATAGGCGACCGTGGCGGCCGTCTCTCCGGCGGACAGCGCCAGCGTGTAAGCATTGCCCGTGCCATCCTCAAAAATCCGCCCATCCTCATCCTGGACGAGGCTACCTCGGCATTGGACACAGAGAGCGAACGACTGGTACAGGACGCACTGGAAAGACTGATGAAGACGCGCACCACCGTTGCCATTGCCCACCGCCTCAGCACCATCAAGAGTGCCGATGTCATTCACGTCATCCACGAAGGCAAGATCGTAGAGAGCGGCACACACGACAGCCTCCTCAAGCTCGACGGCTACTACAAGAAACTGAACGACATGCAGAAGGCGTAACATTTACTATTTTTTCTGAACTATGAATAAAAGAAGGAAGATTTCCCTGCAGACCATAGAGGAAGACTCCGTACACGCCATTGTGAAAGCAAGAGGCGATGTCAACGTCTTACTACGCGAGAAGGGATATACGCCCATGGTTTTTGGAAGCGATTCCCCCATTGGCTTATGGCGTGTGTTTATGCGCCATTTCAATATATGGAGCCTGAGGTGGAAACTGAGGAAGTCGAATGTTGTTTTCTTGCAGTTCCCTTGGATACACAAGAACAAGAAAGACTTCTACAACAATCTTTTCGGAAGTGGAGCTGTCGTAAACTGCATTGTTCACGATTTGGACTCGTTCCGCTTCCTGGACCAGCCCGACGAGCATGCCGACGAACTGGAACAGCTGAACCGTTGCCACTGCATCATTGCCCATACCCCTGCCATGAAGGAATTTCTGGTGGGCCGAGGCATTGACAAAGACAAGATAAAACTCCTTTATTTATTCCCATATCTTACCGACGACGCTGTCCACTCGTTAGCCTCAACAGAAAAACCTGTGGTCATTTTTGCCGGCAACCTGGCAAAGAGTCCTTTTGTCAACCATCTCACTGACATTGCCGGCACCAACTTGAGTTTCAATCTCTACGGAAAGGGACTCGACAACTTTGCCCAAAATGAATATGTGCAATACAAGGGTGTTTTCAGCCCTGACCATCCAGGAAGCATCGAAGGCAACTGGGGACTGGTGTGGGACGGAGACCGTCTGGAAACCTGCAATGGGGTATACGGAAACTATCTCCGTTACAATGCCTCGCACAAAATTTCGCTTTACCTGTCTTTGGGCATTCCTGTCATTTTGTGGAAAGAGTCTTCACTGAGAGGGTTTGTCGAAGAGCATAAAATAGGTATAACGGTAGATTCCTTGCACGACCTGGCGAAAACTCTCGAGAACATGCCGCAAGAAAAGCTCAAGGAGATACAGGAGCACACCCGACAGTATGCTCGACAGATAAGAAACGGAGAAAGACTGCGGGAACTTCTTGACGAGATGGAAACGCATTTTTAAGGCGGATAAGCCACAAAACAGGATATGGTATTAAACTACATTTGGATAGCATTTTTCGTGATTGCGTTCGTCTTCGCAGTCATCGCACTCTTGATGGGAGACACCACCGTCTTCCAGAAAATCGTTGACTCTACCTTCGACTCCTCCAAGAATGCCTTTGAGATTTCGCTCGGACTGACGGGCGTACTCGCCCTCTGGCTCGGCATCATGAAGATTGGCGAAAAGGCGGGCGTGGTGAACGTGCTGGCAAGGGCTCTCAGTCCTGTCTTCACCAAGCTCTTCCCCGACATCCCGAAGAACCATCCCGTGATGGGCAGTATCTTCATGAACATCGCCTCCAATATGCTGGGACTCGACAATGCGGCGACTCCCACGGGTCTGAAAGCGATGCAGCAGATGCAGGAACTCAACACGAAGAAGGACACCGCCACCAACCCGATGATCATGTTCCTCGTACTCAACACCTCGGGACTTACCATCATCCCCACCACCATCCTTGCTTTCCGTGCCTCATATAGGGCGGCACAGCCTACGGATGTTTTTATTCCTATCCTCATGGCGACAACCGTGGCAACATTGGCTGGTATCGTCATCACTTCGCTCTGGCAACGCATCAACATCCTGCAGCCCGTCCTCCTCTCCACACTCCTCGGCATGTGTGCCTTCGTGGGTATCATCATCTGGGGATTCGGACAGATGGACAAGGACACGATGAATACCATCACCACCGTGGCTTCCAACATGATTCTCCTGGGCATCATCCTCTGCTTCATCCTTGCCGGGGTCTGGAAGAAGGTGAACGTGTATGATGCCTTCATCGAGGGTGCGAAGGAGGGCTTTACTACGGCTGTAAAGATTATCCCTTACCTCGTGGCGATACTCGTGGGCATCGGGGTGTTCCGTGCCTCGGGAGCAATGGACATGCTCATCAAGGGCGTGTCGTGGAGTGTGGAGCAATGCGGCATGAACGCCGACTTCGTGGGTGCCTTGCCTACCGCCATCATGAAACCGCTCTCGGGAAGCGGTGCCCGTGGCATGATGTTGGAGGCGATGAAGAACTATGGTCCCGACTCGTTCGTGGGTCGCCTGAGTTGCATCTTTCAGGGTTCCACCGACACTACTTTTTATATCTTGGCAGTATACTTCGGAAGCGTGAGCATCAAGAACACCCGCCACGCCGTAACCTGCGGCTTGCTCGCCGACCTGGCGGGAGTCATCGCAGCAATAGCAATCGCTTATATTTTCTTTTAAAGGTAAATTATGGCCAGTTTAAAATCACTTGCAAAAGATACCGCCATTTATGGCATGAGCAGTATCATCGGCAGATTCCTCAACTATCTGCTTGTGCCCCTCT
>CAVKZC010000230.1:0-4918 GCA_963660455.1 Sphaerochaetaceae bacterium | reverse complement strand
CGAGCAGGTCGCTGGTGGTGTCGCCTATCCATCGTACATACACAGCCGTGTTGGCAGGAATGTCGGCAGGCAAAGCGATGTTCTGCTCTATCCATTTTTTCTGTTCCGTAATCTCGAAAGAAGTGAGGTCGGTGTAATTGACACCGTCCAGAGAGTACTGCACCTTCTGCACCTTGTGCACGCAGTCGTTGTCTGCGGCAGCGAGGAAGTGTACAGAGATATTCTTGTACAGGCCAACGTTAAACTTGGCCACGAAGCTGCGTGGGCTGGCCATGTCGGCATAACCCGTGTATCGGCGGATGCAAGAGTAGTTGCCGCCTTCAAAGTTGCGGACACTTGCGCCCCAGCTGCTCATAGAGCCGTCGCTGTTGTAGAGGCTTATAAAGCCCGTATTGTCGCTCTCGGCATAGAAGTCGCCGGGGCGAGCGTTGCGGGGTTCGCTCTCGTTGAAGTTCCATCCGGTGATGAAAGGAATCACGTCGAATGTAGCCTTCAGCGTCTTGTCGGCATCCACGGTGATGATGCGCTTGTTCTCGCTGGTCTGGTCTTCCCAGTAGAGGAACGAGGAAACCTTGTTGGGCACCACGGTAACGGTAACGACCGTTCCGTCTACGTATTTGCCGTCCACGGGTTCGGGCGCGAGGCTCACCTCGCCAAACTTGGCACCGTCGCCGTCTTTCTCTACGGTCAGCGTGTAGGTAGTCAGTTTGTTGTAAACGGCAGTAACGGTGGTGTTGTCCTCCACCTTATACTGGTATGGGTTATCCGTAGCGAGTGCCTTTCCTTCCTTGTCCTGCCACTCCTTGAAGCTGTAGCCATAGTTGGGCGTAGCAGAGAGCGTGACCGTCTCGCCGCGCTCGTAATCGGAAGACGAGGGTGTCACCTTGCCGCCTTCCTCGGGCAGTTGTGCCACATTGAGGTGCACGATGTCGGTGATGGCCTTCAGCCACCTCGGGTCGCCTATCACCCCGCCGTCGGTGGCAGCCGTAGCCAGTGCGTTGGCAGAGGTAATCTGGAAGTTGCCGTCGTCGGGTGCGGGGAAGTTGAGTGCGCTCATGCCCAACTGCTCCAGCGTCACGTCGTCAATGGTCTGGCTTACAGCCGACTTCTGCGAGTAGCCGCCGTAGTTGACTATCAGGTTCTTGCTTGCCACGAGTGTGCCTCCGGTAGCCTTCAGCACATAGGGGCGGTCTCCGTCCGTTCCGCCATTGTAGAAGATGTTGTCGGTAAAGGTGTAGGAGGCACTGCCCGTATTCTTGGCATCCACGTTGCAGATGGCATACTTGGCACCTTTCGACCAGTTGTACACGGTGTTGTGGTTGAACGTGAAGGAGAAATCGCCCGTGTAAGCACTCTTGGGCGTAAAGAATCCTTCGCCGTTGGTATAATTGTAGAGTGTGGAGTTCTCCACCTTTACGCTCTTCACGGTATGCGATGGGTAGAGGAAGTTCCACCCGTTCTTGCCGCAGTCGTGCACGAGACAGTTCTCGAAGTTGATGGCATCTATCGTGTTGCCTACGTTGTTGGTGCGCAAGAAGCAGCGGTAGACATTCTTCACCTCAGAGTTTTTGAGTGTGATTTCCTTAATGTCTCCATACTTCAGGTCAACAAAGTAATTGTTGGACGGGTTGACGGTTACGCCGTCCAGGACGAGTCCTCCGCCCGTGGACGTCTCGTCGGAGCATGTAACGCCGCCGACCAACTCAACCTCGGCAGACTCAGCCGCCTTCAGCGTGACCGTTTTTCCTGTTGGGAACACAATCTTGTCGGCATACTTGCCGCTCGACAAGAGCAGTACGTCACCGTCGCTCGCCTCCGTCAGTGCCTGCGACAGGGTGGCCGGTGTGACGTCCTTTTCTTCGGCATGCATGAGCATGCTTGCAAAAAGGCTCAGTAATAGAAATACTTTTCTCATATTGTTTTTAGTTGATTAGGATTTTCTTGTTGTTTATGATGTTGACACCCTTGCGTGGCTTGTCCAGCTTGCGTCCGGAGAGGTCGTAGACGGCAGGCGATTCAGAGCAGTTGATGGTGACGGGTACGATGCCCGAAGCCGTGCTCCCGTAGCCCTTAATCTGGACATTGGCAAAACCTATCGACTTGAGGGGGCTTAACGTATAGACATAGAAGCGCAACTGGCAATGGCCCACCGACGGACTGATTTTCTCATCCTGCAAATCAATCTCCTCGACGATTTCCTGCGTGTCCTTCGGATTACCGGCATGTATGCCCTGTCGCAGCTGCACATTTTCGCCGTTGCTGTCCACCCACACGGCATTGAAGTAGCCGCCGCTCGTTCCGTACCTCAGCGAATACATGGAAACGGCCAATGGCGTAAAGGCCATCCCCTCCGGAATCTCTATGTCGTAACACAGATAGCAGTCGTCTACAGCCTGCCTTGTCTCTTCTCCCGTAACCTTGAACGTGGTGTAGGTTCGGTTGAAATTACGGCTTGTACCGCTCAGTTCCAGAAGGCTTCCCAGCAGCATGTTTCCGCCTTTCACAAAAGAGCTTTCTACGACAGGCGTTTCTCCGAGTGTTCCCGAGTTCATGTTCCATGTGACGGCAGCGTTGGAGACCTTCGTGTTAGGCTCGTAAGGGTCTCCCGCCTTGCCCACCTCCTCGGCACCGGCATACTGTGCGTCGGTGATGTCGCTCACAAGACTGTTGAGGTAAACCTCCAGCATGGTGTATCCCTCGTTGTTGCGCGTGTTGCCGTCCTTGGCGTTGTTGGGGTCCAGTCCGTGGGCAGTCTCCCACTCGTCGGGTATTCCGTCGCCGTCGGTGTCGGCAGGAGCCTCCGTACTCTTCAGTTCGGGCCACGGCGACCAGTCGTCGGCGGCATCGGCAGGCTTGAGGTCGGTCAACTTGTCTATCAGTCCGCCCTTGTTGGCCGATGCGCCCATATAGGTGTAAGTGCCGTTCTTGCATTCTGTGGTCAGGCGCTCGTCTATGGCGTCTCGGCTCTTGCTGCAACCGGCATACTGCAGCACCAGTGGGTAGCACCCTTCGGCCGTGTGCTGGTGGAGTAGGGGCACCTCGCCCAGTTCCGCCCCGTTGTCGAGGTCTTCGCGGGTCTTCACGCCGTCTGTCAGTTGGGTGGTGTTGATGGTCACGCCTTTCCAGTTGTCGGTGTTGACAGTGGTGTACTTTGTGTTGATGTTGCCCTGCAGGAAGAACTTGCCCCAGTAGCTCGTCGTTCCGTCGCTGCTTGTTCCGGCACCTATCTTTATAAACTTGTCCTTGGTAGAGGTGGTGGTGGCAGCACCGGGTTTGTAGTAATTGTTTATCATGTTGACCATCATACCCTCCGCCCCGTAGCATCCGTTTCCGCTCCAGTTGTAGATGACGTTGTTGCGCATGTCTGTAAAATGCTCGTTGGGCTGCCCCAGGGAGCCTGTGCCGAAGCGCGGAGTGCGACTGTCGTGGTGGATAAGCAGGTTGTGGTAATAAGAGGCCCCTATGCCGCCCCAGATGGCCCCGTAGCCATGAGCTCCCTTGCTGTGTAGGCTCATGCGCAGGCTTTCGGAGATGATGCACCACTGCATGGTGAAGTTGGTGTTGGCATAAAACGAGGCACACTCGTCCGTACACCACGAGATGGAGCAGTGGTCGATGATGACATTGGTGGTGAATCGGCCGCCGAAAGCATCAGCCCCGTCAGCCTCGTCGGCCGTCAGTTTCTGGTCGCCCATGCGGAATCGCATGTACCTCACGATGACGTTGTTGCCGCTCACCTCCACGGGATAGTCGGCCAGACAGATGCCGTCTCCGGGCGCACTCTGTCCCGCCACGGTCATGTTGTTGCCCGAGAAACGCAGTTCGCTGTTGAGGTGAATGGTTCCCGACACCTTGAACAGGATGGTGACGTTCGACAACTTGGTCACTCCGTAACGCAGAGTCCCTTCCTGGTCACCGTCCTCAAGGGTAGTGACGTAATAGACCGAGCCGCCCCTTCCGCCTTTGGTGTAGCGGCCATACCCGTCTGCACCGGGGAAGGCAGGCACCTGTGCCATCGAGGCACAGGTACAAGCAAGCCCTATCAAACCTAAAAGTAATCTTCTTTTCTTCATATTTCGTTTTTAGCTTAGGTCGTGTATCAATCTCTTACCAGTTGGCTGTGATTTCCAACACCTCGCCCGGGCGGGTGTCCACATCATAGAGCGCCAGGTTGGGTCGCTCCGCCACGTTGTAGGAAGGCTGCTCCACATACTCCTTGGTGCGGTCTCTCTTGTAGGCAGTCTTCATGGAGTAGACGTAGAAGAGGGGGTTGGGGTTGTCGCCCTGCGCCTTGGCCAGCTGTCGTGTGCCGCACTTGATGGGGGCGGCAGCGTGCAGTCGCAGGTTACCGCCGAGCGTAGAACGAATCCTGGCCGACACCAACTGATGGTCTTTCCACTTCATGTCCTCGATGACGAAGCCGCCGATGCAGCGCAAGCCCTTCACCTCTCCGTCTTTCCACTCGCTGGGGATGGCGGGCAGGAGGTTGACGAAACCGTCGTGGCTCTGCACCATCATCTCGGCGATACCGGCCGTACAACCGAAGTTGCCGTCAATCTGGAATGGCGGATGCGCATCGAAGAAGTTGGGATAGGTACCTCCGCCCTGTCCCTTCATGATGGTGTCGGGCACGTAGGTGAGCTGGTTCTTGATGAGCTTGTAGGCGTGGTCGCCGTCGAGAGTGCGTGCCCACTGGCACACCTTCCATCCCATGCTCCATCCCGTAGAGGGGTCGCCACGCTGTATGAGCGATGTCTTCACCGCCTCGAAGGCAGCCGGTGTGCGGTATGGGGAGATGAGTGTGCCGGGATAGAAGCCCCAGAGGTGCGAGATGTGTCGATGGTGGTCGCGCGGGTTGTCCCAGTCGTCTGCCCACTCCTGCATCTGTCCGTACTGTCCTATGCGCATAGGCATTATC
>CAVKZC010000229.1:0-4978 GCA_963660455.1 Sphaerochaetaceae bacterium | reverse complement strand
CGGATTCTGGCCTCTCGCAGCAGTTCTATCGGGGTAATGCCGAAAAACTGTTTTGTCTTTCTGTTCAGGCCAGAACGGCTTACTGCCAGTTCGGATGTCATGGAGTCTATGTTTGCGTCAGAGTCGGAGATGTGTGTTTCTACAAAGGCAAGTACTTTTTGCATGAAAGCATCGTCATGCGGACTGATGTCGGCTTTGGCGATAGCCTCATTGTGCACCTCTTCTTGTACGTCTTTTATGGGCGTGGGGGTTACGAGTTTCAAGTATACCTCCAGCAGTTCCTTGTGTTTCTTCTTGATGTTGCGAACGTACATGACCGTGACTGTAGCTATACCGAGTATGACCCCAATAATGCCTGCCAGAGTGGCCATGCCCCATCCCGACTGCCAGAATGTAGGTTTTACGATAATGTTAATGGAGCGTGTATTGCCGGTCCATTCTCCGTCCCCATTAGTAGAACGAATTTCGATCTGTACAGTTCCGGGTTTCAGGTCTGACAGCATGATACTATGCCCAGTTCCAAGGTATGTCCATTCTTGGCTTTCTACTTTGCGGAAAGCATAGTTTATGAGTTTGGAGGAAGAATAGTTGAGGCGTGCGAAATGGATGGTTACGTCCTTGCGTCCTGGGGGAAGGATGATGGTTCCAGTACGGTTGATATCATATACCGTCTCTTCGCCAGGGATGTCAGCTCCCGTAATGACCAGTGATGCATCGGGCGTCGGTTCTTTCAGTTTGTCCGGATGCAAAGAAATAGTACCGTTATCCACGGCAAGCAGCCATTCGCCGTCCGGCTGTCGTATGGGCTTTACGTTGGCAAAGGTAAGGTGGTCATTTGCCAGCAATAAGGACGATTCACACTCTTCGCCCACATTCGTTTGTAGTTTTATGATTTTGTCTGGCGCAATGACGTACAGTTGCCCTCTTTCCTCAAACATTCGTAGGGCACAGTTCGTTCCGCCTCCGTTAGAAGCGTTATAGTGAAGGAAAGACAGCTGGCTATCCAAGATATTTTCTGAAAGGATTTGGTTGATGCCGCCACTTTCCGTACATACGAAGACACGCTGGCGCGAATCTTCAAAAATACTGTTTATGGAACCGCATCCGAGACTTGAAGTCCTGTCAGGCTCCCGTAGGTGACGTTTGAAGGAAATGCGTTTTAAGTCTTGTGCGTTTATATCGGCCAGCAAGAGTCCCTCCTTGGTTCCCACCAACAGCTTGTTGTCGTGGGTAAGACACATTGTTATGGAGCGCAGGGTAAAACTCTTGTCATATCCGTCCAGTCCATGCCCCGTATAGTGGACTTGTGGATGATTGCTTCCAAGTGCCGTGATGCAGTTTACTCCGCCGCTGATAGTAGCTATCCATAGTCGGCTCTGCCGGTCGAAGAGCATGTCGTGTATGTCGTTGCTGTTGAGCAGATGGTCAAATAGAGTTATACTGTACGCCCCGTCAGCTTTGGGTGACAGTCGGTACAGTCCTTCTGGCTTGCATCCCAACCATATGTTGCCGTCCTTGTCTTGTGCCATACAATAGACTTTTGCTCCGAATGTACAATATTCAGGTAGAATGTTTCCGTCAGGGCCAAGATACCCCGTGAAGCGAAGTTCCTTGTCATAGATTTTGATGGTGCCCTTGTCCCTCCCTGCTACCCAGTAGCGTCCATTGCGGTCTGCCATCATAGATTTTGTCTCTTCGGTACAGATGGGAGATGGTAACGTCGTGTAATGAGCCTGTCTGAACGAGAGGCGAAATACGCCATGTGTGGAGCGGAACCAGACATTGTCTTTATTGTCGCAGAAGAAGTTGCTTCCCTTTGCCATGCTATCCGAGCTGGCAGAGTGCTTCAGCAGCGTGTTGCTGTCTTTCTCCAGGCAATAGACGTTGCCGGAATTATCTATGAACCACATGTTGCCAGTATGGTCAATGTACCAATAGGCGTAGTTGAGACCGGACAAGTCAAGTTTGCGGTACAGTTTGCCGTCTCTGAATCCCAATAGAATACCGTCTCTGCTCATTATCCATAGGTTACCGTCTTGGTCTTCGCGTATATCCTTGGTGAGGTATGCGAAGTTGTCGCACGTCACATTCCCGTCGCTTGTGCTGAGCACACATAGATGAGTATGGGTGATAATGGCGAGTCTGTTGCCGCTCATTGCTCTTATCTCCTGAATATTGGCAGGAACGGCAGAGTTGCAGTAGCGTACTATCCTGTTGGTTGCCTTATCGTAGCGGCATAGCTTGCCGCCAGGAGTTACAAGCCAGGTGCTGTTGCTGGAGTTGGCTATGGAGCGAAAGTTGCACAGAGCCACCGAGAGGTGTCCATTCTTGTATGTGTAGGTGCGGTTAGTGCCGATAAGCCATGTGTCGTTATCCGTTCCTGCCACGATGGAGTTGATTTTCCCTATCCCTTTCAGTACCATCTTGGCTGAGTTGCCAGGACAAGAGTCGGCGATGCAGATGTATTGGTTGTCATCAGTTATAAGCCAAGTGCTGCCGTTGCGTGTTGCCTTGATGCGCTTTATCCGGTAGGTGCGTCCTTCTGTTTTCTCCAATTGGGAAAGCACGTCGGTAAAGTGGCAACTGTGTGTATCGAAGTGCAGTACTCTGCTTTCTATTTGGCACCATATATTGCCAAGCGAGTCGAATGCTCCGCGGTTGATGTTGTCCGACTGTACGTTGATGCCGTCACCCGGTCGGGTTTTGAAGGTCTTGAAGTCATATCCGTCAAAACGGCAGATGCCGTTGGTAGTGGCAAGCCATATCATGCCGTCTTGCCCTTGTAGAATCCGGTTGGTAGAACTGGCTATTTGGTTCAATTCGTCATAATGGGTTACCTCACATCGTGGTTGGGCTGCCAATGTGAGGGAAATCCAAAAAAAGAGGCATGTCAATATAGATCTACTATGGTGCTTAGGTTGTAGGTAACGCATAAAAACGTCTTTTGCTTTTAGGTTTAACTACACAAAAGACGTTTTGTAAGACAGTATGTAATCATGCGGCTGCTGAAATCTATGGCGTGCGCGTCATCATGGTATGTACGATGATGGCGCCGTTTCCGCCATCAGACCCATAGGCACTGGCTTCCTTCATGATTTCGACATAATCCACGTCGTTGAGGTTCAGTCCCTCGAATGAAGGCACAGTTACACCGTCTATCATGAATAGAGGCTTTTGCGAAGCCATGATGCTGCGCTCGCCGCGCATAGACACATTCTGGTTAGCTCCGCCAAGTCCTGACGTGCCGGTAATGCTCAGCCCCGGTATGCGCCCTTGCAGGGCAGAGAGTACATCTTGAAAGCCGCTGCGGCGCAGTTCTTCGCCCGAGATGTAGTTGCTCACTCCCGTGTGTTCGCGTCGGCTTACGAAACCAAATCCGACATCAACCAGTTGCTTGTCCTCTTCGGTCAGAACATTGGCATTCCCCATTTTTATGACGATACTCTTCTTGCCGTTTACGGGCACGAACAGCTCCGCCTTCTTTACCTTGATATGCAGTGTGTCAGTGGCTTTAACGTCGGTAAGTCCAAATTTCCCCTGTCTGTCCGACAGGCAGTAGTCGCGTGCCGACCTGACCCAAATGCGCGCGTTCTTCACCCCTTTGCCGTTGGCATCCTGCAGGATGCCGTTAAAGGGAATCTTTCCCTGAGCTTCACAGCCCAGGGAAATCAATAAACCTAAAAGTGTTATTACAATCTTCATACCTTGGTAATCATTCAAATCCGTCAAGACCGCTCGCTGCCGTAGATCCGTATCCGTTGTCACCGTATTCCTCCTTGTTGAGGATGGTGGACAAGAAGTCGTAGGAGATGGGGCGGTTATAGTTTACCTTAGTGAACGATTTTGCAGCCCGCTTGTTGTATAGGGCAAGGCGTTTCTCGAAGGCATTGTGTCGTTTGAGCAAAGCCCAGCGTGTAAACTCACCGCAAAGCTCGCGTGCGTATTCGTCGAAGATGTCATCTTCTGTGGCTGTGGCCATTTTCCATGCCGACTCTGGTGCCCCCTTGCGTGCGGCACGCAGTCGCAGTACATTTAGGAATTCGGCAGCTTTTGCACCGTTGCCCAACTGCTGCTCGGCTTCGGCAGCCAGCAAGTATACCTCTGCCATACGCATCACGTACATGTCGCCAGTCTTGATCTGCAGGTTGCCGCTATAGAATACACCTTCGTACGACCAGTTGAACTTGATGAGTCCGGGGTAGGCCGACGAAGAGGTCAGGCCATTGCCGATGTTGACCGGATTTCCTGCCTCGCTGCCCTGTGCCACACCGCCGTACGGCAGCCCGTTGGAGTCGTATAGGTCACGTATGACAACTACAGGGTAGATGATATTGCTCTTGTCGGCCAAAGGTTCGTGTACGAATACCGTGTTGATGCGGTCATCGTCTGCTGCCACAGGGTAGGGTATGGCGTATGCCTTGGTTGTCTCTGTATAGCCGTTAGTTCCGGCCAGTGCCGATGAAGGAGCTACAGTGAGTAAGTTCTCCTTGTTGCCCGAATGGTCTCCCTTTGCCCATATCTTGGCAGGGAATTGGTTGCCGGCATATGTCGAAGGAATACCATTGCAGTCGGCATAAGGATAGATGGTCTTGCCTATCATGTTGGCATCAATGTCGTATTTGGCACACTTGGCAGAGTCCAGTTGCATCTGTCCCTGCTTGTACGTACCCCATCCGCACTGTACAGCAGACCATTCAGCCCATGCATACTGGAAGGAATATTCCCAGCGGCGGTCCCATTCCGGGTTGAAACAATACATAAGGTATTTGGACGGCATCCAGCTCTGTGCGTTCAGTCGACCATAGAAATAGCCTTTGTCCGATGGCTTGTGGTTCTGGTTCCAGAAATCAGAGTAACTGCCGCCGCACGAGTAAGCCGCCAGCTTGTTGGCCTTGGCAGCATATTGCCATGTTGCACTGTTAGCATCGGGGCCTGCGGCCACTATAAGGGCTTCCTTGTTGTTGCGGTTGTTGGCATC
>CAVKZC010000228.1:0-4981 GCA_963660455.1 Sphaerochaetaceae bacterium | reverse complement strand
GTATGCTAAGCCTGAAAGCCTATCCAAAATATCACTTATATATGTTTCTTTTTGCAACTTTGCCATTCTTATATAGCATTTATTTCTTTTTATTACTAATTTTTATCTTTGTATTATCGGTATAAAGAAACAAAAGGATGGTTATAGTTTTAACCATCCTCTTATTCAAATTCTTCTTTGTTACTCAAAATCATCAGAATGAAATTTCTACTTGTGACCCTTGGTTTATAACAAAAGGCTTGTCAATAACAATTTCATTAGACAAAATGAACTTAAGTAAAGAGTTATTGTTAACAGTTATATTTTTCGTATAGATATTATAACCAGAAACAGTTTGATTTGAAGAAACTGTCTTATCTATAAAGTTTATTGTATTTGTACCTTCCTTTGCCATGTTTATAGCTTTAGGAGCATTTATTATGCCATATCCCATTTCATTATTATATGTTCCATTAGGTCTTCCAGAAACTGAAGAATATGTATATCCACCACCTTTTTGTGCTGTTTGTTCTATGATGCGGCAAACATCACTATTGGTCAAACTTGGATTAACTGATAGGACAAGTGCTGCCAACGCCGTTGCATACGGCGCGGCCATTGAAGTTCCACTCATTTTCCCGGTAGAATTGCTAGGCAAAGTTGATAAAATGTCATCTCCTGGTGCCATAACGTCTAACTTGTCGTCATATGTCGAAAAACTTGATCTTTTTAGATTGCTACTTATAGAACCTACAATCAAGGCATCTGGGAACATATAGCCAGGATAATCCGTTCTTTGTCCTGCATGGTTGCCTGATGCAAACACAACTACCATACCCTTTCCGTTTCTTCCATTAGTCAAAGCATTCTGTATGCTTTCTTCTAAAAGTGAGCTATGCAATTTTTGATACAATCCTCCTCCTTGGTCTCCCCAAGAGTTATTAATAACATCAATTCCGTGTGTGGTCGCATAACCAAATCCAGAAGCCATTTGAGCAACACTTTCCGTTGATCCAACCGTTAAAGGATGACTCAATGATACCAAAGATACTTCAGGAGCAAGTCCAGCTATTTGTATTCCATTATGATTTGCTCCTATTATTCCTGCAACATGAGTGCCATGTTGTCCATACACTTGAGTTGGCGATGATTTTGTTGTCAAATCATATGATAAAGAACTGTAGTTCTCTGCAAATTCTTTATGATTGCTATCTATTCCTTGGTCAAGGACAGCAACAGACACTCCTTTTCCTTTTGTTATAGTCCACGCATCACAAGCATCTACAGTGTTCAAAGCCCATTGTTGGTCAGCTAAAGGATCTGATACGCAACTATTAGGTGTAAAGTTGAACATAAAATTTGGATCTACAGCCTCGAACAAATTTGTTTCATAAAATTTATTTGACATTTCTAAGCCGTTAGAACTTGTCGGTGACTTTAATACATACCAATTTGGCATATAATCTACTTCACCCAATATCTCTGTTGAATTTTGTTTTGCAACACTTTCCAAGAGAGAATAATCATTCTGATTTTTCAAACGAACATAAAAATATTCGCATGTTGAAATCAAATTTTCATTATCTCCAAAAACAGGAGCAATTGTTATGCTCTCATCTCCCACTTTGGTTTTCAACTCCTTAATCATATCTTCTGTTGAAGATGATAAAGAGGATGTTTCCATTATTCTCCAAAAATGTTTCTTATGCTCCTTGTCTATAGACGAAAACATTGTTTCTTTAGAAGAAATTGCAGAATTATTTTTAAAAAGATTCTGCAATTTTACGCTATCAGAACTAGAAACATAAAATGTTCCATTTAATGAAGATATACCAACTTTTTCTCCTTTATACCAATAGTAATAATCAGAAATAGCCATAGCCCTTGTCATCATCATATTTGCAGTGTTAGGGGAGTCTAAGAAATCCTTCTCACTACAAGACGTGATTCCAAACAAACTGGTAGCAAATACAGTTGCCACAAATATCTTATTGAAATTCCTCATTGTCTTTAATGTTAATTATTAATACTTGGATTTATTTAATGCCGAACTCGTTTTTTATGACATCAACGGCATCCAGTTTTTCCCACGTAAACAACTCCACCTTCATCTGTTTTACCTCATGATAGCGACTAGTGAAGGTCTTCTCCACAACTTCATTCTTACGTCCCATATGTCCGTAAGCTGCAGTTTCCAAAAACATAGGTTGGCGCAATTTCAATTGACGCTCGATAGCCTTAGGACGGAGGTCGAACATCTGTGCTATTTTCTTGGCGATTTCGCCATCTGTCATATTAACCTTACTTCTGCCGTATGTGTTCACGTAGATGCTCACAGGCTCAGCTACACCAATGGCATAACTTACTTGTACCAACATCTCATCAGCAACACCTGCCGCCACCATATTTTTTGCAATATAGCGAGCTGCATATGCTGCGGAACGATCTACCTTGCTAGAATCCTTGCCAGAGAAAGCACCACCGCCATGGGCGCCCTTCCCACCATAGGTATCTACGATAATCTTACGACCAGTAAGCCCTGTATCTCCGTGAGGACCACCAATGACAAATTTGCCTGTAGGATTTACAAAGTATTTGATGTTATCATTGAAGAGGGCCAACACCTTGTCGCCCAACTGGGCTTTCACTCTCGGAATCAAGATGTTGAGCACGTCCTCACGAATCTTGTCGAGCATTGCCTCATCATCATCACCACCATTTGACTTTTTGATGAAGTCATCATGTTGAGTAGACACTACGATTGTATCAATGCGCTGAGGTACATTATCATCAGAATACTCGATGGTGACCTGACTCTTGGAGTCTGGGCGAAGGTAAGTCATTACCTTGCCTTCCTTACGGATGGCAGCAAGCTCCTGCATAATAATCTGAGCCAAATCGAGAGACACAGGCATATAATTGTCGGTTTCATTAGTAGCATAACCAAACATCATGCCTTGATCGCCAGCACCCTGATTTTCATCCTCCTCACGGCTCACGCCACGGTTGATGTCATCGCTCTGTTCATGGATTGCAGTAAGCACACCACAAGAGTCGCCGTCAAACTGATACTCGCTTTTTGTATAACCTATCTGTTTGATGGTCTTGCGAGTAATGGTCTGCAAGTCAACATATACATTTGAGCGAACTTCGCCCATAATGACCACCTGTCCTGTAGTACAAAATGTTTCTATGGCACAATGAGCATGGTCATCGTAAGCCAAGAACTGATCAAGTAAAGCATCTGAAATTTGGTCAGCCACTTTATCTGGATGCCCTTCAGAAACAGACTCTGATGTAAATAGATATGCCATATAGATAATTATTTTTTCAATACATAAAAAGAGGATGTCGTGAAAAAGTCTCTAATGTAAGGAAGTTTATCTATAACCATATATAATTTTCGTGGTTTCAATCCAAATTTAACTTCATAGTGTGGATTTATAAACCATGCTATACGATTTTCTATAGTATAACCTGTCCTTTTTAAAACATTCTCAAAGAGTTCTACCGAACACCTCGTTTGTTTTATATTCATTAATTCCTTTATACAACCAGCCTCTTCTTTCCCGATTTTCAACATCCCTTTATAGATGATATTCGGTAAAAGATGTATAAAAGGTAAATGACTGAGCAGGAGTCCTTTGCAAATTTGTTGATGACCTCCAAATGGCATTTGCCATGCAGGAAAAGACATGAACATAATTCCATTGCTTTTTAGCAAGTTCTTGCACTTTGTCATAAAACCAATTTTGTCATAAATGTGTTCTATTACATCATGACAAAGAATTATGTCAAATTGATTCTCTAAGTCTTTCAACAAAAAAGCATCTGACGCAATAAACTTTGCTTCCACATGTTCTTCCGAGAAGAATTTTCGAGCATCATTAATGCGTATGTCTGCAATGTCACAGCCTACAACACTACAACCTAATTTTGCAAAAGGCAGTAGATTTCCGCCATCTCCGCAACCAATTTCAAGAACATTCGTTCCAGTGCCGATTTTAACAAAGTTCTCCAAATAAGGAACAAAGTATTTCTCACTGGTAGCCGCAAGCTCTTTGAAATACAATCGACGGTCCAATTGTCTTTGTTGCATTTGCTATTTTGAAATTTTACCCTTTAATTCCTCAACCTCAGAAGAAAGTTGTTGTACTGCATTAATCAACACTGGTATCAACTCTGTGTAGTTTATGAGCTTTTTCCCTTCATTATCTGTAACAACCAAATTCGGGAAGACCTTTTCTACTTCTTGTGCCAGCAAGCCATATTCGTTTCCATTTCCTCCCTTTTGAAGGGTATAAGCTTTAGCTGTAGTTCCTTCGTCTTTGAACTTGTATGAATAGGTACGTAGTTTCTTTAATCCAGACATACAATTACCCAATGGCTGAATGTTCGTTTTAGCTCTAGCATCTGAGTAATTATAGACATTCTTGACTTGAATACTGTTGAATGTACTCGTTTGTGTGTTGTAGAAAACTACTTGATCTCCTTGTCCTGCTAATCTTGGATTTGCAGGAGTTATATCTATTTGGAAGAAATGTGAAGAGTTATCTTTGAAATAGATACTGCCATTATGTGTCGTTGGATAGAAAGAATAAGGAGTGGTTGCCCCTATAGTCAATTTTCCAGACGAGTTGTATTTAATCTGGGCGTTTGCAGACATACTGAATACAGCAAACAGAGAGAAAGCAAATACTTTTCCCAAAAGAGATTTTTTACTAGCCATAATTTTTGAATTTTAATGTTTGTAATCTGCTATTTGTCAACATCGTATATATCCTACACCTTATAAAGATGTTATATATTTGACCACTCAACAAGTAAAAACTTGTATTATAGCACTATTGACAAGTGCAAAGTTAGGAAAAGAAATTGAAAAAACACAGGAAACGGCTAAAAATATCATTTCGTTAACAGTTATTTAATACAAATTACAGTTTTATATTTTGATAAATCAAAAAAAAATACTTTTAAAGAGCATAGAATGGATAGTGTATTT
>CAVKZC010000227.1:0-5057 GCA_963660455.1 Sphaerochaetaceae bacterium | reverse complement strand
CCGGCGTTCCTCTTCGGTAGGCACATACACGAGGTCGCCCGGCGAAAGGATGAAGGCTGCGTCCTCGTCGAGCGGCAGTCCGCGCTTCATCTTGTCTATGGCCTCGTTGAGGGGAATGGTGCGGTAGCTGCGTTTCTTCAGCGTGTCGCCCGTCTTCTTGTCGACATCTTCCTCTTCGTATACGGCAAAGAAGAGGTTGGTACCCTTGGCCGCCTCCACAAACTTGCGGTTCTTGTTGCCCGTCTGTCCTACGGCAAACTTGTCGGCTTTTTCGTATACACGTACCTTATATATGGGTTGGTGGTACTTGCCGCCGTTGAGGTTCACGATGTTGCGGTTCATGGCATCTATGCCGTCGGGCGAGAAGGCGAGTTCGGCGTTGCCGCCGTATTGCTCCAGATGGCGCAGCATGATCTGCCGGATGCCCGTATCGGCTATCTTCTCCTCTATGGCCTTCTTGTCGAAGGAGGTGTCGACGGCCTTGCGCGTGGCGAAGAAGCGGTCGGACGTTTCGCGGGTGAAATAGTACATCTCTATCTTCTTCAGGTCAACGTCATGCCATACGTCGGCATGCTCGGCAAAGTATGCCTTTACCTGTTTCTCCGTGCAGCCCTGGGCCAGCAGTTCCGTCATCTTCTTCCTCAGGTCGCAGTCCACGATGCGCTGCGGACAGGCCATGGCATCCTTCAGCCTGAAGGTTTTCTTGCGCTGCAGGTTTATCTCGCCGAATACGGTCTCCTTGTGCATGGGCTTTCTGATGGCCCAGCTGTCGCCGGAGGTCTGCGCCACGGGCTGTTTCTTGCCGTCGACGAAGCGCATCGGATGGTTGGTGGTCTTGTTGATGACGCGCAGGTTCTGCTTGAAGCTGACGACGATGCCCCTCAGCGTGCGTTCCACGTCGGCAGGGAACGAGGGCCAGGGCAGAAGGAACTCGCGTGCCACGGACATTCGCTTCTGCTCGCCCGCACGGCTAACCGTCACCTCTTCATAGCGGCGCAGCTTGTGCGACAACTGGTGGCGGTTGGCCTGGTTATTGGGCAGGGCGGCCTCGTTGCTCAGGAGGTTGACATGGTCGCGTGTGGCGCAGGCTATGACGATGGCGTCCATGGCGTGGTGGCGGTGGTCGATGCGTTTCTTGTTGAAACCCTTCTGCAGTTCGAGCGGCATGGCGGGGATGGTGTGCCCCGTAGCGCTGACGGCGGTGAATTTCTCCGACTGCGTTATCTTGTTCATGCGCTGGAAGCGGGGCAGGATGATGTGGTTCCACACGTCGTTTACGCCCCAGTCGCGCTTCAGCCGGTCGGTGACTCCGCCCGTACACACCACGACATTCTTCGACATGGCTTCCTGCTCGCCCTCCTCGCGCACGATGTTGGACAGCAGCGCCTTCACCACCTTGCTGATGTAGCGGCTGTCGTTCATCTGGCGCTCTATAAACTCTGCCGGCAGGTCTTCGAGCAGCAGTTTGCGCATCTTGCCCCTGTTCTTCCTGCCGTAGGTCTGCTGCACGAGGTTGCAGTAGCTGTCCGCCTCCAGTATGGTGACGGTGCGACCGCCGTTGAGCGTTACCTTCTCGCCGTGGTGCCGCTTGACGAACTCATAGCCCAGGGCGTTGTCCTTCAACTTGTTGACCGCTGCCTCGCATATCACCTTGTTGGACATGGAGTCGTCAAAATAGCGCGACTGCGGTATGACGTGCTCTATCTCGTAGTCGGTGGTGAAGAGGCGCGCCAGGGGTATGGGCTGGCCCGTGTAGGGGGAGACATAGTGCTGTTCGAGCCACAACTTGTAGCGGACGATTTCGGAGTGTGACGGATGGTTCTTGGCATCGGCAAACTTCTTGAGTATGTCGCTGATGTCGTCGTCAAGCGTGTCTACACTGTTGAGGGCGGTGTCCTCGTATATGCGCAACAGCTCCTGCTGGCTGGGCGAGAAGGGGCGCACGTTCTCTATGCCGAGTTCGGGATTGAGAAACTCCGTCAACAGGACTTTTATGCGCAGGTTGGCATTCTCGTTCTGCAGGGCGCGCTCTGTCATCTGTTTGCGCTTGTCGGCAGGATTCTTCATCTCGCGCCCCAATTCCACGTGTATCTCGTCTATATGGCCATGCTTCTTCCATATGTCCCTCACGGTGCGGAGGGTCTCCGTTATCACCTGCTCCACTACGGGGTTGCGGAGGGAATGCTGCCTGAAGCGGCTCAGGTAAGTGTCTATGTCTGCCGGGGTGCGCCACTTGCCGGTGTCGCTTGCCTCGCTGTGGCGGTCGTACACCACATAGCACGCAAGCCACAAGGGCAGGGCGCGGAACTGCTCCACACGGTCCAGGTGCATGGCTTTCTCGCGTACGCGGGTGCGTATGCTCTCGTCCACCTCGCCGTCGAGTATCTTCTGTATGCGCGTGCGGGTGGCGGCATCGATGTCGTCTACTTGCCAGTGGTGGCCCATGCGCATGAGCGGAAGGAGCCGCTTGATGGCCTTGGCAGAGTAGGCGCCGTAGTCGGCATCGAAGGGCGGAAACTTGGCCATGGTGTCGACGAAGGCGGTGTCGAGACCGTAACGAAGGGCAAAGCGTTCGAGTGCCGTATGCAGTTCGGTGCGGTCGCTTACGCTGTAGAGGATGTGCCACAGGTGCTCCTCGTTCTCCCTGCTGTCAAGGAATGTGGTGTCTACCCCTGCTTTATGGAGTCGCGCCAGTATGTTGCCGCGCGTTTCGTTGCAGGGGTACGCCCTGTCGCGCACATAGTTCCAGCGGTAGGGCAGTTCGGCTCCCCTGCCTTTGGGTTTCTTCATGCCGAAGAACTTTGTCAGCAGTTCCGTCTCCTTGATGTCGGCACGGTCGTTGAGCCAGTCGAACAGGCGGGCGCGGCTTTCCTCGTCGGGAAGGAACTCAGATGTCACGTCCTTGTCGTCTACGGGACGGCCTGTGCTGTCCGTACACGCCCGGTAGATGCGAAGGTTGCCGACCAACTGCCACAGGCGGAACTCCTGATACAACGGGTGTGACTTGGATATGCACTTGACGTGCTTCTTTATCTTCTCGCCCTCTGCATTCAGGCATTCGTGGTATTCGTAGGGGCATTCGTCTATCAGCGACTTCTTGCTCTTGAGCGGACGCTGGTAAAAGATGATGTTGTCGAGGAAGAGATAGGTGAAGTCTTTCGCGGCAATGGACTGGCGGTAGTCTTCGTTCTGCGGGTACAGCTCGCCGATGCACGCGGCATACAGCTCGCCGTCGTTCAGCTCGGGAACAAACTGCTTCTGCCTCTCGAGGATAAGCCGCAGTTCGTCCTTGTAGAACTTGCGCTCTACGGTGCGGACGAGCTTGCCTTTTATCTTCTGCTTGGGGTCGCGCAACAGGGCTGCAAAGATGTATTCGCCTACGGTAAGCCCAGACTGCTGTATGTCGCCTTCAGTCTTTACCTTCAGCAGTGCCCAGTCGTTCTCGCCCGGCATGCGGAAACTTCTCTTTACGTTCCCTTCTTTGTCGGTCTTGGGCGTACCGTCTTCATTCAGCTGTGTGGTAACGATAAATTCCTTCACCTTGCCCACCCAGTCGGGCTTTTCCCTGGCAGAACGGTGGTATACCATGCCGTTTTCGAGAATGACATCATACCAAGTGTCCTTACCTTTCTTGTCGCCGCTGTCCACTACATCCACCACCTTGAGGGCATAATATTTCTCTTCCTTCGTCTTGTCAGCCTCAGTCTCTTCGCCGCGTGTCTGATAGTAGCCGCGCTTCTGGTTGAAGTGGAGGAGCAGCCAAGCCAGTTCCTGCTTGCCGATAGCCTCACGCACCGCCTTGCGGCGAAGGTAGTATATCGTCCAGTCGTAGGGTATCTTCATGCCGGCCTTCATCATGTCGGGGTGCTCCTGCCAGAACATCTGAAGCATTTCGCCATACGAATCCTTGAAGAGAAACACTGGCTGTCCACTCTCATCCACACCCCAGGGCAGACGGCTCTCTACATCCTTCTTGAATTTGCCGTAACGGGTCAGGGCGTCAGCGTAGTGGCGGGGAAGGAATCCCATAAGCGCCAACACCCTGTGCAGGCGCTCGCGGCGCAGCAGGTGACGTTCGCGCAGGCGGCGTACTCCCCTATACTGTGTTCTGTCCTTTGTTTGCGACACGGTGTTGCCGTTGGCAAAATCGCTCTGCATGGCAGCATCCATAGGGATGATACGACTGCCGGCATCTTCTATACCCGAAAGCGCAGAGACTGCGTCCTCATTCTCTTCACGGTTTACTATAGCCCAACCTATACTGTTTGTTCCGAGGTCAAGGCCAAGAATATGTCTGGTTTTCATAGTTGTGTTTGTTATTTATCTAGATTTTTCGGCAAAAATATAAAAAAATATCGAAGAAATTTGGATATTATAGCGAATATTTATATTTTTGCAGCAGATTTTTAGCAAATCACAATAAGGATTATTCCGTTGTGAAAACATTAGGTCCCCTTCCCATCGTCCTTCAACGGTGGGATTTTTTTGACCTGTACAGGGCGAAAAATCAAAAAAAAGGGAAACGCAATTACCCGATGAAATCTTGCATATTGAAGCGCACATGAACGGCATTCACTATACACAGTCTCCCCACCATGGCCACCCGTCGTCTTTCTCTTGTGGGCGGAGCTGGTAGTATATGGCATAGGATACGAACGACAGGAATCCGAAGAATAAGCAAGCGAAACTTCCTGTCCATCCCAATGAGATAATCGTGGGGATAAGGGACAATAAGAAAATCCACCTCCACACCTTTCTGTCTTTTGCTCTTTCTGCAGGTTCTTTTTTCTTTGATTTCATATTTGCAAAACTAAAGTCTTGTGCTGCAAAAATAGATAATAATAACGATTTCACCAAGAGATTATGGCAAAAAGTATCACTTTTTCATGTAAAATAAATGTTGACGGCAAAGAACTGCTCGTGCTTCGCGTGACACTTCGCGTGACACTTTTGCATTCAGAATATGCAACGATATACAGCGATTTATAACACACACACACACTTAACGCAAACAAAGCCGCTGAAATCCAGCGGCTTTGCTTGTAAATAGTTCCATT
>CAVKZC010000226.1:0-5088 GCA_963660455.1 Sphaerochaetaceae bacterium | reverse complement strand
AAACATGAAAGTAGGAGATAAACACCTATGATTAGTGTTTACCTCCTACTCGATTACTTTTTTTACCTTTAATCGGCTTTTATTTCCCCGTCTGCAGCAGCTTCACGGCGCGCAGCACTATCTCGTTGGTCTCGTTCCAAACCTGGAAGTACTGGCTCATGTCCCAAATGTCGCGCGCCACAAGGGCCTTGAGCTGAACGGAGAGGTACTTTTTGGTCTGGGCCAGTTCCGCCTCGTCCTTGGGTTCTATCTTCTCTTTCTTGCCCTCGGCAATGATTTCCTCTACAAGACTCTGTGGAACCTCGTAGGAGGCAAGGAACTTGTCGAAATCCTTGTACTGGGCCTTCAGCTCCTGGCGGTGTGCATCGATGAACTTCAGACTATGGTTGATGACGATGCTCTTGGCAGCCAACTGGCGGTGCATCTTGGTGTACTTTGTGGTGTCGAGCGGCACAAAGTAGTCGGGCATGATGCCGCCACCGCCATACACCACACGGTGCTTGCGCAGGGTATAATATTTGAGCGAGTCGGCGAGGTGGATGCTGTCCTCGTTGGTAAACTCGCCGTGCTTGTAACGCTTGTCGAGGTCCATGGCATAGTCCATGCGGTCGCCCTTCTTGTACGGCTTCTGGATGCACCGTCCGCTGGGCGTATAGTAATGGGCGATGGTGAGCCTAATCTCACTGCCGTCCTCGAAGGTGAGGGGCCTCTGCACCAGTCCCTTGCCGAAGGTGCGGCGCCCCACCACCACGCCACGGTCCTGGTCCTGTATGGCACCCGACACAATCTCCGCCGCCGAAGCCGTAAACTCGTTGGTCAGCACCACTATCTTGCCCTTGCGCCATCGTCCGTTGGCCTCGGCACGGAACTCCTGTCGCGGCGCCCTCCTGCCGTTGGTGTAGACGATGAGGTCACCCTTCTCCAGAAACTCGTTGGCTATCTGCGCCGCCGTCTGCAGGTATCCGCCCCCGTTGTCCTGCAGGTCGAAGATGAGGTCTTTCATGCCCTTCTTTTTCAGCGAGTCCATGGCGGCAGACACCTCCTTGTGACTCGTCATGCCGAAGCCCCCGAGGCGTATGTATCCGATGCCCGGGCGAATCATGTAGGCGGCATCCATCGTGTTGACGGGAATCTTGTCGCGCTTCACCTTGAAAGTGAGCTTGTCCTTGATGCCTCTTCTCACGATGGTGAGGACTACCGTCGTGCCCTTGGGGCCACGTAGGCGCTTCATGATGTCCTCCTTGCTCATCTTCACGCCCGCGATGGCCGTGTCGTTGACAGCTACAATGCGGTCGCCAGCGATGATGCCCACCTTCTCGGAGGGTCCGTTCACCACGGGCTGGATAACGAGGAGCGTGTCGTCCACCATGTTAAACTGCACGCCTATGCCGTCGAAGCTGCCGTTGAGCGACTCGTTCATCGACTGCGTCTCCTTGGCGGTGGTATAAGAGGAGTGGGGGTCGAGCTTTTCGAGCATGCCGCGGATGGCATCCTCCACGAGTTTGTTCTCGTCCACACTGTCTACATAGAGATTGGCAATGGCTATCTCTGCCCTTCCCAGTTTCTCTATCGGGCTGTCCTTGCCCATTCTGATGCGCATCTGTGCGTTGGCGGCAGTAAACGCCACGAGTGCCAGCAGTGCAAGAAATATCGTCTTTTTCATTTTTTTACCTTTTTACCTTTAAACGCCCTTTTCACTCCATCGGGGCTGAGTCTTCCTCGGGGATGTCCTCCTCGATGACGAGGTTGTCGATGATGAAGTTCTGTCGCTCCATGGTGTTCTTGCCCATGTAGTACTCCAGGAGTTTCTGCACCTGGTCGGTCTTGTGCAGGGTGACCTGCTCCAGTCGCATGTCGGGACCGATGAAGTGTGCAAACTCCTCGGGCGAGATTTCGCCGAGGCCCTTGAATCGTGTAATCTCCGGGTCGGGGCCCAGGTCGCGGATGGCCTGCTGGCGCTCCTCGTCGCTGTAGCAGTAGCGCGTGATGAAGTCGCCCTTCTTCTCCTTGGGGCCGAGCTTGGCATCGGCATCGGCAACAGCCAGCTTGTTCTTAATCTTGGTACGCTTGTTGCGCACGCGGAAGAGGGGAGTCTGCAACACGTAGACGTGCCCCTTCTTGATGAGGTCGGGGAAGAACTGCAGGAAGAAGGTGATGATGAGCAGGCGGATGTGCATTCCGTCCACGTCGGCATCAGTCGCCACTATCACCTTATTATATCTTAGCGTGTCGAGTCCGTCCTCGATGTCGAGGGCAGCCTGCAGCAGGTTAAACTCCTCGTTCTCGTACACCACCTTCTTGGTCAGTCCGAAGCTGTTGAGAGGTTTTCCGCGCAGCGAGAACACCGCCTGCGTGTTCACGTCGCGGCTCTTGGTGATGCTGCCGCTGGCCGAGTCGCCCTCGGTGATGAAGATGGAGCTCTCCTCCTTGCGGTCGCTCTTGGCGTCGCTGAAGTGTATGCGGCAGTCACGCAACTTACGGTTGTGCAGGTTGGCCTTCTTGGCGCGCTCACGAGCCAGTTTGGTAACACCCGCCATCGCCTTGCGCTCGCGCTCGCTCTCCTTAATCTTGTTCTCCAGAATCTCCGCCACGTCCTTGTGGATGTGCAGGTAGTTGTCCACCTCCTTCTTCAGGAAGTCGCCCACATACTTGTTGATGGTCTCGCCGCCGTTGGGCACCATGGTGGTGCTTCCCAGTTTTATCTTCGTCTGACTCTCGAAGACAGGCTCCTCCACGTTGATGGCGATGGCAGCCACCAGTCCGTTGCGGATGTCACCATACTCATACTTGCCGTAAAACTCCTTGATGGTCTTGGCGATGTGCTCCTTGAAGGCACTCTGGTGCGTACCTCCCTGCGTGGTGTGCTGACCGTTGACGAAGGAGTAGTACTCCTCGCCATACTGGTTGGCGTGGGTAAACGCCACCTCGATGTCCTCGCCCTTCATGTGGATAATCTCGTAAAGCCCCTCGTTGGTCATGTTGTCGGTGAGGAGGTCCTGCAGTCCGTGCCGGCTCAGTATGCGCCTGCCGTTGTGCATGATGGTGAGCCCCGTGTTGAGATAAGTATAGTTGCGCAGCATGGTCTCCACGATGTCGTCGTGGAAGGAATAGTTCTTGAAGAGCGTGTTGTCCGGTTCGAAGAAGATGTAAGTACCGTTCTCGTCCTCGGTAGCCTCCGTGTTGTCGCTCAGCAGGTTGCCCTTCTCGAACACGAGGTGGCGCACCTTCCCTTCACGGAACGATTTCACCTCGAAATGGGAGCTGAGGGCGTTGACCGCCTTCACACCCACACCGTTCAGTCCGACACTCTTCTTGAACGCCTTGCTGTCGTACTTGCCGCCCGTGTTGAGCACGCTCACCGCTTCCTTGAGCTTGCCCTGAGGGATGCCGCGCCCGTAGTCGCGCACGCTCACCCTGAGGTTGTCCTCAATGTCTATTTCGAGGCGTGTGCCAGCCCCCATCTTAAACTCGTCGATGGAGTTGTCCACCACCTCCTTCAAGAGCACGTAGATGCCGTCCTCGGGCAGGTTTCCGTCGCCCAGTCGCCCGATGTACATACCCGGACGCGTACGCACATGCTCCATGTCGCTGAGGTGCCGGATGTTGTCGTCGGTATACTCCACAGGCTGCTGCTGCGGAGCGTCTATTTCGTTGATGTTTTCTTCTGCCATTCTTTTAGATGTTATTATGGAGCTTTTATGGAGCTTTTATGGAGTTAAGGGGAGTTAGAGGGAAGTTAAGGGGAGTTAAGGGACAACAGCCTTTGTGGCGTATGCCCTCTTTTACCTTTCCTGTTCCCGGGGATTTGCAATCCCCGGCAAGTGAGCTGTCACTAGTTTTCCCTCTTTACTTACTTATTTCTTTCCTGTAACACTTTCTGCGTTTGTGGAGGATGGGGTCGAGCACGCCCCACTGTCCCTGCACACCAGCGTTGCCCTCCATCTCCACCTGCGTCTCGCCCCATTCGATGCCATACTGCTGGTAGCGCGGGATGAGGTCGGAGAAGAGCAGTGCATTGGCCCCCTTGGCGCGGTATTCGGGCAGGATGCCCACGAGCAGGAGGTCCACTATGTTGGTTTTATGGAACTTGATGGCCTTCAGCACGTGCCACCACCCGAAGGGGAAGAGTCTGCCGCGCCTGCACTTCTGCAGCGCATGGGAGAGGGAGGGGATGGTGATGCCCATGCCCACCATCTTGTGTTCGGGTGTGTTCCAGTCCTCGATGATGACCACCAGGTTAAGGTCGAGATAGTTGAAGTAACTCTTCAGGTACTGCTGAATCTGTCGCTCCGTCAGTTCGGAGAAGCCGTAGAGGTCTCCGTAGGTAGCGTTCACCATCTCCAGCACCTTACGCCCGTAGCCGCCACCCATCACGTCGCATCGCTTCAGTTTGTGCACGTGCAGGTTGTACCGGCGTTCTATCATCTGCGCTATCTTGGTATACTTCTCCGGAATCTTGTCGGGCACGATGAGTTTGTACTCCACGTATTTGTTGTCCACCGTCACGCCCTCCATCGCCTCCAGATGCTGGGGGTAGTAAGGGAAGTTGTAGATGGTGGCCATGGTGCCGAGCTGGTCGAATCCCTCGGTGAGCATGCCCTCGGGGTCCATGTCGGTAAATCCGAGCGGCCCTATCATCTCCTCCATGCCCTTCTCTCGACCGAAGTTCTCGACGGCGGCAAGCAGCGCGGCAGACACCTCGCGGTCGTCCACGAAGTCAATCCAGCCAAAGCGCACCGACTTACGTTTCCACCGCTCGTTGGCCCTGTAGTTGACGATGGCAGCGACACGCCCCACCAGCCTGTCCTCCCTATAGGCCAGGTAGTACTCCGCCTCGCAAAAGTCGAAAGCGGCGTTCTTGTCCTTGTCGAGCGTGTTCATCTCGTCGGCAAAAAGGTTGGGCACGTCATACGGGTTGCCCTTGTACAGGTCGTAATGGAAGTCGACGAACGTCTTGAGTTGCTTCCTGTTTTCGACCTTCTTTATGATGATAGATGGCATAATATTTCTTCTGGTAAGTTGCTTCAAGCATACAAAAATAGCAATATTTAGCCAAATGACCAAATATTGCTATTATTTTTGCAGTTT
>CAVKZC010000225.1:0-5095 GCA_963660455.1 Sphaerochaetaceae bacterium | reverse complement strand
TGAAGGATTGCCGGAGAACAGCGTGATAGCAGTTTGTGGCATCGGACATGACCAGGACAAATCTCACAAGACACTCTGGGATGTTGCTGTGCGTCGCTTGATAGAGGAGAAGAAGCCAACAACACTTGTCATTTATGGTGGTAAGGAAGAAGACTATCTCCAGCTACCTGTCAAGGTGAAGTATATACCCGATTTTATTAATCAACATTTTAGAGGATTATGACACAAGAGAAGCATAAACTGTGGCCAGAAGACATGGCCTTGTTCGACTCCATGGCCGGACACTATCAGTCAGACAACGAACGTGAGTTTTTCGAGAAACTGCGATATAAGCAAGAGAATGTGTTTACCGTTTCCCATGATCTCATTCTAGACGAGGACAACAACGAAGATGGACTTTATATAGTACGATGCGAATATGAGGAATATGTCGTTGGGCAAGAAAAGGTTATCGAGGAGCAACATGTGATGTTCTTGGCGGAAGCCTTGCAACTAAACCTCAAAGAGGTTGGGCTGCTGGATAGAGATGTTACACTTTTTGATTGGTTGCGTGAACGTGACTATAAGGGTGTGGAGTATGACCATAATTATGATGACATGTAGGCTTATGGGTACTCAACGAGAATATATTCCGAGCGGTGGTTTTTCACAACATCTTTATGAAGACCACGCTAAGTTTAGGCCTATGACGGTTAATGGAATCCATGGAAAAGCATTGCATTACATCGCTGACGGAAAGAAAGACCATACCGGACTTCCGCAATACGCAGATACTTCAGATATGTATTTTCGTGTTGGAAAAGACGGAAATGTGATACAGGGCAAGGTCTATATAGACCGCAAGCATACCATAGACTTCGACTGGAGCCATAAACATGTAAACTCTGACGGTAAATCTTTTCAAAAAGGTGTGGTGCATGTACAGACCTATAAGGTTGACAGCAAAGGTGTAACGCATCGTCTTTCTGATGATGCCAGATACATGAGTAATGCTGAAATTGCGAAATATGGTGCCATTATTCATGCCTTCAACCCTGATGTGAAGTTTAGGCCATAGTGGAAAGTACATTGTCTAAAAAAATAAAGAGAGGTGTAACCTGTATAGCGAGTTACGCCTCTCTTTTTGTCTTTCTTACAATAATCACGAGGCGGTAGTTTGGTTAATCCTCTCTATCAGTTCTGATGGTGACAGTATCTCCATCTTGGAGAAGCCGAACCACTTCTTGCCCAAGTCCTTGATGGATGCACCGATGTGGTACACGTCGTCGTCGATGCAGAGGAAACGGTCGTGCGATAGGCGGAATGTCTCTACTTCTATCGGGGCGTACTGCGCATTGTGGCGGTCGAGGTCAAGGCGGACACGAACGTGTAGGCATCATACACTTGACCGTCGTAGAATACGCCCTGTTTGGGCGTGCTTTTTCCTTCGTCCAGCCTGCGGAACACCTCCTCCATTCGCCTGTCAGTCTCCTGTAGGTGCTGCTGCATCTCAAGCTGGTGGTATTCCATAGTGGAGAGACGTTGGAATATCTCTGCGTTGCTTGCTGCTAAATGCCGCATGGAGACGAAGGCTCTCATAATCTGTATGTTCACTGCGACGGCAGTCGGTGAGCGGAGCACACTGCTGAGCATGGCGACACCCTGCTCTGTGAAGGCGTAAGGTTTCTTTCTTGCCCCCATGATTATTGCACGTGACTCTTCGTCTGGTAGGGCATTGTAGTGATTGGATATCACAAATTGTGATTTCCAATTTTCAAACTCCTCTTTGGTAAGTTGAAACATAAAGTCTTCGGGAAACCGGTCGATATTACGTTTCACTGCCTGGTTCAAGGCTCTTGTTTCCACGCCGTAGAGTTGGGCCAAGTCTTTGTCCAGCATCACTTGCTGACCTCTTATCACTTTGATGAGGTTTCCTATGTTTTCGATGTCGTTTGCCATGTCTTGCTTGTTTTAATCGTTCACCATTTCCCCATACCTCCTGAACAGCTCCGCCACGCACTCGCTCTCCGTCATCTTCGTGGTGAAGCCGTAGGCTTGCATCACGAGGCGGTCGTTCTGGCGGTGGGCCTGCAGCAGCTCACGGGGCATCAGCGTGGGGTCGTAGAGGTCGGCGAGGGAGGAGTCGGGGTACAACGACCGCGCGTCGAGGATTGCCTGTGCCGACTCGGTTATCTTCGACATCTGGTCTGCCGTGGCGGTGGGCCAGGGGAAGTTGTTATACACGATGTCCTTGCTGTAGCGGTAATCGCTCTTCAGGCGACCGCACACGGCTCGCATCCATGCCATGTGAACGTTGCTCTCCAGGATGCCGAAATGGTAGAGTGTGGCGGAGGGGATGAACTGCACGGAATCATTAGAGATGATTTCGGGCGAAATAAATCCCATAGGAACATACTTCCTCCTTTCAGAAGAAACTCTTGGCACCACAATATAGTCACTCTCCGAGCATCTTGGCTCATCGAATAAGGTTGGCATTTCTGCCTTCTTGCGAGTTGCTGCCTTGGTGCTTGCCAATCTGAAATCCCTTACAGCTTCCACCCTTTTCATGACATTGGGGCATTGGCGAAGTAGGGCAGGGGAAGCTCCTACGAGCCAAAGGCAATAACGCTCCTTGTTGTTGATGAACTCTTGCGAGCCAATCAATCGCTTGATGAATGGGGCAGCCTGTGGCTCTGCTTTCAATAATTCCTCTTTCTCCTCTGCCGACAACAGTAGGTTGCCGCCATCTGTCGGCTTGGCACCATATATCATGTCGGGCACTTCACAAAGTGGTTTCGTCCTGCTTTCCACAAACACATCCGGCGCACCTATCAGATACCCATTGATATTCTGCACCTCGCTTACTTGCCCATTGTCAAACAGGTGCTTGGACTTATTATTGGGCGCGTCCGAGAACCCGACTATCACGCAATGCACATGGGCTTTGAGGCTCGCCTCGCTGTCCCAGCGGAAGGTGCGGTGGGCGAAGTCTATCTGCACGCCAAACATTTCCTTGAGTGGTTTCCATATTGCTGCCACCTGCTCACCCTGCGTGATGGAGTTGGTGGAGACGAGGGCGGCACGGATAGTCGTGCCCTGCATCATTTGGGCTGCCTTGTAATACCAAGCCGCCACATAGTCTATCTTGCCGGCGGTCTTGAATGGTTTTCCTTTTTCATCCACGAAGACACTGAGCAAGTCTGCCTTCTGCTCCTTGCTCTGCAATGAATATCCCACGAACGGCGGATTGCCGATGATATAGTCCAATTTCTCCTTCGGGCACACGCTTTCCCAGTCTATCCTCAGCGAATTTCCCTCGTGTATGTTGGCGTAGCTCTTCAGGGGCAGGAAGTCGATGTCGTGGCGGATGATCTTCTCCGTCTCCGCCATCATCTGCGCCTCACTGATCCAGAGGGCGGTGGTGGCAACGGTGACGGCGAAGTCGTTGATCTCGATGCCATAGAACTGGTGGATGCTCACCTTGATGGGGTTGGTGAAGGCATCGAGCTGCTCCACGCTGTATATCTGCTTGATGACCTCGTTCTCCAGGCGGCGCAGGGAGAGGTAGGTCTCCGTGAGGAAGTTGCCCGAGCCACAGGCGGGGTCGAAGAAGCGGAGGCTCGCCATCTTGTCTTGCAACTGATGCAAGAGCTGGAGGCGGCGCTTCACCACCGGTTCGTCCTTACAGTCTTCTAACGCCGTTAGAAGGTCGTTATAAAACAAGGGGTCGATGACCTTGTGGATATTCTCGATGGAGGTGTAGTGCATGCCGCCCGAGCGGCGCGTCTCGGGGTTGAGGGTGCTCTCGAACACACCGCCGAAGATGGTGGGCGAGATCTCGCTCCAGTCGAAGTCGAGCGAGGCGTGCTGCAGGAGCGTCTCGCGCAGGTCGTCGGTAAACTGGGGGATGTCTATCTCCTCGGCGAAGAGGCCTCCGTTGGTGTAGGGGAAGGCGGCGAGGTCGGGGCGCAGGTACTTGCTTCGCCTGTCGGGGGGCGTGTTGAGCACCTCGAAGAGCCGGAGCAGTTCGCTGCGCATGGCGAAGGTGTCAAACTGCGCCAGGTAGTCGTGGAACTGGTCGTGCCTCCCGAAGATGCCAGCGTCCTCGGCGTAGAGGCAGAACACGAGCCGCACGCACAGGATGTTCAGGTATCGGAGCGACTCGGGGTCGTCATCGTCGTAGAGCTTGACGAAGGCGTCGTAGAGCTTTCCCACGATCTCGCCAGCCTTCATCGACACCTCCATCTCCCGCTGCAGGTGCAGGTTCTGCTGCGCCACGAGGAACTGCAGGCGGTAGTACTCCCGCTCCAGGTCCTTCAGCAGGATGCGCGAAGGCTCACCCTTCGGGTTCTCCATGTCGTAGACATCAAACTCGGCAAAGTTGCACGTCACGATCCACCGTGGCCTTTCGGAGTAGGGCAGCACGGCGGAGTAACGCTGCGCCTGCTGGAAAGGCGTGAGCAGGGAGCCGTCGCTCTGCTTGATGGCCTGCCTGAGGTCCTTGCCCAGCGACTTCTGCTCTATCATCACGTGGGTGGCAGGTATCATGCCGTCGATGAAGGAGGTGTGGTCGAGCTGCGCCTGCTGCTCGAAGGTGATGAACGTGGATGGGCTTTCTATGCCGTAGACCTCGGTGAGCAGTTCTATCCAGAAGGTCTGGCTCTCGCCCTTCTCATATCCGCGCCCCTCCCATCGCTTGGCGAAGGCGGCTGCGGCGGTGCGCTGTTGCTTGTCGGTAATCATGGTCGTGTGTGTGGGGTTGTTGTTGTGGCGCAAAGGTAAGGATTTTTGCGCTAAGAGTGGCGCGTTGAGGGTGAATATGCAGGGGGTGAGGGGCGTGAGGATTGTGCTTGTTGTGCGGATTGTGCGGTGAGACACCGCACCCACTATGCGTGGGTAGGGTTGGGGCATAGGAGGTACGGCGCCTCGCCGTACCATTCAGCCACGAGAAGCCAACAATGCAAACTTAGTAGGCGCTGCGTCCTCGCTGCGCCCTTGCGAAAGAAGCAAATTTTTGAATGGGGCTTTTGGGGAGGGCGCAGCGAGGACGCAGCGCCTACTAATTACCTTATGCTCTTCCTGCACATCTTAATTGTGTGCATACGAAAAATGGGAT
>CAVKZC010000224.1:0-5180 GCA_963660455.1 Sphaerochaetaceae bacterium | reverse complement strand
TTGCTCTCGGGAAGTGTATTTCTCAAAAGCGAGTGCAAAAGTACTGACAATTTTCCAAACACGCAAGAGTTTCGAGAAAAAAGTTTGGAATTTAACAGTTATTTAACAGTTGAGAGGCGCGGATGGGGAGAAAAACAAGGCGACACATTATTTTATTTACGCGTGAGCGCGGCATCTTTTTCCGGTACGCCATGAAAGGGCAGAAGCGCTACCGCAAAAGGCAAGACAACGGAGAAAACGACAACATCAGACAACACAAACAACTCAAACAACATATAACAACATTGAAGAAACGAGATGCTATCCATGCCACTTAGCAAGGCTAAACAAGCCACTTAGACACTCTAGCTAAGCCACTTAGCGGAACAAAACAAGCCACTTAGGAGGGTTAAACAAGCTACTAGGAAAGACTCGTCATTCGTGACACGTGACACTTGTGACACTTGTTTTTATAAACTTATAATATATACACGTAAAATATAAATGAGAATAATCTTTCCTGCCTACGCGCGCGTAAAGATTTTATGAAAAACAGGTGTCACAAGTGTCACGTGTCACTAATTCGAGCAAGGACTCTATGCGAAAGTCGTCACTTTTTGTTTGTGGCAACCTGGCAACCTGGCAACCGTTTTCTTAAAACTATAATCTATATACAATATAATTTTGCAATTGATAAAAATTTTTCCTGCCCGCGCGCGTAGGTATTTCGTAAAAACGCCTGCCAGGTTGCCAGGTTGCCACCCAAGCCAATATCTTTTCAATAACGAAAGAGCGAGCAACAGGACTACCGCTTCATAGAAAGGCATTCTGTCCCGTAACTGGATGCAAAGATACAAAATAAATCGGGCAAATGCAAGTAAAAATGCAAAAAAAAGAGAAAAAAGCTTGGCTTTTACAAAATAAAGTCGTAATTTTGCCGCATGTTAAAAAATGCTTAATCACATTTCAGCAGTGACGAAGGCAATGATACATGCAGACTTCCCTGAGTACTCGGCAACATGGTGTTGCTTAGCTATATAAGAGAGACAACTGAAAAAAGACATCAGAGAAAAAGAAATTAAAATATCCATAAAACATGAAAAGGCAATTCATAAGCATCATGCTCTACTCTGCCCTCCTGATGGGTGGAGCGAGCACCTTTACGTCGTGCTCCGACTGCAGCAAGTGCGAGGACGCGAATGTCGCTATCGGTTCGTTGTCTGACGACCTGAGCAAAAAGATACAAGCCCTACAGGAGCAGGTAAAAAATCTGCAGACCGTACTGAACGGCACCAATGGCTCCAACGGCTTGGTAAGTCAGGTAGAAACGCTGAAGTCTGACCTCACCACCAAGGAGAACGAGCTGAAGCAACTGATAGACCAGAAGAACGCTGCCACGTCGACAGAGTTGAAGCAACTGATAGAGACTAAAATCAACAACGTCAACGCTGACATCACCACTATCAAGAACGACATCGCCGCTGCAACCATCGACATCTCGACACTGAAGGAGAGGATGACGACTGCCGAGACTGCCATCGCTGATGCCAAGCAGGCTGCTGCCGACGCTGAAAACAACGCAAAAGCATACACCGACGAGGAGATACAAAAAGCCGTGGCTGCTGCCGAACTGAAGTTGCAGGTGGAAATTTCCAACCTGCGAGCACAGATTGCTACCAGCCATACCGACTGCAAAGCCTATACCGACTCGCAGATAGAAATCATCAATGGCATTACCAACAACCTGCAGTCGCTGATTGATGCCAACAAGACCAATATCCAGACCCTCTTCAATAAGTATGCCGCACTGGAGAGCAAGGTGAAGGCCGACAGCACGTTGCTGGCACAGGTGAAAGCCGACAAGACCGACCTCCAGACTGCAGTAAACAACCTGCAGAGCAAGATAGACGAAAAGGTGGACAAGACCGACTTCAACGCCGTCAAGAAACAGGTAGACGCCAATACCACCCTTGCCAACGAGAACAAGGCTGAGATAGCCGCCATCAAGGAGAAGATGGAGAACCTTGTGAGCAAGCAAGAACTGAACGACAAGGCTTCTGAACTGCAGCAGGCCTTCAAGGACGCAGACGCGACCCTGAAGGAAGAGATCATGGCAGAAATCGACAAGGTAAATGAGCAGTTGAACAAGCTCTTCAACGCCATGATCAACATGATCACCAACATCGAGTTGCAGGCAACGGAAAGTCCCATCAGCGGCTACGAGAACCTGTCGTTCCTGGGTGCAGAAGCTCATATCCTCGGTACCTACTACGGTACAGCCAGCGACGGCGATGTATCGCTGAACGGACAGACGGTCGTTACACGCAACGGCGAGATTCTGCTGGACACCGAGTCGGGTGAGAACTCAGGTATTGTATATGCTACCATCAACCCGTCTAACCTCGACTTCTCGGGTACTACCCTCAAGGTAGTGGACAGCCAGGGCAACGAGGCACCGTTCACCGCCACTGTAGAGAAGTCAGACAGAATACTGAAGTATGGTATCACCCGTTCCACTTCTACCCAGAGCAACCTGTATGCCATCAAGATCAACCTCGACAAGAGCAAGCTCGATGAAGCCAAGACATGGACATCAGACGATGCCCTCAAGTTGAAGGATGCCGCCAAGGCCGTCCTCGAGAAGTTGCGCAAGCCCAGCACCACCCGTCTGAACCTCAAGGAGGTGGCAAGCGAGATTGTCAGCGTATTCAACAACCGCCTGACAGCCTATGCCCTCCAGGCAGAGCAGGAGATTACGGACGGCACGAACAAGGAGACACGCACCATCACCTCGAAGATGAGTCTTGCCGCTACAGCCATCAAGCCTTTGTCATACAACTTCCTGAAGGACAACCAGAAGGTACAGAACCTGGATCTCCCCAGAATACCGACCCTGCAGTCGAAGATCAACTTCACCGACTACAAGTTCAACTGGACACCGATATCTGGTCTTGACAGCATCAAGACTTCCGTGACTCTGAAGGGCATGCCCGACTTGAACAACATCAAGGCTACGATTAACGGTAAGATTCAAGCTCCAACGATAGACATCACAAAAAAGACCATAAAATTTGGATCCACAGAATTAGAAGGTACATACGATCCAAATACAGGAAAAGTTACATTTGACTTCTCCAAACTTGAAGCAGAACCAGATATTGAGTTCTCTATTGGTGATATCATGATTAATCCTGGCGACATTCAAGTTTCTGTCGATACATCCACCAAGACTGACATGACATTTGACGTTGAGATTCCGATGGATTCCTTCAACAAGATCATCGATGGTATCAACTCACAGGTTGGCAACATGATCGAGAACGTAAACGGCATCGTGGACAAGGTACAGGGTTATGTCGAGAACATTGACGGCAAGTACATCACCCGCATCAACGAATTCATCCAGAAGTTCGAGAACCTGCTCCGCAAGTCCAACTCACTGCTGCAGCCTGCCCTGTTCTACACTACGAGCACAGGCAGCTGGAACCAGTTGGCGCGTGAGGATGTAGGTGCTACCTACCTGAAGTTGAGCGGCGGCAAGGCCTCCACCATCTTCGTAGCCTCTTCATACAACGGCGAGATTCTCTGCCCGGCATACAAGCGCTGCATCTATGTAAGCAAGAAGCCGGACGGTGCTACCGTCACCGGTACCAACCTCGGCAAGGTAGTAGACAGCGAGACACGCAAGATCGGTTTCGAAGCCAACAAGGCAGGAACCTACGAACTGACCTATGAGGCAGTAGACTACTCCGGCATCAAGGTATCGAAGAAGTTCTACGTCAAGGTAGTAGAATAACGTAAAACATCATAAAGACTGACCAACCGGCTTTCATCCTTATCTCTGTACCACACGAAGATAACCGCATGGAAGCCGGCTTTTCTTTTATAAAGTCATAACAACAATGAAGAAAACAATACTCTCCATAGCGATGGCATGCCTCACCGGACTGAGCGTTCACGCCCAGTTGAACGGCGACGGATACTACCGCATCCAGAACGTAAAGACAAGCCGCTACATGTCGCTCTGCGACAACAAGAGTGCGGGTGCAAACATGAGCTCGATGGTGGTGGATGCCGGCGCATTAGTAACCAAGAAGGACGTGAACGAAGTGCTGACAGACCCCGGCTCTGTTTTTTATATCCAGAAGGTGAACGACAGCGAATACAACATCAGTGCGCAGGGAGCCAACCTGCACCAAATGATAAACTACAATGTACGCATCACTGCTCTCAACGACGGTACCTACCGTGCATGGCAGAGCCAAAGCGGGCAGATACTATACCTGAGCGACCGTGTGAAAGACGAGGCCTATAACCTTGCGGAGAGCTACGTAGACACCAAGACCAACGATACCCAGAGATGGTACATCTTGCCCGTAGACCAGAACAGCAACTACATCGGCGTGAAGCCCATGTTTGAGCAAGGCGGCAAATACTACGCCACCTTCTTTGCCGAGTTCCCCTTCACCTTCGCCTCATCAGGCATGCGCGCCCTCTACATCAACAAGATACAGGACAACGGCACAGCCACCTATAAGGTCATCAGCGGCACCGTGCCTGCCAAGACACCCGTCATCATAGAGTGTTCGTCGGCAGATGCCGCCAACAACAAGTTGCAGATAGCCACCACCTCCCCTACCGCCATCACGGACAACCTGCTCAAAGGCGTATACTTCAGCAGGGGACATATTGCCTCCGACCACTTCAACAGCACCCCCTTCGATGCCACAACCATGCGCGTGCTCGGTCTCAGCACAGACGGCAGCCTCGCCATCAACAATGCCGACACCTACATGGCAGACGTTTTGACGAAGGTGGAAGTAGAATATGATGATTATAAATACCCTTCGATAAAGGCCATTCCCCACAACACGGCCTACGTCAGCGTAAGCACCGACACCCCCACCGAACTGAAGCTCTACGCAGAGGGCGACCCTGCGGGCATCACAGAGGTAAGCACCGACAACAGCGACTGTGCCCCCATCTACAACCTCAGTGGCATGACGGTGCGCAAGTCCGCCACCTCGACAGACGGATTGCCACAAGGAGTATATATATTCAAAGGCAAGAAAGTGGTAGTGAAGTAAAAAAGAAAGTTGTTCCCACACGCCCTGTTGTTCCCACACGCCCTGAAAGGGCAGAAGCACCTAGCCCAGGGCAACGCCCTGGGTATACAAGGGGTTAACGTGCGCCCTGTAAGG
>CAVKZC010000223.1:0-5224 GCA_963660455.1 Sphaerochaetaceae bacterium | reverse complement strand
AGGCCGCCGAACTGCTGAAGGAGGCGAACCGCAAGATAGAGAACACCATACGCGAAATACGCGAGAAACAGGCCGAGAAGGAAGAGACACGCCGCATACGCCAGGAGCTGGACCGCTTCAGGCAGGAGGTGGAGGAGGCCGAGCGCAAGGAGAACGACGACAAGATAGCGCGCAAGATAGCACAGATACAGCAACGCAAGGAACGCCACGCCAAACGGCAGGCCGAAAAGGCACAGAACCAGGAGAAGGCGGCTGCAGCCTTGCGCGGTGCACAGGCCAGTCACGAGAGCGACAACCGTCCGCTGCAGACTGGTGACACCGTGCGCATCAAGGGACTGTCCACCGTGGGCAAGATAGAGAGTATCAGCGGTGACATGGCCACGGCTGTATTCGGTGGCATGCGCACCAAGATGCGACTGAACCGTCTGGAGCATGCCCTCCAAGACAGTTCTTCGGCTGCCTCCGTCGACAAGACCGAGCAGCGCAAGGAGAGCTTGACCTACGGTATCAGTCAGGAAACGCGCAAGACCATAGACGACCGCAAGGCCAATTTCCACCAGGACATCGACGTGCGAGGCATGCGCGGCGACGAGGCTCTCAACGCCGTACAGTACTTCATAGACGATGCCATACTGGTTGGCATGCCACGCGTGAGGATTCTCCACGGCAAGGGCAACGGCATCCTTCGCCAACTCATACGCCAATACCTCAGCAGCGTGCCCAACGTAGTACACTATGCCGACGAGCACGGGCAGTTTGGCGGAGCGGGCATCACCGTGGTAGACTTTTGAAAAAGGTAAAAGGGTAAAAAAGTAAAGGGAGATTATTTCGACCTGTACGGTTGAAACATCAACTGTCATTCCATAAAAGTTGTCCCCTGCACGCCCTGAAAGGGCAAAAGCACCCAGCCCAGGGCATCGCCCTGGGTTATGTTGCAAGCAAGAATGTCGCCCTGAAAGGGCAAAAGCGCTACCGCAAAAGGCAAAGGCAACGCAACAGAGGAAACGACAACATTAGACAACACAGACAACTTATACAACATAAACAACAAGGATGCTGCAGCGGCAGCATGGGAGAAAAGTTGTCTTAGTTGTCTATCCACGCGCAAGATGTTTTATAGCGCTTTTGCCCCTACAGGGCGCACGTTAACCCTTTATTTACCCAGGGCGTTGCCCTGGGCTAAGAGCAGGTTGCCCTTTCAGGGCGCAGCAACCGTACAGGTCGGACCATTTCCTTAACAGACGTTAACGGCGAAAAGTTTTCCGCCAAACATTTGGTAAGCTCGGAAGAAAACACTAACTTTGCAGCCGCTTTCGAGCAATACGGACAAGTCTCATACGACCAGCTCCCTCGGAATCCCCCAGGATGGGAACATAGCAAGGGTACTTGGTTGTAGCGGTGCGATATGAATCGCTTGTCCACCCGCCTCTTTAGCTCAGTTGGCCAGAGCACGTGATTTGTAATCTCGGGGTCGTTGGTTCGAATCCGACAAGAGGCTCTAAAAGAAGGGAATTTTCCGAAAAGGAAGATTCCCTTCTTTTTTGTTTCCCCCTCTTCCCACAAAAATATATAAAAATACTGCTGCCATAAGCCGTATGTGGAGAAAAATAAGTACCTTTGCAAGACATTATATAATAAAGGAATGATCAACGTACAAAATCTGATTCAGGCCAAAGCCTTCGCACGTCAGGACGGTGCCATCCTCGGACTGGTATGGATAGCCAGTTTCGTATGCACCATGCTGGGCATCACCCCCAAGTATGCAGCCCTTGGCCTGCTTTCCAACGTGCTGCTCATCAGCACCCCGTTCGTAGTAGCCGCCAGGCTCAAGAACTTCCGCGACGATGCCCTCGAGGGCTGCATCTCTTTCCGTCGCGGCGCTTTCTATTGCCTCCAGACTTTTTTCAATGCCACCCTGCTGCTCACCGTAGTGCAGTTCCTGTGGTTCAGTTTCATGGACATGGGACCCTTCGTGTGCATGCTGGAGAGCACCTATCCCCCCATACTGCAGGAGGTGTACAAGATATCGGCCACTGAGGCCAAGGCACTGCTCGACAGCATCATCACGATGAAGCCCCTGGCATGGGCCTCCATGTTCATGATAACCGACCTCATAGCCGGTGCCGTGCTCACCCCCGTCATCGCCGCCGTACTGGCACGCCGCACACGCCCGGCCAACCAGCAGCAGTAACCCCCACCTACTCCCAAACAAGAAACCCAAAACAAACTATATGGACATTTCAGTCATCATACCCCTATACAACGAGGAAGAGTCACTGCCCGAACTGTACGCATGGATAGAACGGGTAATGAAAGCCAACGGCTTCAGCCATGAAGTAATCTTTGTCAATGACGGCTCCACCGACAGCTCCTGGCAGGTGATAGAAGACCTTGCCACCAAGTCGGAGAACGTCAAGGCCATCAAGTTCCGCCGCAACTACGGCAAGAGCCCCGCCCTCTACTGCGGCTTCAAGGAAGCACAGGGCGACGTCGTCATCACCATGGACGCCGACCTGCAGGACTCGCCCGACGAGATACCGGGTCTCTACGAGATGATAACGCGCGATGGCTACGACCTTGTGTCGGGCTACAAGCAGAACCGCAAGCAGGGCGACCCCCTGTCGAAGACCATCCCCACCAAACTCTTCAATGCCACGGCACGCAAGGTGAGCGGCATCAACAACCTGCACGACTTCAACTGCGGACTGAAAGCATACCGCCGCGACGTGGTAAAGAACATTGAGGTGTACGGAGAGATGCACCGCTACATACCATACCTGGCCAAGAATGCGGGCTTCTCCAAGATTGGCGAAAAACCTGTACACCACCAGGCACGCAAGTTTGGCGTATCGAAGTTCATGGGATGGAACCGATTCGTCAACGGCTACCTCGACCTCATGACACTGTGGTTTCTAAGCAACTTCGGCAAGAAACCGATGCACGTCTTCGGATTCCTCGGCAGCCTCGTGTTCTTCGTAGGCTTCATTTCCCTCGTATGCCTCGGCATAGACAAGTGCATCAGTCTCCACCAAGGCATTTACGGACACCTCATCACCGACTCGCCCTACTTCTTCATAGCCCTCACCGCCATGCTGCTGGGAAGTCAGCTCTTCCTGGCCGGATTCATAGGCGACCTACTGAGTAGGCAGAACCCCAACCGAAACGATTACCAAATAGAAAAAGAGATAAGATGCGGAAAATAGTCCCTATCATCTTCGCCTGCATCACGCTGATGGCGGGCTGCACCTCGCTCGACTGCCCGCTCAACAACACGGTGTACAGCAAGTACAGGCTGCAGGGCGACATCACACGGCTGGCTGACACGCTCACCATCTCCACCCCGCGCCGCACAGGCACGGACAGTGTCATCGTCAACCGCAACGTCAACACAGACAGCATCCTGCTGCCCATGAGCTACAGTCTGCCGGCAGACACCTTCTTCTTCGAGACGCGCGACTCGCTGAAGCGCACCTTCCTCGATACCGTCATCGTCAGCAAGGAGAACTATCCCCACTTTGAGTCAGTGGACTGCAGTCCGTCGTTCTTCCACACCGTCACGGGCGTGCAGACAACACACCACCACATCGACTCTATCAGCATCCACTGCAAAGAAGTAACCTATGATGAAACGAAGTCTCATTTCTATATATACTTTGGCTACCGCGATTAGCGCATGGCTCTTCCTCCCCACGCAGGCTACAGCCCAACAAGGTGGCGGCAAGAAGATAGAGGCGGAACAGAAAGACACTACCGCCCTGTTCCGCCACGTGGCGGTGAGCGTAGACCTCATAGGTCCCGTACAGCTCATGGTGAGCGACTACGGACAATACGAGGCATCCCTGCGCGTCAACCTGAAGGACAAGTACTTCCCCGTCTTCGAGGTGGGACTGGGAAAGGCCAACGGCACAGACGAGACCACCAATATCACCTACAAGACCACAGGCCCCTACGGGCGCATTGGCTGCGACTTCAACCTGCTGAAGAACAAGCACGACATCTACCGTCTCTATGCCGGTCTGCGCTACGCCCTCACCTACTACAAGTTTGATGTATCCAGTCCGGGCGTTACCGACCCCGTATGGGGAGGGACAGCCGAATATGGTGCCACGGGCGTAAAGTCCAACTACCACTGGATGGAGGCCGTCTTCGGCGTCGATGCCAAGCTGTGGGGGCCCATACGCCTGGGGTGGAGCCTGAGATACAAACGCAGACTGTTCCACAACGACGGCGACCTCGGCAGCACCTGGTACGTGCCCGGCTTCGGCATACAGGGCGGATCGCGCTTCGGAGGCACCTTTAACGTAACGTTCGAACTATGAAAAAGAAAAGACTCATTTGGCAACTGCCCTTCCTGCTGCTGCTCATCGTCGGCACGGTAGTCATCATACGCCAGCAGCGTTCCATGCCCTACCAGCACGACGAGGGCTTCATCTTCGGCACTGTCTATCACATCACCTACCAGAGTGACGACAACCTGAAAAACGAGATAGAGGCGGAACTGAAGAAGGTAGACCAGTCGCTGTCGCCCTTCAACAAGACCTCCATCATCTCGCAGGTCAACCGCAACGAACCGGTACAGGTTGACGCCATGTTCAGTGAGGTGTACAACCTCGCCATGAAGATAGCCGGCGACACCGACGGTGCCTTCGACATCACCGTCGCCCCGCTGGTAAACGAGTGGGGCTTCGGATTCAAGAAGGGCGTAGAGCCTACCCGCCACGTCATAGACAGCCTGCGCGCATTCGTGGGCTACACCAAGGTGAAGCTCACACCACAGGGACGCATCGTGAAACAGGATCCGCGCCTGATGCTCGACTGCTCTGCCATTGCCAAGGGATACGGCTGTGACGTTGTGGCCAGACTGCTGCGCAGCAGGGATATCAAAAACTTCATGATAGAGATAGGCGGCGAGATAGTGACATGCGGCAACAGCGAGAAGCGTGTGCCCTGGCACATCGGCGTGAACAAGCCCACCGACGACTCGCTCAACGTAAGTCAGGAGCTGCAGGCGGTGCTCAACGTCACCGATATGGCTATGGCCACCAGCGGCAACTACCGCAACTTCTACTACAAGAACGGCAAGAAGTATGCCCACACCGTAGACCCCAAGACGGGCTACCCCGTACAGCACAGCATCCTGTCTGCCACCGTCCTGGCCCGCGACTGCGCTACAGCCGATGCCTACGCCACCTCCTTCATGGTGATGGGTATGGAGGGTGCCAGA
>CAVKZC010000222.1:0-5233 GCA_963660455.1 Sphaerochaetaceae bacterium | reverse complement strand
AAAGCGCTACAACAATCAGCGTATAATAGCGCTTTTGCCCTTACAGGGCGCACGTAAACCCTTTGTTTACCCAGGGCGTTGCCCTGGGCTATGTGCAGGTTGCCCTTTCAGGGCGCTGAGAGTAAAAAAGGGCGCAACTTAACCAACTTATTTTTTTAACGATTACTTAACTCCCCAAAAACTCCTCAACTCCAAACAACAATAACATACAAGAAGACAATGAACAAGAAAATCGTCAAGAGAATATACAATGTAGTGATCGTAGTGCTCCTCGTGGGAGCCATCGTGTGGGCGTTCAGCCACTTTACCCACGGCAGTGGTGTGGAATACACAGACGACGCGCAGGTAAACCGTCACATCACACCCATCAACACCCGTGTGCAAGGCTTCGTCAAGGAAGTACGCTTCTCCGACTATCAGCATGTGAAGAAGGGCGATACCCTCGTCATCATCGAGGATGCCGAGTACCGTCTCCAACTGGCACAGGCTGAGGCAGGACTCCGTGGCTCGAAGTCAAGTTCTTCAGTGGTGTCGGCCAGTATGAATACCACGAACAGCAACGTGGCAACGGCATCTGCCGGCATCGAGGAGGCCCGTGTGGATATGCTCAATGCCAAGCAGGACTTCGACCGATTTGCCTCGCTGTTGAAGAAAGACGCTGTCACACGCCAGCAGTACGACAACGCCTATGCACGCTATCTCGGTGCTAAGGCCCGTTACGAGCAGGCATCCAGCCGTCGTCAGAGTGCTGCCTCTGTGCGTGACGTGCAGACCCATCAGTTGGGTGGCTCACGTGCCGGCGAGAGTGTGGCAGAGGCACAGGTGAATCTGGCGCGCCTCAATCTCTCTTACACCGTGATAGTAGCTACGTGCGACGGTGTGATGGGCAGAAAGGATATCCACGTGGGACAGTTGGTGCAGCCCGGTCAGATGTTGGCCCGTATCGTGGATGACAACGATGTGTGGGTGGTTGCCAACTATCGTGAGACGCAGATGGACGGCATCGAAGTAGGCAAAAGTGTCGAATTCACCGCCGATGCCATCCCCGGCGTAACCTTCCACGGTACGGTGCAGGCACTGTCTGCTGCTGCCGGCAATGCCTACTCCATGATACCGGTGGACAATGCCACCGGCAACTTCGTGAAGGTAGAACAGCGTGTGCCTGTACGCATCGCCCTCACCCAGGACAACGACCCCAAGGCGGTGGCCCTGTTGCGTGCCGGACTGAACGTAGAAACTAAAATAAAGAAATAATGCCAGGACCTCCAATGTTACAGGGTCCGTTCAGGATCCCGTCTTTCAATGGCTATGTACCCCGAAGGTTGCAGCCGTGGATTTACCTCCTCTTCGCCTTCATCTTCCTGATGTCGGGCGGCATATACGGTGGTGCCATGAGCTATGTGATGGGCGAATACAGCCTGATGCGCGAGGACGTGCTCATGATAGTCATGTTCAACGTGGTGGGGGTGGCCATGCCTTTCCCCTTCCTCTTCAAGTTGAAGTTCCGCTACACCAACCGCCGTCTTCTGCTCAATGCCGCCCTTGTGGTGGCTGCCTGCAATTTCCTCATTATGTGGACAGACTCCGTTCCCGTGATGTGCGCACTGGCCTATATCGCAGGTTTCTTCAAGCTCTGCGGCACGTTCGAGTGTATGAGTACCATACAGTTGTGGATGACGCCCAAGCGCGACTTCACCATCTTCTTCCCCTTGCTCTACTGTCTGGTGCTGGGCAACATGTCGCTCTCGCCATGGGTCACCGAACACCTTATATATATATGTCAGGACTGGCGCATCATCAACTGGACGATGACGGGGGCGCTGCTCGTCGTGGCCCTTGTGGTGTTTGTCACCACGCACGACTTCCGTTTCATGAAGCCCCTGCCGTTCATCAGTGTCGACTATCTGGGCTGTCTGCTCTGGTCGGCATGGATGCTGGAGTTCATCTTCTTCTTCAACTACGGCGAGCACTACAACTGGCTCGACAGTAGTGTGATGCGCATGGACGCAGTGCTCTTTGTCCTTACGGGCTACTTCTGCATACAGCGCATGCTCCACATACGCCATCCCTACATAGCCCCCGAGGCATGGCGGTACAAACGGCTCGTGCCACTGCTCATCCTCTTCGCCTTCGTGGAGTTTATGGGCAGTACACCCAAGGTGCTGCAGACGGCCTTTACGGGCGGTGTGCTCCACTATGGCATGGTGACGACCAATGCGCTCAACTTCGTGGAGTGGGCTGCCGCCATTGGCGGATGCCTGTTCTGCCTGTTCTGGTGCAAGGTGCTGCGCTACAAGTATACCCACTTGCTCACACTGGGCGTGGCTGCTATGGTGTGCTATCCCGTCATGATGTATTTCCTCATCGACCCGGGCCTGCCCATCGAGGCCCTCTATCTGCCCACGGCGCTACGCTCCTTCGGCAATGCCATCTTCTTCTGCATGCTCACCATCTACCTGGAGGAACTCATGCCCTTCCAGCATTTCTTCATGGGACTGACCATGGCCGGCATCATACGCAACGGCCCCGTCTCCACCATGTGCTCCGGGCTCTATAGCTATGGTCTGCGCTACCAGATGGCCGACAATATGGCGCGTGGCCTGCCTTACGATTCTGCGGGCCTGCTCATGATCAGCATACGCCAGCTCTACGGGCTTACCTGTGTCATCGGTATTGCCGTACTTGTCATCTTCCTGCTGTGGAATCTGCAGCCCGTGCGCAGTACGCTGAAGAAGATGCCCGAGTGGAACTTCGTAGGGCGTATGGTCAAGCGTCAGATGAAACGCGAACGTGCCCAGAGAATGGCGGCAAACTGACAGAATACCGTATATATATCCGCTTGCACCCCTCTTTATGCGGAAATAAAGGAATATATTTGCATTTGCCGATAATTATGCGTATCTTTGCCCTCCCGTAAACAAATACAAAAGGAGAGCGCACATGAACGAGATGCAAGATACATTCAGGAGGGTGAAGGCAGCCAGCAGGCAGTTGGCCCTCCTCTCCGACGACAAGCGTAACAGTGTGCTGCAGGCGGTGGCCGATGCCATCGTGGCAGAAACACCCTCGCTGCTTGAAGCCAACACTGATGACCTGTCGCGCATGGACCGTGACAATCCACTCTACGACAGGCTGCAACTTACGCCGCAACGGTTGGCCGGCATAGCTGCCGACATGCGCCATGTGGCGCAGTTGGCTTCGCCCCTTGGACGTGTACTGAAGGATGTCACGCTCGCCAACGGACTGCATCTGCAGCGCGTGGCTGTGCCCTTCGGTGTGATAGGCATGGTGTATGAGGCTCGTCCCAACGTGACATACGATGTCTTCTCGCTCTGCTTCAAGAGCGGTAATGCCTGCGTGCTAAAAGGAGGAAAGGACGCCGACTGCTCCAACCGTGCCGCCGTGGCACTGATACACCGTGTGCTGGAGCAGCAGGGCATCGATACGGACATTGTCCAGCTGTTGCCGCCCACCCACGAGGCTACCGCCGAGATGCTCGGTGCCGTAGGCTACATAGACCTCTGCATACCCCGTGGAGGCAAGAATCTTATACGTTTTGTACGCGACACCGCCAAGGTGCCTGTCATCGAGACGGGGGCCGGGGTGGTGCATTGCTATTTCGACGCAGACGGCAACACGGCGATGGGTAAGCGCATCATCACCAACGCCAAGTGCCGCCGTGTGAGTGTATGCAATGCCCTCGACTGTCTGCTCATCCACGAGAGTCGTATTGGTGCCCTTCCCGCGTTGTGCGAAGACCTTGCCCGATACCAGACCAAGCTGCATGCCGATGCCCGGGCATACGAGATTCTGAGGTGTTATTACCCTAACTCCTTATTGTATAGGGCGGGAGACGTTTGGGACACCGAGTGGCTCAGTATGCAGATGGGCATCAAGACCGTCAGCTCTGAAGACGAGGCGATCCAGCATATAGCCACCTATGGTAGTGGTCACAGCGAGTGCATCGTGTCCGACAACGCCGATGCGCAGAGAAAGTTCCAGGCCATGGTAGATGCCGCCTGTGTCTATGTCAATGCCCCCACCAGTTTTACCGACGGCGCACAGTTCGGACTCGGTGCCGAGATAGGCATCAGTACCCAGAAACTCGGTGCCCGCGGGCCTATGGCTCTCGAAGAGATCACTACCTACAAGTGGCTCATCACCGGCAACGGGCAAGTAAGGGAAAAGTAAAAGGGTAAAAGTGAACATAAATATAATAAAAACAACAATATGAAGACATTCTTTAATGTGGAAGACCTTGGCGACCTGAAGGCAGCACTCGCCGAGGCACAGGAAGTGAAAGCAAACCGTTTCGGGTATCAGGAATTGGGTAAGAACAAGACCCTGCTCATGATCTTCTTCAACAACAGTCTGCGTACCCGTCTCAGTACCCAGAAGGCAGCGATGAACCTCGGCATGAACGTCATTGTGCTCGACGTGAACGCTGGTGCCTGGAAACTGGAGACTGAGCGTGGCGTCATCATGGACGGTGACAAGAGCGAGCACCTGTTGGAGGCCATACCTGTGATGGGCAGCTTCTGCGACCTCATCGGTGTGCGTAGCTTCGCAGGCTTGAAAGACCGCGACTACGACTATGCCGAAACCATTGTCAACCAATTTGTGAAGTACAGTGGCCGTCCCGTGTTCGCCATGGAGACAGCTACCGTTCACCCTCTCCAGGCTTTCGCCGACCTCATCACCATCGAGGAGCACAAGAAGGTGGCACGTCCCAAGGTGGTCCTCACGTGGGCGCCTCACTGCCGTGCCCTGCCACAGGCCGTACCCAACTCCTTTGCACAGTGGATGAATGCCGCCGACGTAGACTTTGTCGTTACACACCCCGAGGGCTATGAGCTCGACCCCAAGTTTGTGGGCAATGCCAAGGTGGAGTACGACCAGAAGAAAGCCCTCGAAGGTGCCGACTTCGTCTATGCCAAGAACTGGAGTTGTCCGGGCGTTACGAATCCCGCACAATACGGCGAGATACTGAGCAAGGACATGAGCTGGACCATCGACGAGGAACACATGAGCTGGACCAACGACGGATGCTTCATGCACTGTCTGCCCGTGCGTCGCGGTCTCATCGTTACCGACGATGTCATTGAGAGCAAGAACAGCCTTGTCATCCCCGAAGCGGCCAACCGCGAGATTTCCGCCCAGGTGGTTATCAAGCGTATGCTTGAGTCACTGTAGGATAGGGACAAGCATAACACAACAAAAGCACATAACCAAG
>CAVKZC010000221.1:0-5249 GCA_963660455.1 Sphaerochaetaceae bacterium | reverse complement strand
GGAATATACTATGCGGTTTTATGGGAGGCTAAAACTATTCGCTGAATAGTTACAGCAAGTGGCGGCAATACTAAAAAAACGTAAAAACTTTCGGTATCTGAAAAGTTTAGGCTAATTTTGCATTTTAAGGCAGTTTGGCGGAAATGACGAAGGGGTTGCACCTGCTGTCCGCAACGGATACGCCTTGACAAAAAAGAGAAGAAAAATGAGTTTGACATCGATAGTAAGCCATGTGTTCAAGCCAAGACAAAAAGCCTTGGAGAGATACATCACCGAGGCTGAGGAAATACAGCACGACGTGCTGATGCGCCTCATAGGCAAAGGCAAGAACACGGAATACGGAGTGAAGCATCTGCTCAACGCCACCGACACTTACGGGAAGTTTGCGCAGAATGTACCGGTAAACACCTATGAAGAACTGAAGGGTGACATAGACCGTATGCGGCACGGCGAACAGGATATCCTGTGGCCGGGCACCGTGAAATGGTATGCCAAGTCGTCGGGTACTACCAACGACAAGAGTAAGTTTATACCCGTATCGCGCGACGGCCTGCACGGCATACACTATGCCGGAGGTTTTGATGCCGTGGCCTATTATCTGCGCAACAATCCGAAGAGCCGTATCTTCGACGGCAAGAGTCTCATCCTCGGTGGAAGCCATTCGCCCAACTATAACGTATCGGGCAGTTTGGTAGGCGATCTCAGTGCCATCCTGATAGAGAACATCAACCCCCTGGCCAATCTGGTGCGTGTTCCCTGCAAGCAGACGGCATTGCTGAGTGACTTTGAGGTGAAGCGTGACCGCATAGCCCGCGAGACGAAGAACAAGAATATCACCAACATTTCGGGCGTACCCAGTTGGATGCTCAGTGTACTGGTGAGGGTAATGGAGCTCAGCGGCAAGAAACACCTGGAAGAGGTGTGGCCCAACCTAGAGATGTTCTTCCATGGCGGCATTGCCTTTACTCCCTATCGCAAGCAGTATGAACAGCTCATCACTTCGCCCCGTATGCACTATATGGAGACCTACAATGCCAGCGAGGGATTCTTCGGTCTGCAGGACGACCCGGCAGACAAGGCCATGTCGCTCATGATAGACTACGACGTGTTCTACGAGTTTATACCGATGGACGAGTTCGGTACGGACCACCCCACGGTGGTGCCTTTGTGGGGTGTGGAGACAGGCAAGAATTACGCCATGGTTATCACTACCTCCTGCGGTCTGTGGCGGTACCTGATAGGCGACACCGTGATGTTCACCAGCAAGAACCCCTACAAGTTTGTCATTACCGGGCGCACAAAGTACTTCATCAACGCCTTTGGCGAAGAACTCATTATGGACAACGCCGAGAAAGGACTGCAGTATGCCTGCGAGAAAACCGGGGCACAGGTGGCAGAATATACGGCGGCACCCGTGTACATGGACAGCAATGCCAAATGCCGTCACCAGTGGCTCATCGAGTTCTCGAAAGAACCGCAAAGCATCAGCGAGTTTGCGTCCCTCCTGGACAAGCGCCTGCAGGAGATAAACAGCGACTACGAGGCCAAGCGCTTCCACGACATAACGCTGCAACATCTGGAGATAGTAAAGGCCAGACCCAACCTCTTCAACGACTGGTTGAAGAACAAGGGAAAACTGGGTGGACAGCATAAGGTGCCGCGGCTCAGCAACAGCCGCAAGAACATAGACGAGATGCTGGCCCTCAACGCCGGTTGATGCTGCAAGGAGAACACAGTACAAACACCCCATAAATGACAGGTATGAAAAAGGAAAAATGGACAAAGGCCCTTGGCATAGGAAAGGTAAATACACTGTATTTGCCCCTCTACGTGCTGGTCTTTCTGCTGTTAGCCTCCTGTGCGAGGATGGGACAACCCGACGGCGGATGGTTTGACGAGACACCACCCGAGGTGATCGGTGCCACCCCGGCAGACAAGGGAACCAATGTGGACAGCAAGAAGATAACCATCTACTTCAACGAGTTTATCAAGGTGGATAACCCCACCGAGAAGATAGTGGTGTCGCCGCCCCAGTTGGAAACACCGGAAATAAAAACTACAGGGAAAAGGATACAGGTGTCACTGGTAGACTCGCTCAAGCCCAACACCACCTATACCATAGACTTCTCGGATGCCATCTCGGACAACAACGAGAGCAATCCGATGGGCAACTATACCTACAGCTTCTCTACAGGCGACGTGATAGACACGCTCGAAGTGTCTGGCTATGTGCTGGAATCGGAAAACCTGGAACCCATCAAGGGAATACTTGTAGGACTGTACAGCGACCACGCAGACTCCGCCTTCCGTACCAAACCCATGCTCCGCGTGAGCCGTACCGACAGCCGCGGGCGGTTTGTGATAAAGGGTATCGCACCGGGAAGCTACCGCATCTATGCCCTGCAGGACATGGACGGCAACTATCTCTACAACCAGAAAAGCGAGAAGTTGGCCTTTTCGCACGACATCATAGTACCTACATTCAAGCCAGACACTCGGCAGGATACCATCTGGACAGACTCGCTGCACATCAAGTCGATAACCCCTACGTCGTACACACATTTCCTGCCCGACAACATCGTGCTGAGAGCCTTTACCGAACTGCTTACCGACCGCTACTTTCTGAAGGCGGAACGCAAGGAAGCCAACAACTTCTCGCTGTTCTTCAGTTATGGTGACACTATACTGCCCAAGGTGCGCGGACTCAACTTTGACGAGAAAGAGGCATTCCTGCTCGAGGCTTCGCAAAAGAAAGATACACTCACCTACTGGTTGAGAGACACGGCACTGGTAAACCGCGACACGCTCAGTATAGAACTGGCGTACCGCACTACAGACAGTACGGGTGTGCTGATAGATCGCACCGACACGCTGGAGGTGCTGTCGAAGACCACGTATGCCAAACGCAAGAAGCAACAGGACAAGGAACTGGAAGACTGGACCAAGAAACAGGAAAAACTGAAGAAGAAAGGCGAGCCATACGACTCGGTCTATCCCGCCAAACCACTGGAGGTAAAGACAAGCATACAGTCGAGTCTTGACCCCGACCGGAACATCACCTTCTCCTTCCCCACCCCCTTGGCTAAAGCCGACACGGCGGGCATACACCTCTACTCCAAACACGACACGCTGTGGTACATAGCCCCCTTTGAGTTTGAGCAGACGGCAACGCGCGAATACAGGTTGAGGGGTGAGTGGCGGCCCGACATAGAATACAGTCTGGAGATAGACTCGGCAGCCTTTGTTGACATCTACGGACTGGCTTCGAAGCCACTGAAACAGGGCTTCAAGGTATCGGCACTCGATACCTACAGTACGCTCTTGCTGAACATTACCGGCCTTACCGACCAACCCCTCATCGTGCAACTTCTCAACGGGCAGGACAAGGTGGTGAAGCAGACGCATGCCGTGAACGGTGTGGCAGAGTTCTATTACCTCAAACCGGACAAGTATTATGTACGGCTCATCGTAGACCGCAACGGTAACGGGGTGTGGGACACCGGCAACTATGACAAAGACTTGCAGGCTGAAGAGGTGTACTATTACCCCAGTGTGATAGAATGCAAGGCCAAATGGGACGTAACGGAAACGTGGAATCCGCTGGAGAAACCACTCAATCAGCAGAAGCCATCCGCCATCACCAAGCAAAAGCCAGACAAGGAAAAGAAAGTAAAGAACCAGAACGCTGAGCGTGCCAGAAACCTTGGCATACAGTACGTTCCAAAAAAATAAGAAAATGATGATGAATTACCTTAAGAAATCAATGCTGACGGTATGCCTGCTGTTGCTGGCAAGCATATCGGCATCCGCCCAATGTACTTTTCGCAACACGGCATTCAAGTCGGGTGAGTTTCTGACGTACAACCTCTACTACAACTGGAAGTTTGTATGGGTAAAGGCGGGTACTGCCAGCATGTCGGTCGTACAGTCCACATACAAGGGGAAGCCTGCCTACCGTGGTTCGCTGGTAACGAGAGGCAACAAACGGGTAGACGACTTCTTTGTGCTGCGCGACACGTTGCTTTGTTACAGCAGTAACGAACTGGCACCTCTTTATTTCCGCAAGGGCGCGCGTGAGGGAAAGCGTTACACCGTAGACGAGGTGTTCTACAACTATCCGGACGGAAAATGCCATGCCCGACTGCACTATATGAACAACGACGGCAAGCACAACTGGAAGAACTACACCTTCGACGACTGTGTGTACGACATGATGAACATCTTTCTGCGTGCCCGTAGTTTCGACCCGGCCAACTGGACGAAAGGATATGTGGTCAAGTTCCCCATCGTAGACGGCAGCGACCGTACGCCAGCCCAGTTGCGTTTTGGTGGAAGGGAAACCATCAAGGCCGACAATGGCGTGAAGTACCGTTGTCTGAAACTGGCTTATATGGAACTGGATGACGGAAAATACAAGAAGATAGTAGATTTCTATGTAACCGATGACGACAACCATATCCCCATTCGTCTCGACATGTTCCTGAAGTTTGGCAGTGCCAAGGCTTTCCTTGTCAACATGAAAGGCAACAGAAGTGCGATTACTTCTATCGTAAAATAAAAATGAGGCGGTATTCCTACAGATGGAATATCGCCTCATTTCCTTCATTGAAAAGAAGGTCGAGGATGCTCATGTTGGGCTGGAAACCATATTTTAGCCCGTATACCTGATAATATCTCTTCGGAGTGAATTCTGCGTCATGGAGAGGTTTCTTGGGACGAATAGCATCGCGAAAATCCATTATTACTCCGCTCTCGTCGCCATTCGACTTTTCGCTATTTTCACTTTGTTCTTCGTTCGCGTTACTGTTGAATTCTTCCCTCTTTCCGCTTTTCTCATCGTTCTTCCCTCTTCGTTCTTCCCTTACAACATACCTGTCGGTAAGAGAAATCTTGGGGCGTATGTCGAGCAGTTCTATCATTTTCTGCATCGTCTCCATGTTGAAGTCGAAAAGAAAATCATATTTTTTCTCGTAGAAAGGGCGTATGTCGTCTTCGTAATATTCGAAGAAAGGACTTTCGCCGTATGCAGAGAGAAGTGCATTCCAGTGTGTGTGGCGCCAGTTGGCATGGTCGGTTATGCGTATATCCTTGATGCCCATACCCAAATCGTGGTTTATCGGTATGGTGAGTGCCAGCGGTCCGTTGGTAGTGGGTATCACCATACGGTTACGGTACGTCTGCTTGATAAAACTTTCATGTTGTTCTATCAGGCACTCATTGTAGCGGTTCAGTTTCTGATACCACTGTAC
>CAVKZC010000220.1:0-5280 GCA_963660455.1 Sphaerochaetaceae bacterium | reverse complement strand
CTATGCTTACGCCGTTGAGGGCGATGGTTTCCACTTCTTCCGTGCGGAATATTCTTGTAAGATTCTCTGTTCGTATCATGATTTTGAATGTTTTTTACCTTTTTACTTTTTTATCCTTTTACCTTTAAATCATTCTGTCTTGATGCTGTCTATCGGATTGAGCAACGCCGTGCGTAGAGTGCAGCCGATGACCGAGAGGAAGGCTACCACCAGGGTGAAGACGGCTCCCACGGGCAGTACCCACCAGGGGAAGTCGATGCGATAGACGAAGCCCTCAAGATAATACTGTATCAGTTTTACGCAGATGGGGATGGCGATGACCACCGCCACGAGCGAGCTGACGAGGTAACGGCGCGACAACTGCCAGGCGGCATCCGCCACCGTGCCACCCATCACCTTGCGAAGGGCTATCTGTCGCCGTTGCTGATTACCGTAATACACCGACATACCAAAGAGGCCGAGGGCGGAGATGAGGATGGAGATGCCCATGAAGGTGACAATGAGTATCATCATGTTGCGATTTTCCTTCAGGCTGTCCGACAAAACATCGTCTATGTAGGACGCATCTGTGTCAATGGGCACACCCGTCAGCTCTTTCGTCACCTGCGTGCAGGTTTGCTTGATGGCTTGTAAAGCCTGGGCATGGTCGCCACGGGTCTTCACGAGGACAGTGTAGAAGAAAACATTACGATGGTCCAACACCCGGATGGCATTATACTCATTCTTCATCGCCTCCGAGACAGCACTGCCGTTATGGTAATCGGCAACGACACCACAAACCTCGTATTCATACCCCTCTTTCCTTTTGGCACCAAACCAAGGTTTCCTTGCCGAGACCCCAAAGGCATGCTTGGCAGACTCTGTAACCCACAGCTTGCCAGCCGTCGGCTCGCCGTATCGCTCCACGACCTTGATTCCCAGCATCTCCATCGCCGTGGAGTCGAGCGTACACATTCTAACGTACCCTATGCAATCGTCTTTGTCATCATGCACACCATTGGCACCGCACTCCAAGGGCGAGCCTTGTGCGTAACTCGCCTCCACCACACAGGGATGGGTCTTCAGACGCTCCACGAGGATGGAGTGTTGTTCATAAGAATAGTCCAAGGAGGTAAAGATGCTCACGATATCCTTTGTTTGATAGCCCATGGGCATCGTGGAGAGATGATGCATCTGGAGCATCATTGTCACCGCCACCACGACTAAGGTCATGCTAATGACGTTCTGCGCGACGATAAAGACCTTGCTCAGCCAAGTCTTGCTGCGCAAGCGAATGGTGCCTTTCACGACATCTATCGGATTAAACCGTGAGACGACGATGGCGGGCAAGAGCCCAGCGAACAAGGTGATGACCAAGAATGCCACAACCAGATAACACCACACGTCAGCGGAGCCCAGCAATGCAATCTTCGTGTCCAAGAACCCATCAAACAATGGCAAGAAAGCCCACGCCAGGAAACCACCGAGCAGAAAACAAATCGTCGTGAAGAATGCCGACTCCTTGAAATAGCGCATCATCACGCCAGCGACCGACTCACCCATTAGTCTCCTCGTTGCCATCTCCTTGGCGCGGTTCCCGATTTGCGCCACGGTCAAGTTGATGTAGTTGAAAATGGCGGAGAACAGCAGCACCAGTGCCACTGCCAACAGGATGTTGACTAAGGTTTGGTTGCCCTCGCGTATGCCCATAGAATCTAAGCCGGCAAAATACAGTTTGTCCCAACGGGTCAATGTAGAGCCCCAGAGCAGTGCGTTGTCACTCTTCGTCCTACTGAAGAATTTAGGCCAGTAGCCGCAGTATTTATCCAGCAACTTGCCAGCCACCTTTTCCGGATCCGCATGCTTCGCCAGCCTTACCACTGGCACCACTTCCCCGAAATGGTCCATGGGGGGCAATGTGGCATCCCGGAGCTTCATCGACACAAAGATGCCATACGGCTTGAACACATCCTCCTCACCAATATCTTCCATCACCCCCACCACTTTTAGGCGCAAGGTGTCGCATTGGAGGGTCTGCCCGATGGGATTCGCCGTGCCGAAGACCTTCTTCGCAAAACTCTCCGACACGATGGCTTGGTGGATGTCCGTCAATATCCTCTGCGAGGAACAGCCCGTCAACCGATAATCAAACAGTTGCAAGAAGTTTGGATCCACGGCGAGAATATTTGTCTCATAGAACTTCCCGTCCGCCATTGCTCCCTTGGCAAAATAGGGGCTGTAGCGAGTCCACTCCTTGATTTCGGGTATGGAGGGGAAGAACTCCTTCGCCGTGCCCGCCGTCATACCGAGATAGTCGCCCGAGCCCACAGCGTAGAGTTCCTTCGACAACTTATGGTTGGCTCCCACCCTATACTCCATGCTGGCGTATGATACCAGAATCATCACGAATGCTAGCGCCACCGAGAGCCCCGTTGCCTCGATCGCCGCATAGAGCTTGTTGCGAGAGAGAAACTTGAAATAACTTTTCATCTGATCTGTACTTTTTTGTCTTGTTGCGAAAACAGGATTGTCCTGATTCCGATGCAAAAGTAAGGAATTCCCGCCGTTCCGCCAAGGAAAGGCGAGGGGCGAGGAGCGGATTGTATGATTTTCATACACACTTCTGTGTGAAAATCATACATCGACGTCAGAATCGTTGGGAATCTCGGGGAAAAAGTGTACTTTTGCAAGCATGAAATACGGAACGATACTGATCATAGACGACAACCCGGCGATACTTACCGCCCTGAAGATCTGTCTGGGCGAGGCTTTTGAGCGCATCCTCACCCTGCCGCGCCCCGCCACAGCACCCACCCTGCTCCAACAGGAACAGGTGGATATCATCTTGCTCGACATGAATTTCTCCCTGGGCGTGAACAACGGACAGGACGGACTGCTCTGGCTCCGCACCCTCCGCCGCCTCCATGCCAACATCCCGGTGGTACTCATCACCGCCTATGCCGACGTGCAGCTCGCCGTGAAGGGACTGAAGAGCGGTGCCGCCGACTTCGTGACCAAGCCCTGGGACAACGACGAGCTGATCCGCACGCTGAAGGATGCCATCGACCGAAGCACAGAGGTGGAGACCCTGGAGAGCATCGAGGCGAAACACATCCAAAAGGTGGTGGACCAATGCCACGGCAACATCTCGCGGGCATCGGAAATGCTCGGCATCACGAGGCAAACGCTCTATGCCAAACTGAGAAAGTGAAGAATTCATGACGATTTTCTGGTACATATATATAATAGGTGGAATCGCAGCCTTGGCGGGCGGCATCATCTTCCTCTTCCTCCGCCACCAGCGGAGGCTGAAAGACCGTGCCTTCATGATGCAGGAGGCAGTGCGCAACGGCGACTACTCCTTCAAGCTTCCCACCCAGGGACTCCTGCCAGGCGAGAGGGCTTTGCAGCAAGCCCTCAACAATATGGAGGGTGCCATCGCCCGACTCGTGGCGAAGCACGAGGTGGAGTCGTGGCAGAAGCTCACCCATGTGCTCACCCACGAGATCATGAACGCCACCGCTCCCATCTCCAGCATCTGTCAAGCGTATCTCAGCAATCCTTCCATCAAGGGTTCTCCCTATGAGGAAGGCATCCGTGCCATCTACGACACGAGCCGTTCGCTCACCGCCTTCGTGGACAGCTACCGCAATCTCACCCAACTGCAAGAACCCATCGTAGAAAAAATCTCGCTATCCTCGTTCTTAGAGAGTATGAAGGCGCTTTATCCCGACATCGAGTGGCACATTTCTCTCCCCAAGGATGCCATGATGGAGGCGGATGCCAACATGCAGCGACAGGTATTCATCAATCTCACCAAGAATGCCATCGAGGCGCATGCCACCATCATCGACGTGAGATGCAAACTCTCCTCCGATAATGACGCAAACACCCCGTCCATCATCTATATCAGCAATGATGGAGACCCCATTCCCACCGAAACCGGCCGAGACATCTTCGTGCCTTTCTTCACCACGAAGCCCTCGGGCACGGGCATTGGACTCAGCATCTCACGCCAGATGCTGATGATGCAAGGCTTCGACCTGAGTCTCTCCGGGAAAAGCCTCCCCGGATTCCACGTTACCTTCCGCATGGAGAAACAAAAGAAAAGATAAAATAAAATACTTCTGACTTACGTGATTCACTGTCCAATAATTAGACGGCTGTGTCTAATTGTTGGACAGTGTTGTTGATGAGGGTTGATGGGTAACTCGTTGGCTATCAATGGTAGCTTATCTTTGGCACGCCCATTGCCCTTATCTTGGCAAATAAACAAGTGAGCAAAATGAACAAGAAAAGGAACATCATATTGGGATGGATGCTGATGGGAACCGTGGCAGGGTTCGCACAACAAGCGGACGATGCCGTAATCAAGACCTGGAGTCTCGATGACTGTATGAGGTTTGCCGTGGAGCATGCCACGTCAGTGAAGCGGGAGACCATCAACGCACGGCAGCGCAAGCAGGACTACCAGAATGCCATGGCGAGCTTCTTGCCTACCGTCACGGGAGGCGTGCAAGGACAGTATGCTTGGGGACGAAATATCGACCCTGAGACCAATACCTATAATAATGTGACAACATTCAATAACTACTACCAGCTTTATGCTAGCTTGAACGTCTTCGACGGTTTCGCCACCATCAACGCCTTTAAGCAGGCGAAGTTGGCCAAGGCTTATTCCGCCACGGCGATGCAAAAGGTACAGGATGACAAGGCTATCGACGTGATGCAGAAGTTTGTGGAGGCAGCCTATGCCGAGGCAAGCATCCAGTTGGCTTCAGAGAAACTTGCCGAGAGCAAGCGATTGTTAGGAAAAATGCGGCGTCTCTACGAACTGGGCGAGAAGGGTAAGCCCGATGTGGTACAGATGGAGTCGCAGGTGGCGGAGGACGAGTACAACCTCACTCATCTGCAGAATGTGGCAAGGCAGAACTTGCTTGCATTGAAGTCAGCGATGAACTATCCCGTGGAGGATAACTTGCAGCTGCAGTTGGCGGATGAGGCATTGAGCGCAGAAGCAGCAAGTGCAGAGGCTCCCAAGGCTCCCGAAGGACTCTACCAGAACTTCTTCAACCTCTCTCCCGACGTGAAGGCGGCGGAGTATGAGGTGGAGAACGCACATTACAACTACAAAATATCAAAAGGCAAGTTGCTGCCGTCACTCTCTCTCGGTGGCGGCATTACGACCAATTACTACAAGAATCTCTCTCAGAAAGGGCAGTACGACGGTTTTGCCTCGCAGTTTCGCAACAACCGAGGCGAATACCTCGCACTGACCCTCTCTATACCTATATATAATAG
>CAVKZC010000219.1:0-5302 GCA_963660455.1 Sphaerochaetaceae bacterium | reverse complement strand
GAAATAGATCTGCAGATTGAACGACCACCGCTTCATGTTGGCGTAGTAGTCGGCCAGATAGGGATTGTTGTCTACGGGTTCGAAGTTGGGCTTCCAACCGTACCGTTTGCTGAGAAGCTTGGTAAGCGTGGTCTTGCCACTGCCTATGTTGCCTGCTATTGCTATATGCATGGTTTTTCTTGTTTACGAGTTTTGATCTTGTTCTTTGCTAGAGAAGAGTCCGAAGAGCTGTGTGTCTATCTTTTCCACGATGTCTCCAAACTGTCTCGGATTGTGCTCGAAGTCGAGGTTGTCCACGTCGATGACGAGCACGCGCCCCTTGTACTTGTGGTAGATGAACTCGTCGTACAGGGCGTTGATGCCCTGCAGGTAGTCGAGTGGCATCTGCTGTTCGTAGTCGCGTCCGCGCTTCTGTATGTTCTGCACGAGGTGGGGCACCGACGACTTCAGGTAAACCATGAGGTCGGGCATTTTCACCACCTGCATCATTGAGTCGAACAGTCCCATGTAGGTATCGAAGTCGCGTTCGTCCATGTTACCCATCTTCCTGTTGTTGGCGGCAAAGACGTACACACCCTCGAAGATGGTGCGGTCCTGTATGACGGTGTCGCTGCTCCGCTCTATCTCGAGCAGGTTGCGGAACCGCTGCTTCAGGAAGTACACCTCCAGGTTGAGTGCCCATCTGGAAATGTCTTTGTAGTAGTCGTCTATGTAAGGATTGCTGTCTACAGGTTCCAGATACTTCCTCCATCCGTAGTGCTTGGCGAGCATGTTGGTGAGGGTGGTCTTTCCGCTGCCTATGTTGCCGGCTATAGCTATGTACATGTATGCGTGTTGAGTGTGTGTTCTTTAGTTTGTGGAGGGGTGTGGGGGAGTGTAGGCTGTGGCGGAGAGGTCTTAGGCGAACAGCTCCATGAACTGGTCTTCCGTGATGATGGGGATGCCGAACTGTTGTGCCTTGCGGTTCTTGGTGCTTGCTGATGCGGCGTCATTGTTGATGAGGTAGTGGGTGCTCTTAGAGACACTGCCCGTCACCTTTCCGCCCTGTCCCTCTATGTAAGCCTTCAGTTCGTTGCGGTTCTTGTAGTGGTGCACGTCACCGGTGATGACGAATGTTTTGCCCTGACACCTGTCGCCTTGCGGCTCCTGCTCCGTCTCGTTGATGGTAAGCTCGTCCAGCAGGTGCAGCACCCGCGTGTAGTTGGTGTCGTCGCGGAAGAAAGCCACAAAGCGTGCGCTCTTCTCCGGACCGATGCCGTCGATGGCAGCAAACTCGTCGTCGAAGAGAGCCGTGCGTGCCGCCTGTATCAGGTCTGCCACCTTGTAGCGTGCCAACAGGCGTTTCGCCACATCGCCACCGCAGAGGGGGATGCACAGAGCGTAGAGCAAGTGCCGTCCGTCGGTGTGGCGGCTCTTCTCGATGCTTTCCAGCAGGTTGTGTACCGATTTTCTGCCGAACCCCTCAAAACTGGCTATCTGGTAGCTGTATTGGGCAAGTTTGTAGAAGTCGGCATACTCGCGCAGGTATCCCTCGTTGATGAGCCGCGACACGGTCTGCTCGGAGATGCCCTCAATGTTGATGCCCTCCTTGCTTACGAAACGCGAGAACTTCTTCAGTTGTTTGGCGGCGCAGTGCGGGTTGGTGCAGTGCAGCGTGCGTGTACCGCTGTCGCTCTGGCACACCTCAGCCTCCTTGCCGCAGACAGGGCATAGGGTAGGGATGTCGAGCGAGCCTACCGCCTCCGTTACCTTGATGACCTTGGGTATGATCTTGTTGGCCTTGATGACTTGCAGGCGCGTACCTTTGCCGCCGATGCCGAGGCGTTCGCATTCACTGATGTTGCAGAGCGAGGCACGCTGCACGGTAGTACCCTCCAGTTCTACCGGCGTAAACACGGCGACGGGCGAAATGGTGTTGGCTGCGCACGACCATTCTATGTGGTCGAGCACCGTCTCGGCATAAGTGTCTTGCCACTTGAAGGCATATCCTGCCCTCGTGGCATGATGTCCCGTTATCGAACCCGTGGAGGCGTATGCCGTATCGTCGTAGGTAATGACAAGTCCGTCTACAGGGAAGGGGAAGGTCTTGTCCGTAACCTTCCGTGTGAAGCGGTCTATCGCTGCCTGTATGTTGTCCGTTGTGGGAAGGTCTATGCGTTCGCGCTCCACGGGGCAGAACCCCAGGGACACCAGCATATCCATCCGTTCGCCCCACGATGTCAGTTCACGATCGGTGTACACCAGGGTGAACGGAATCCACTGGATGTGGCGCTGCTTCACCTCTTCGCAGTCCTTCAGCGATAGCGATCCCGACGCCAGGTTGCGCGGGTTGGCATAGTCGCCCTCCGTCTCGAGCACAAAACGTTCGAAGTCGGGGTAGGAGATGACGGCCTCGCCCCTGACGACGAGATGCCCTGTCTCACTTATCTGTTGCGGCAGACCGCTTATGGCATTGGCCAGATGGGTGATGTTGGTACCTATGTGGCCGTTGCCGCGCGTCACGAGGCGCGAGAGCCTGCCGCCGTCATAGGTAGCCACGAGCGTAAGGCCGTCGAGTTTCCACGACAGCCATATAGGGCGTCCCTCTGCCCATTTGGCGAGGTCAGCCACACTCTTGGTCTTGGCCAGGGAGAGGGCAGGGAACTCGTGCGCCTCTTTTTGGCCGGCCAGTGTGTCTTCCGACACCTTGTTGGTGGGGGAATCGGGCAGCACTTCGCCCGTTTCCTCTTCCATCCGTTTCAGCTGGTCGAACAAGGCATCCCACTCATAGTCGGTCATCTGTTCGCCCTTGCCGTTATAGTAAGCTTCCGAGGCCTGGTTCAGACGGTCTACCAGTTGCCTCATCTCTGCCTGTTGTTCTGACATCTGTTGTTTGTTTTGTTTATGCGGGTTGTTTTAGGGGTTGAAGGGGGAAAGGAGCTAAGGGAAGTTAGAGAGAAGTTAAGGGAAGTTAAGGGACAACGGCTTTGTGGCGTATGCCCCCTTTTTACCCTTTTACTTTTTTGCCTTTTTACTTTTAAGCTTACAGTCCGAGTCCCTTCAGTGCCTTGCCAGCGGCAGCACCGGCAGCGTTGGCAGCTTTCTGCTTAGCCTCTTCCACCTTTTCGTTGGCCTTCTTCTTGGCGTTGTCTACGGCAGCATTAGCCTTGTCGCTAGCCTTCTGCACCTCCTCGTTGGCCTTGTCCTTGGCAGCCTGCTTGGCGTTGCTTACAGCCTCTGTGGCGGCATTGGCAGCAGCTTCCTTAACGGCAGCTGGGGCGTTGCTGATGGCCTTGGCTGCAGCCTGAGCCTGCTCCACGGTCGTATTGGCAGCGGTAGGCAGACTGTTGATGCCGTCTATCAGGTTGGATACGGTAGTGTTACCGCTGGCCACGCTCTTCAGTGTCTCGGCATTGTCGTTCACGACCTTCTTGATAGCCTCACCGTATGCTTTGGCTTCATCGAGCTTGCCTGCACTGACGAGCTCCTGGTATTTGGCCTGCAACTGCGAGAGGGCGGCTGTGGCAGCCTTGCTGTCCTTGGCCTCGATGGCCTTCTGCAACTGGGCGGTTATCTGTTCTACGCTCTGCTGTGTCTCACCAGTAAGGGCAGTAGCAGCGGCACCCTCTGCTGCAGTGTCAGTGTTCTCTACTGCGGTGCTGTCACCCTCGGCGGCAGCGCCTTGTTGTGTCTTGTTGCCGCAGCTGGCCAGGGTCAGTGCGATGGCGGCTGCAAAAAGAAATGCTTTTTTCATAGTGTCTATAATGTGTTATAGTTCTTTGTTCAGTTGGACTGCAGGAAGCGGTCGGCCTCGATGGCCGCCTTGGCTCCCGATGCGGCGGCGATGACTCCCTGTCTGTACACCGGGTCGGCTACGTCGCCTGCAGCAAACACGCCCGGGAGGTTGGTTGTGGCAGTGCCGGGCACTACCTTGATAAATCCCTGCTCGTCGAGGTCCACATGACCGCTGAATAGTTCGGTATTGGGCTTGTGCCCGATGGCGAGGAAGAATCCGTCTATGGCGATATCAAAATGTTCCTCGTTTGGCTCACCCAGATGCTTGACGAGGTGTGCGCCTTCCACTCCGTTCTCGCCAAAAAGACCGGTAGTGTTTGTCTCGAAGAGAATTTCTATGTTCTCCTTTTCTTTGACACGCCGTTGCATGATTTCGGCGGCACGCAGGTAGGGTTTTCTTACTATCATGTACACCTTCTTCGCCAGTCCGGCCAGGTAGAGTGCTTCCTCGCATGCCGTGTCGCCACCACCCACTACGGCTACGGTGCGCTTGCGGTAGAAGAATCCGTCGCACGTGGCACAGGCTGACACGCCCTGCCCACGGTACTTCTCCTCGTCGGCCAGTCCCAGATACTTGGCTGTCGCACCGGTGGCTATGATGAGGGTGTCGGCCTGCAGTTGCTTGCCGTCCTCATCGGTAACGGTATAGGGACGTGAGGAGAAGTCTACCGACATGATACTGCCATCGCGCATCTCCGTACCGAACCTTTCTGCCTGTTGGCGCAGGTCGTCCATCATTTGGTTGCCGTCCACACCGTCGGGATAGCCGGGAAAGTTCTCTACTATTGTGGTGGTGGTGAGCTGTCCGCCGGGCTGAATGCCTGAATAAAGGATGGGGGAGAGGTTGGCTCTTCCGGCATAGATGGCTGCCGTGTAGCCTGCCGGACCGCTGCCTATAATGAGTGTTTTGGTTCTTTCCATAGAGTTTGCTTTGTTTTGTTCGTTGCAAAGATACGGAAAAAGGGGCACATGACAAACAAAAGTGACGGGAAACACCTCGACTGCCTTGTTAAAAAATAAGAACAATGTATGTCTACTGTTAAATCCGCCTCAACATATTGGGGCGGACGATACTGAGGCTTTTGTATCTTTGCACCCAAACAATAACATATAACAAACAAAATACACACCAGACATCATGAACATAAGCCTTTTTCACAACATCTACCGCGTCATTATCTTCATCTGCCGCATAGCGGATGAAAAACAAACTTACAAGAACAGTCTTGTTTCTGATGCTCAGTCAGATAGAGAATATGGATAAACCTTTCCTCTCACTTCCAGAGGCGTGACACGTGACACCTGTGACACCTGTTTTCTATAAAATTCCCTATACGCGCGCAGGCAGGAAAAATTATTTTTCATTCATAAATTAAAAATTTTGTATAGTAATAATTATAGAAAACAAGTGTCACAGGTGTCACGTGTCACTCACGATAGTCATCCTAACCAAGCCACTTAGCCATGCTAACTAAGCCACTTTAATACCGAAAAGTAAGTTCGTCACGGCCGGTGTTTTTGCCTATGC
>CAVKZC010000218.1:0-5325 GCA_963660455.1 Sphaerochaetaceae bacterium | reverse complement strand
TTCTTCCCCCTTCCTCCCATACCTCACTGCCCTCCGCACGAAGCCTTTCCTCCTCTTGGCGGGAATCTCGGGAACGGGAAAGAGCCGAATCGTGAGGAAATTGGCACAAGCCACCGTGACATTGGAATTGCAGAAGAAATACAGCGAGGGATATGAGAGCAAGGACTTCGCGGAAGACAGATGGACGCTCCACTCGCCAGCCAACTTCCAACTCATTCAGGTGAAGCCCAACTGGCACAACTCGATGGATGTGGTGGGATACTTTTCCAATATCCCTGAGCCTCACTATGTATTCACTCCCTTCGTGGAGTTCGTGGTGAGGGCTTGGCAGAATCCAACTGTTCCCTTCTTCCTCTGCCTTGACGAGATGAACTTGGCTCCCGTGGAGGAATACTTCGCAGAGTTTCTGAGTGCCATTGAGAGCCGTGGATTCGAGAAGGACAAGGATGGAAAGAATGTGTATATGACCGACCCTATCATCAAGCCCTTCAAGGAATATGGGATGGAAGTGGCTGGCGACATGATGAAGAGTCTGAACGATTATCTCGGGGACAACATAGAGAAGACAGTGGAAGAGCATCTCCTAGCAAAAGGTCTCACGCTCCCCGCCAACCTTATGGTCATCGGAACGGTGAACATGGACGAGACCACGTTCTCTTTCTCCCGAAAGGTGCTCGACAGGGCGATGTCCATTGAGATGAACGAGGTGGATTATGGCAGTTTCTTGCAAGACACTACGGATGATGGACTGCGAGAAATCGTTGCAGACTTCGAGGCAGGGAAGTATGGCGAGGGAGTCACGCTCAACGATCTTCTTGTGAACCGTCACATCGAGGCCAAGGAAATCAAGGATGAGTTGGGAGAGGATGCGGAGACCGTCATCGGATACCTCAAGAAAGTAAACGACCTCTTGGAGGGAACGCCCTTCAAGTTGGGCTATCGTGCTGCCAACGAAGCCTTGATCTATCTTCTCGCTTCTTATGATTTCGGACAAGCAGACTGCATGGCTGCGCTCGACCGTTTCACGATGATGAAGATATTGTCGAGAGTGGAGGGGGATGAAGCTAAGCTGAGTTTGTCATTGGACACCAAGGCAGACGAAGAGCGACTGACCAAGGTGGGAGTGGATGCCAATGAGGCAACGAAATACGGAGGCTTGAACTTATTGACCGCCCTGAGATGTCTTTTAACCACCTTCGGGGAGAAAACGGAAGAGGAGAAGGAAGAATGGCTCTCCGTGAAGAAGATAGACTCCATGATAGCCCAACTGGGAAGAGACCATTTCGTGTCGTATTGGAACTAATATATAAAAGGTGTATGGCAAGCGTATTCAACTTTGAGGTGGCGAACGCTGACTTGACGGTTAGGTTCTCGTGTCCCAACCATCAGCGCAGGATAGCGGAGACTATCAAGAATCTCGCCATCGACTTGACGGATGTCCATAGTGCCGCCAAGAAAAAGTGCAGATATACATCGGCAGACAAGCACGTCGTTTTCTCTTTCGATGGCGTGCCAAAGGAGGATGGCGACCTACGGGAGGATGCCGTATTCTTTGAGAACACCGAATACCCACTCATCGTGCGTGGCAGGAACAAGGAGCTTGCCGAGGTGTCGCTTGCCATCAACGACCATCTGCGCTCTGGCGATGATAGCCGAAGCACGATTATCAGCAACGGTGGCGAACTCTACGGATCGCTCAACTTCCACAACCAAGTGGGCATGACCGACTTTTGCTTTACTTACCGGGTGAAGGGAGAACACCAACCACGGCAACTCAAGTTTGTCACCGAGGTGCTAAGCTACAAGTTGGATTATCGCACAGATCTCAAGACCATCATCTCCGACATAGAGAACGAGTATGCCATGCTGTGTTCTTCCTTTCTGAAGGACACTTACCTCGGTATGCGACGTGGTACAGGGGAAAGCAATCCGCTGGTATGGTGGCAGATATTCAAGTCATGCTATGCTGACATCACCCTGTCGGCTCGCCAGATCATCGACCGTCCCAAGCGTCGCCTTCGTGCCGCCACCAGTTATGAGAGGGCGGAACGGATGGCGTTCATGCCTCGCGAGATGGAGAATGAATATCAGACGCACAAGGACAATCCCGCCTATCTCTATCGCACGGAAGAGATGCAGCTGAGTCATGACACCGTAGAAAACCGTTTCCTGAAGTATGCCCTTAGGGAGATGCAACGTCGATTTACGGTTGTCAAGGAGCATATCATGACAGCCATGCACCTCGACAATCCGATGCGCATCGACTCCTCGTTGGACGAGATGGAGGCAGAGCTGTTGCGCCTTTGCAACCATGGGTTCTTCCGGGGCGTCGGTCGATTCAAGGGCTTTTCGCAAGACAACCTTGTGATGAAACAGGCTCGTGGTTACAAGACCATCATGGAGAAATGGGTGGAGCTGCAACAAGGGTACGAACTGGAGGAAGGCATGAGGAAGCTGGAGGTGAAGGATGTGTGCGACCTCTACGAGATATGGTGCTTCATCAAGGTGAAGAACATCGTGCAAGACACTTTGCGCGAGATGGGGAAGGACAACCGCCCGATGGTCAACGGCAGGGATGTGTCGGCAGACTTCATCCCGCAGTTGGTGTATGGTGGAAGTGTCAGTTTCATCAACCATGACGGGGTGGAGTTGGCGAGCGTTTGCTATAATGCCGAGGTGGAGAAACGGAGGGAACAGTCCGCCATCAGCGGAACAAGTACGATGACCACCATCCAGCGTCCCGACATCGTCTTGCGACTGAGCAAACAGCGGGAGGCGGGCATGAAATACACCTACCTCTTCGATGCCAAATATCGTATCGATGACAAGCAAGACCGAGAATTATATGACGTTCCGCCAGAGGATGCCATCAACCAGATGCACCGTTATCGGGATGCCATCTATTATACGGAGCAAGGACAAGACAGGGCGCATCTAAAGAAAGAAATCATCGCCGGTTATGTCCTCTTCCCCGGTCGTATCCCATTGGAAGCATTGGATGAGGAGAACGGAGACTACTATTACCAGAAATCCAACAGACTCATTGGCATCGGAGCATTCCCCCTTCGCCCAGACCAGGAGTGTCATGCAGCGGATGGGAGCATCGTGATAGATCCTAGCAGTTCGGAGCAAGCCTTGCGTAGGCAGATACGTCGTTGGTTGGCGGATGAGGACGGAAGGGAGAGTTTGCTCCTGCAGTCGATACCGCAGAAGGGACTGGAGTATTCTGACGAGCCAGTGAACAAGGGTACCTTCTATCTCTCATTGGTGGATGCGAATGTGAACCGTGACAAGGATGCTGTTTTGGCAGGGAAAGGCACTTGCTTCTATTCGGGATATAATTCTGTCCTATCGGGAGTGGATTTCCAGAAGATCAAGTATTTCGTCCCTGTGGAAAAACATCAGGCAGTTGGGTATTACCAAGTGGAGGCGGTTGAGGCTACCGATATGAGCGAGGTCTTGATGCAAGAGCAGGAAAGGCTTGTCAAGAGTGGCAAAAGCTCTCAGTACAAGGGCTTCGACAAGCCCATACGTATCTGCCTGAAGTTGGGAAATTACCAAATGCTTCCCCACCCCATTACCTATGGTCTCGATTGCAATACCGCCATTGGCATCGCCATGACGAGAAAGGAGTTCAAGGCGTATTTCCTTGTCTGACAGAACGGCAGGTTGTCCATTTATTGTGCCTACATGCAAGAATTTTGATGATAGATTTTGGAAATATAAACTATTTTGTGTAAGTTTGCAAACAAATGGAGACAAGCAATATGAAGACATTCAATACTGCGGGCAAGTGCATCCCGTCCATACACTACATGGTCGACATCAGCCGTCAGGTGGAGGCTGCCGCCAAGTTGGTGCGCCGTGGCAATTACTTCTGCATCAACAGGGGGCGGCAGTATGGCAAGACTACGACCTTGGCTCTGCTCAAGAAAAAGCTTGAGGGAGAAGGCTATGCTGTGTTCTCCCTGAGCTTCGAGGGACTCAGCGAGAGCGCCTTCAAGAGCGAAGAGGCTTTGCTATGTGCCTCGTTGTGCTTGATGCAGACAAGGATCATCTTGGGGAATGTGAAAAATCTCTCTTCAGACGCTTCGGCGTTGCTGCAAGAGTTCAAGGACATCAATCAGGGAGAAATCGACTCTATAAGATATTCCATGCTTATAGCGAAGCTTTGTAGGGAGTCTAAGGTCGTGGTTCTGATTGACGAAGTGGATGCCGCGGGCAATCATATCGAGTTTATCAAGTTCTTAGGACTTCTTCGCGAAATGTATTTGGATCGGGATGAGCGCCCCACCTTCCAGTCTGTTATCCTCGCCGGTGTCTATGACATCAAGAACCTGAAGTTGAAGCTTCGCCCCGAAGACCAGCATCAGTACAATTCCCCATGGAATATCGCCGTGCCTTTCGAGACGAACATGAGTCTTCCTGCCGATGGCATCATAGGGATGTTGGCGGAATACAAGGCAGACCATCATCTCGGCTTCGATGAGCGTTTCGTCGGACAGATGATTTATGACTATACCTCGGGCTATCCTTTCCTCGTGAGTCGCCTATGTCAGATTATGGACGAGGAAGGAGTGACTTGGGATAAGGAGGGTGTATTGAAAGCTGTGAACCAACTGCTTAAAGAGCATAACACCTTGTTTGATGACATGGAGAAGAAGGTGAGTCAGTTCCCTTCGTTGGCAGAGACATTGAAGGCTATCATCTTCGGCGGTAAACGCGTATCGTTCAATTATTATGACCGGGACATCAACATTGCCGTCATGTTTAATTTTGTCAAGGAACACAAGGGTGCAGCGCTTATCTATTGCCGAATATTCGAGACGTGGCTCTATAATCTCTTCATCTCCAATGCTAAGGAGACTCCCATCTATCAGCAGGGAGAATACGACAAACCTCACTTCGTCCATGACGGCTATCTCGACATGCGCCACTTGCTGGAGCGTTTCTGCGTGCATTTCAACGAGATTTATCGGCCAGGCCACGATGACGAGTTCGTGGAGAACAACGGCCGGCAGATATTTCTCACTTACCTCCGCCCTGTCATCAATGGCATCGGCAACTACTATTGTGAGGCGCAGACGCGCGACTTGACCCGCACGGACGTGGTCATCGACTATCTCGGACAGCAGTATGTCGTGGAACTGAAGATTTGGCGAGGCGACGCTTACAACGAGCGTGGCGAGCAGCAGCTCAGCGAGTACCTCGACTACTACCATCTGCAGACGGGCTACATGCTCAGCTTCAGCTTCAACAAGAACAAGCAGCCCGGGGTGCATGAGGTGATGGTAGGTGAGAAGAAGCTGATAGAGGTAGTGGTGT
>CAVKZC010000217.1:0-5326 GCA_963660455.1 Sphaerochaetaceae bacterium | reverse complement strand
GGCGAGCGCATTTTCCAGCTCTCGTTCATCGTAACCCTCTTTAAGGGAAAGAAAATCCAAATTGTAGGGGTCTTTCAATAGTTCCTCGGCCAACTTGCTTTGTGTTGTGGGCAGATGTTGCCCGAAATTGGTTACGGCTTTAGCTTGTCTTCCATAGAGGTCAGTCTCCATATTGTCTTCAAGCATGCGTCGACTCCAGTTCCCTTCTATGGTCTTGTTCATGTAGAATAGGGCCTCCTCTACGGTCTTGCTATTAGTTAAGATGCAGATGTGATGCCCCCATGGTATTTGGCCGAACTGCGGTGGAAATCCAAATTGGTCAACAGGTTGTTGACCAATTGTATCTTCCTGACTGTAAAAAGTATACCAACGTTTGATGTATTTCAGGTTGGTGTGGGAAAAACCGGCCTGCTCGGGGAAAGTTGCACGCAGGTCGAGGCTAAGTTGTTTCATCACTCCCTTTCCCCATTGTTCTTCTATGCGCAGGGCTACGATGTCCTTGCCCAACTGCCAATAGAAGTGTAGCAGTTCGGTGTTTACCTTGACGGAAGCTTTGCCTTGTGCTTGTCGATAACGCAGTTTGAGCTTTTTTAGCCAAGCTGCATATTCCTGTGGAAAGGCAGTGCTGTCCGATGTGACAAATAGTGGCTCATGGTCGTTTGATACATCATGTTGCTTATCCATATTGTTCTTGTGTTTTAGTGAATATCCAGAGTAGTTCCGGCTAGAATGACTGGCTCTTCCCTTTTTCATGTCCTTTGTCCTTCCACTTGTTGGTGAAGGCATCAGCAGTACATTGTTGTTCCTCTGTATTCATGTTGTAGGTTTTCAAAGTAAAAGCAAAGGTAGGGATAATAATCGGAACATGCAAGTGTAACGGCCGAAAAGTCGGTTACAAAACGCAGCCTTGCACGTCTTACTTACAAGAGAAAAGAAATAAACTGCGATGACACGAAACAATCTACTATCCCTGCTCTTCGCCATGGCCACCTCTGCGGGCATGCAGGCGCAAGACCTATACGTATCCACCTCCTTTCACGAACCCGCCAGCGAGGGACTACGCTTCATATACAGCCGTGACGCCATACACTGGGACAGTATACCCGGTACCTTCCTGCCGCCCAAGATAGGCAAGCAGAAGGTGATGCGCGACCCCAGTATCATACGCACCCCCGACGGTGTGTACCACCTGGTGTGGACCTGCAGTTGGAAGCACGACAAGGGTTTCGGCTATGCCGAGAGCCGCGACCTGATGCACTGGAGCGAGGAACGCTTCATACAGGTGATGGACGACCCCACCACGGTGAATGTCTGGGCACCCGAACTATTCTGGGACGAAGACCGCCAGCAGGCCATGGTGGTCTGGGCATCGTGTGTGCCGAGCCAGAACTTCGAGCGCGGCATAGAGGAAGAGAAGAACAACCATCGCCTGTACTATTCCGTTACAAAGGACTTCAAGACCTGGACACCCGGCAAACTGCTCATCGACCCGGGCTTCAGTTGCATAGATGCCACCATGCTCAAGCGCGGCAAGGACGACTACGTCATGGTGCTGAAGGACAACACACGCAACGAGCGCGACATCAAGGTGGCGTTCGCCAAGAGTCCCTACGGCCCGTGGAGCAAGGCATCGGAACCCTTTACCGGTCACTTCATGGAGGGCCCCACCACTGTACAGTTGCCCAAGGGCAGTGAGTTGGGCGACGGATACCTTATATATTATGACCGCTACCGCCTCTTCGACTTCGGAGCGCACTACACCCGCGACTTCGTCCACTTCACCGACGTGAGCGACAAGGTAAGCGTGCCCAAGAACCACAAGCACGGCACCATATTCCGTGCCCCCGAACGCATCGTGAAAGCCCTGCTGGAGCAGGACCGCATACACTACACCGGTACTACCATGGCCGACCCCTCGCGCCACGACGGCGGACTCTCGCCCGTAGTGGGTGTACACAACATACAGACCATGCGTGCCAACCGCGAGCACCCCACAAGTCAGAACGGCGACGGCTGGACCTACAACCACCAGCCCATGATGGCCTACTGGAACAACAAGTTCTATCTGCACTACCTCAGCGACCCCGCCGAGGAGCATGTGCCGCCATCACGCACCATGATGCAGACCTCCAGCGACGGATATACGTGGAGTGCCCCACAGGTGCTCTTCCCCGAGTATGACGTGCCCGAGGGCTACAGCAAAGCCTCTTATACCCCGAAGCCCGAAAACCAGTATCCCGACGTATACAAGCAGAAGCCCCTCAAGGCCATCATGCACCAGAGGGTGGGGTGGTATGTGTCCAAGGGCGGCATCCTCCTCGCCACGGGCAACTATGGTGTGGCACTCGACCGAAAGGACGACCCCAACGACGGCAACGGCATAGGTCGTGTGGTGAGAGAGGTGAAGAAGGACGGCACCCTCGGTCCCGTCTACTTCATCTACTACAACCACGGATTCAGCGAGAAGAACACCGCCTTCCCCCATTACCGCAAGGCTTCGAAGGCCGTACGGAAGGCGTGCGAAGAGATATTGGCCAACCCGCGCTTCCGCATGCAGTGGGCGGAGGAGGCCGACCGCGGCGACACGCTCATACCCGTAAGCAACAGCTACAAGGCATACTGCGACTATACCCTGCTCGACGGACGTATAGCCAGTCTGTGGAAGCATGCCCTCACCTCGCTGAGCCTCGACGGAGGCCATACCTACACCACGACGGCGAGGGCCCGCGGCTTCGTCAACAGCAATGCCAAGATATGGGGACAGCGCCTCACCGACGGTACCTATGCCACGGTGTACAACCCCTCCGAATACCGATGGCCGCTGGGCATATCGCTCAGCAGCGACGGTCTGGAATACAAGACGCTCAACCTCATCTGCGGTGAGGTGCCCGCCGAACGCTATGGCGGCAACTACAAGAACCGCGGGCCGCAGTATGTGCGCGGCATACAGGAGGGCAACGGCGTGCCGCGCGACTCCGACCTATGGGTGAGCTACTCCATGAACAAGGAAGACATGTGGGTGGCCCATGTGCCTGTGCCCGTGAGGACAGAGGCTGCCGCCCATGCCGACGACGACTTTGCGAAGGCCCATGCCCTTGCCGACCTTAGGGACTGGAACATCTATTCGCCCCTCATGGCTCCCGTGTCGCTCCAGGGCGAGTGGCTGCAACTGAAGGATGAAGACCCCTTCGACTATGCCGTGGTGGAGCGCAAGGTGCCGGCAACACGCAAGCTCAACGTCAGCTTCGACCTGCAGGCTGCCCAGAACGCCAACGGTACACTGCAGATGGAGTTCCTCGACGAGAAGGGGACTGCCTGTACACGCATCGAACTGACACCTGACGGCATGCTGCGCGTGAAGAACGGGGCACGCTACGGTAACGTGATGCCCTACAAGGCAGGACAGACTATGCACCTCGACGCTACCCTCGATGCACCCAACCGCGAACTGTCGCTTACCGTCACCTCGCAACAGGACGGCAAGGAGGTGAAGAAGACGACACGCCGCATCTTCTTCGCACCCGTACACAGCATCGAGCGCATCAAACTGCGTACTGGCGAGCAACGCACCTTCCCCACCATAGACACCCCAGCCGACTGGTACGGCACACTGCCCCATGCCGGTGATACCGACACCACTGCCGTCTACCGCATAGCCCACTTCAAGAGCTGCAGCCTCGATGCAGACTCAGCCTCTGCCGTGTTGCGTGCCGACGACTACAAACACTATGTTGACTACTTCAACCGGATGGAGCCGGAGGCCATAGCTACCGTAGACAGCAAGGGCAACCCCATACTCGACGACAAGGGCAAGCCTGCCATGGACGCTAAGGCACAGCAGAAGTATGCCGGTGCCACACCCGCCATACCCAATGCCAAGGCATGGGAATGGATGGAGCAGAACGTGCCCCTCTTCGACTGTCCCGTGCAAGACTTCGAACAGATGTACTACTACCGCTGGTGGACCCTGCGCAAGCACATAGAGAACACACCTGTGGGGTACGCCATGACCGAGTTTATCGTACCGCGCAACTATGCCGACAAGTACAACCTCATCTCTTCGGCTCTGGGACACCATATACACGAGAGCCGCTGGCTGCGCAACCCCGCCTACCTCGACGGCATTCTCAACACATGGTATCATGGCAACGACGGCAAGCCGATGGGCAAGTTGACGGCATACAGTTCGTGGGCGCCCGCCTCGGTATGGAGCCGTTACCTCGTGGACGGCAGAAAGGATGCCGCCGTGAAGATGCTCGGCGACCTGGACTGGGAATACCGCCAGTGGGGCATCAAACAATGGAAGAACGGCCTGTACTGGCAGTATGACGTGCGCGACGCTATGGAGGAAACCATCAGCGGAGGCCGTCGCGAGAAGAACGCCCGCCCCAGCATCAACAGCTATATGTATGGCAACGCCCGCGGCATAGCATCCATAGCCCGCCTGGCCGGCAAGGACGACATGGCAAGGCAGTACGACGCTACTGCCGACACCCTGAAGCGGCTCGTGGAGCAGAACCTCTGGGATGCCGACCAGCAGTTCTTTGAGGTGTACAAACCTGCCGAGGCAGAGGCGAAAGCAGCCAAGCCCAGCGGCGAGAACACCCGTTCGGCACAGGTGAGGGAGGCCATAGGCTACCTGCCGTGGTACTTCTCTCTGCCGGCAGACAATGCCACCTATGCTGCAGCATGGCAGCAGGCAGCCGACGAGAAGGGATTCTCTGCCCCCTACGGACAGACCACAGCCGAAAGGCGCCATCCGCAGTTCCGTACCCACGGCGTGGGCAAGTGTGAGTGGGACGGTGCCGTGTGGCCCTTTGCCACGGCACAGACGCTTACCGCCATGGCCAACTATATCAACGACTACCGCGTGCGCCCTGCAGCCCTCGACGGCAAGGGCGGTTCGCTCGATATGGACAGCCTCTACTATGCCGAGATGGAGAAATACGTGCAGAGTCAGAGTCACCGCGGCAAGCCCTACATAGGCGAGTACCTCGACGAGACAACGGGCTACTGGCTCAAGGGCGACCAGCAGCGCAGCCGCTACTACAACCACTCCACCTTCTGCGACCTCGTCATCACCGGACTTGTTGGTCTGCGCCCGCGCGCTGACCGCACCATCGAGGTACGCCCCATCCTGCCCGCGGACAAGTGGAGCTACTTCTGCCTGGACGGTGTGCGCTACCACGGCCACGACCTCACCATCCTCTACGACAAGGACGGCAGCCGCTACCATCAGGGCAAGGGACTCCAGATTCTGGTGGACGGCAAGTGTGTGGCACGCCGTGCCGACCTGGGCCGCCTCCTGGCGAAGGACGCATTGTAA
>CAVKZC010000216.1:0-5391 GCA_963660455.1 Sphaerochaetaceae bacterium | reverse complement strand
GAGGAAATGTACCAACTTATTTTTTACGATTACTAAACATATGTGGTAGCCACAGCTACCGCAACCATTACTTATTCCAATACTTTTCAACCATAGGTTTCAGCCTATCGGTAATAACTTGCATGACCTCATTGAAACCAAGTTCTTCTTTCCATTGTATCTTTTTGAGAAACAACTTCCATTGCAATTGGCGATTTGAGTCATTGACAAACTCATCCGTGAACAGCTTTAGTTCTGGATTGTATTCAAGTCCACGGTTGTCAAACGTTGCCTTGATTGCCTCATACAGCATACTGTCATCTAAAGAACGCTTGGTCAATAACTGATGACAGTCAAAGAAATCTTTCATTCGGCTATTCTATTGCTATTTCCATGTAATTTTTCAATATATTGGCAACTCTCAGTCGCTTGGCGTATTCTGACAGACGACTCAGATTGCGGTTTTTCTTTTTCAGATAATTACGTATCACCTCGGAGCAGACATCCATTCCTATTTTGTTACGATATTTTACTGCATCACACACACTTCGTTCCATGTCCGTTATACGAACATGATACCCCGATATTTCTGCGTCCATTACCCCAAACTCCAAGTTCTCCATTTTCCAATAATAAAGTTCTATGGGCAAGGTTGGAGGTATGGCTATCTTACGTTTGGCTTCTATGGCGATGCAGAAAGAAGGTGGAACGACAGTGGAGAGCTGATGGTATGCCCAAGCATTGTATAGACATACTATTCCGTTTGGAACTACTCGTTCCACATCAATCATTGTATTGAAGAGGGCATCGGGCACGGCATACACTCCATGACGGACCCGAATCAGGTCGCCACGTTCTTTGGCTCTAACAATCTTCTGGTAATCGGATTGCTTTGAGAACTCTGCTGTTGTTATGATGCCCCCTTGTGAGGTCGCCTTGTACATGATGTCATTCATATCGTTACCTTTTTATTGCATATTCATCGGTGCAAAGATACTATTTTCATCCTCAAAAACGATAGTTTTCTACGGAGAATATTCATTTTCCCCGTAGAAAACTATCATTATTCTACTTTTCAGCATCTTATTTGATGGATTTTCTGCCGATAAGGTAATCATTGAGATCTTTGTTATTGTCGCCTCGCTTCTCCAAGGTTTTGTACGACAGGAAGTCCATGAATCCCTCAAAGATGCAGCATCTGTCCTTCACACCAACTTGCAGTAAATGGATTAGTGTGTAAGGTGCATGGCACCTGGTATAATTCTTATGTTGACGTGATACTCTCTATTTCTTTCCATGATTACATTTTTTCGCACGAATGGTAAGCGGTTTCCTACATTTTTTCGCACGAATGACAGGTAATCATGATGAATGACTGACGGAGGTGGAGTATTATTTACGCTTCTCCGTTTCTATTTTCCATAGGGAGTTGTTTTGACATTCTTATGAGATTTTCATTTGAAAAATCAGCGAAAACGAAGGATTTTTCTTGCTTTTCGCTGAGTTTTCAAGACGTTTTCTTGGCTGTTTCCCGACAAATGTTTATCTTTGCGAGCGCATTATAAGACTAATTTTCAAGGAATTATACAAATATTACAGATAGAAAAGGAAACACAAAATACAGAAACAAATCAAACCAATACGATTGCGCCCTGAAAGGGAAAAACGCAACAACATTCAGCATAGCGCTTTTGCCCTTTCAGGGCGCTCGTTAACCCATTGTTTACCCAGGGCGATGCCCTGGGCTAAGTGCTTCTGCCCTTACAGGGCGTGCGGGGGACAAGGCGTGCGGGGACAACCTTCATGGAATGGCTGTTGATATTTCAACCGTACAGGTAGAAATATTTTTCTTTACATCACCCCGTCGGCACGCAGTTTCTGCTGCCATTTCCATGCCGAAGCGAGCACGTCGTCGAGAGAGGCTTCCGCCTTCCATCCCAGCACCTTGTTGGCCTTGGTGCAGTCGCCCCATATCTTCTCGATGTCGCCCTCGCGGCGCGGACCGTACTTCCAGTTGAGCTTCACGCCGGTGGCACGCTCGAAGGTCTCCACAATCTCGAGCGTGGAGTTGCCCTTGCCCGTACCTATGTTGAAGTACTCTATGGGGTCGGTGTCCTGGTCGAGCACGCGCGCCATGGCAGCCACATGAGCCTTGGCCAGGTCTACCACGTAGATGTAGTCGCGTATGCAGGTGCCGTCGGGTGTGTCGTAGTCGTTGCCGAAGATGGTGAGCTGCTGGCGTATGCCCATAGCTGTCTGTGTAACGTAGGGGATAAGGTTGTTGGGCACGCCGTTGGGCAGTTCGCCGATGAGTGCGGAGGGGTGTGCACCGATGGGGTTGAAGTATCTCAGCACGATGCTTTTTACGTTAGCCCCGCTGTGGATGTAGTCGACAATAATCTGCTCGTTTATCTCCTTGGTGTTGCCGTAGGGCGAGGTAGCCTTCTGGTGGGGCGCATCCTCAGTAACGGGCAGGTTTTCGGGGCGCGGCTGTCCGTAGACGGTGCATGAGGAGGAGAAGATGATGCCCTTCACGCCATACTGGGGCATGAGTTCGAGCAGGTTGACGAGCGACACGACGTTGTTGCGGTAGTAGAGCAGGGGCTTCTGTACGCTCTCGCCTACGGCCTTGCTGGCGGCGAAGTGGATGATGCCCTCTATGTCGGGATACTTACGGAAGACGGCCTCCGTAGCCTCCTTGTCGCGCAGGTCTACCTGTTCGAAGGCGGGGCGCACGCCCGTAATCTTCTCGATGCCGTCGAGCACCTCTACCTTAGAGTTGGAGAGGTTGTCTACTATTACCACGTTGTAGCCTGCCTGCTGCAACTCTACTGTGGTATGGCTCCCTATGAAGCCCGTGCCACCTGTCACCAAAATTGTCTGTTTCATCGTTCTCAATGTTTTTTATGTGTGAATAGTTGATGTGTTTTCGGCAGACAAAGTTAAACATTCTTTTCGGAAGGACAAAGGAAAGGCCACATTTTTTGGCTTTTTGCGATGCAGGAAGAGCTACTGCTGCCTGTACTGCTGGGGCGTGAGGCCCGTGAGACGCCTGAAGTACTTGCAGAAGAAGCTGGGTGTGGCAAAGTGCAGCTCGTCCGTAATCTCGGCTATCTGTCGGTCGCTGTGGCGCAGCATCACCTTGGCCTGGGCTATGACGGCACGATCTATCCACTCCTTGGCCGTGATGCCGCTGGTCTGCCTCACCACGGTGCCCAGGTAGCGGTCGGTAAGGCAGAGGCGGTCGGCATAGAAGCCCAGTGTGCGCTCCTCCCGGCAATGGGCATTGACAAGTTGCAGAAAACGGTCGAAGATGTGCGCGGCAGAGGAGTTGTGGGTGGCGGGCACAGCCTGCTGTCCCGAGAACAGACGGTCGTAACAGGCCACGATGGTGCCCACCATGCGGCGTGTGGCCACGGGGTCGGAGGGACGGTCGGCATCCACGCCGCGCTGTTCCATGACGGCTATCTCGCACAACATGCGGTACATGTGTTCCAAGAGGCACTGGTCTTCGGTCGAAACAGACCGCAACCCATGCTTCAGCAAGCCGCTCGTCATACAGGAAAGGCTGCCCGCCGTGGCCAGTTGCATCATGTCGGCAGGCACGCCCATGCCCGCTATGCAGAAGTCGTCGCTCATAGCGAGCGGCTCAACGATGGTGCCGGGGGTAACGAAGATGGCAGTGCCGGCTTCCACACGGTACTCCTTGAGGTTGATGATGCCGTGCATGGAGCCATGCGTAACGACACCTATGCGGTAGTCTTCGAGCAGGTAGGGGCCTGAGGAGTCGCCGATGAAGGGCTGCAGAAAGCGGCTCATGCCGATGACCACGCCGAAGCCGTCATGGTAGAAGTGCTTGGGCGGAATGATGTGTTGCGCCGTCAGGGTGTCGAACATGCGCTGGATGGAGAGGGGTTCGGGTTGTTTCATGTTCTTTTCGTTCGATATGATGCTCTTTTCGGATGCAAAGATAACGAATACTCCCGAAGTACGGCATTTTTCTTTCCGAAATCGAACGAAAAGAACATTTGTCCCTTTCTTTGGGTAACGGCAGATACAGCGGATAGCCTTACCTTTGCACCGGAAAACAGAAAACAACGAATATGACAAGAAAAGTAATGTTACTGTCGCTTGCCACACTGGTGCACCTCTCCTCCCCTGCCCTGACACTGGACGAGGCACGGCAGATGGCGCGCGACAACTATCCTGCCATCAGGCAATATGCCCTCATGGAGCAGAGCCGCAGCTACACACTGGACAACGTGGCGAAGGCATGGCTGCCAAAGGTGAGCGCACAGGCTGGGGCGGCTGCCTTCACTGACATCGTGAAGCAGAACACGCAGATGAAGATGATGGGCATGAGTATGGAGAACTGGACGGCCGGGGCATCGGTCACGGTACGCCAGAACGTGTACGACGGCGGACAGACTGCCGCACAGAAGGAGGTGGCTACGGCTCAGCACGACGTGCAGCAGCACCAACTGGACGTGAACATGTATGCCATCAACGAGCGCATAGACCAGCTCTTCTTCGGCATACTGTTGCTGGACGAGCAGACCATGCAGAACAGTCTGCTGCAGAAGGACCTGCAGAACAGCGAGCAGACCGTGAGGAGCATGATGAAGGGCGGCATAGCCAACCAGACTGATCTGGACGTGGTGCTCGTGGAACGACTCAAGGCCGAACAACAGAGGGAGGCTCTCCTTGCCTCGCGCAAGGCGTACCTGAGGATGCTGGGCGTATTTGTGGGCAGAGAATTGAAGGACGACGAGACTATCGTGAGACCTGCCGCCATCACCGCCTCGGGACAGAGGGAAATCTGCCGCCCCGAGATGAAGTACTATGCCGCGCAAGCCCTGCTGCTGGACGCACAACGCAGACAACTGGACACGAAACTGCGACCCACGGTGAGCCTCTTCGGCATGGGGACGATACACTCGCGCGTGAGCGACCTCGTAAACAACGGCATGCTCATGGGCGGCGTGACACTGGCATGGAACATCGGTGCGCTCTACACCCGTCGCAACGACATCCGGCAACTGGAGGTGAAGCGCGCCATGAACGAAAGTCAGCGTGAGACGTTCCTCTTCCAGAACCGGCTGCAGAACGAGGAGACAGACGGCAACATTGCTTCCCTGCAACGCCAGATAACGCAGGACGAGGAGATAGTAAGTCTGCGCGAACGCATACGCAGCAAGGCCGACAGCAAGGTGAAGTTGGGTACGGAGAGTATCAGCGAACTGGTACGCGACATCAACGCCGTGAGCATGGCAAGGGCGCAGAAGGCCCTGCACGAGACGGAACTGCTAAGGGAAATGTACCGACTAAAGAACATCAACAACGATTAAGTGATGATAAAAAAATAACTTGGTACAGTTTGCGCCCCCTTTTACTCAGAGCGCCCTGAAAGGG
>CAVKZC010000215.1:0-5441 GCA_963660455.1 Sphaerochaetaceae bacterium | reverse complement strand
CCCAAGTCCATGCGATCATGATAGCCAATATACCTTTTTTCATCTGATGTTATATCGTTGTTGTTTGCATTGATGGTGCAAAGGTACAACGTAAAATTGAAGAAAGATTGAAGATGCTATGGCATTTTCTTCAAAAAATCTCCAAATTTACCCATTATCTTTGCGCCGTAGAAACATTCATGAACAAAAACAACAGTATGGACATTAAGAATTTCATCGACCGACCCATCATGTCGGTGATGCTTTCGGTGATTATCGTCATCATTGGCTTGGTCGGACTGCTCAGCCTTCCCATCGAGCAATACCCCGACATAGCCCCGCCTACCGTGAAGGTGAACGCCACCTATACCGGTGCCAATGCCGAGACCATCATGAAGAGTGTGGTTACTCCATTGGAGGCATCAATCAACGGCGTGGAAAATATGCAGTATATGACTTCCACCGCTGCCAACAGTGGCACTTGTACCATCACCGTCTATTTCAAGCAGGGCACCGACCCCAACATGGCAGTGGTGAATGTACAAAACCGTGTGGCTTCGGCACAAGGATTGTTGCCAGCCGAGGTGACAAAAAGTGGCGTGACCGTTCGTAAGACGCAGAACGCCAATCTGAAGTTTATCACGCTTTATAGTCCTGACGGGCGTTACGACTCAAAGTTTCTTACCAATTATCTGAAAATCAACATCGAGCCGCAGCTCTCCCGTATCGCTGGGGTGGGAGAGGTAAATGTGTTTGGGGCGGATTATGCCCTGCGCATCTGGCTCAATCCCGACAAGATGCGAGCCTACGGCCTTGTGCCAAGCGACATCGACAATGCCTTGGCCGCACAGAACATCGAGTCGCCGACTGGTTCGCTCGGAGCAGAGTCAGGCAACACTTATCAATATGTACTGAAATACCGAGGTCGTTATACCACAGCCGAAGAGTTTCGGAACATCGTGGTGAAGGCTTCGCCCGATGGTGGCGTGTTGCGTCTTGGCGATGTGGCTCAGGTGGAACTAGGTACTGTCGATTATAACATGAAGAGCACAACCGATGGCAAACCGGGAGCCTCGGCAAGCATCACCCAGACTGCCGGTTCGAATGCCAACGAAATCATAAAGCAGATAGATAAGGTGGAGGATGAAGTGAGAAAAACATTGCCTGCGGGCATGGTACTCGAAGACCAGACCAGCGTGATGGACTTCTTGGGAGCCTCGATGCGCAATGTGACGGAGACGCTCATCGTAGCCCTTGTATTGGTGGTCATCGTCGTTTTCGTCTTCTTGCGCGACGCGCGTTCGATGGTCGTGCCCATCATCGCCATCCTCGTTTCGCTCATCGGAACCTTCGCCTTCATGTATGCCGTGGGCTTCTCACTCAATCTGCTTACGCTTTTCGCCCTGGTATTGGTCATAGGAACGGTGGTGGATGATTCCATCGTTGTCGTGGAAGCGGTGCAAGCCAGACTCTGCCAAGGTGGAGTCACCGTCTATCAGGCCACCTTGCAAGCGATGAAGGAATTGAAATCAGCGCTGGTTACCACCACCATTGTCTTTATGGCAGTGTTCATTCCTGTGAGCTTTACCAGTGGCACCACGGGGGTATTCTACAAGGAGTTTGGTTTGACGATGGCTGCCGCCGTTGCCATCTCGCTCTTCAATGCCTTGACATTGTGCCCCGCGCTCAGTGCCAAAATCCTGAAGAAGAGGGATGCTTGGGAGAAGAAAAACAATGCAGCCAAACCGAACAAATGGCAAGCGGCTTACCTGCGTGGTGCCTTGCTCTTTATCCGACATCGCAAGTGGGTGATGTTAGTCTTGCCTTTCAGCCTTGCTCTCTTGATATTGATGATAGTAACGACCAAGACCAGTCTCGTTCCCCAAGAGGATATGGGCACGATCGACGTGAACGTGCAGTGCCAACCGGGTTATAGTCTTGCCCAGACGGCCAAGGTGATGGACCAAGTGGAAGGTGCGGTCAAGGACATTCCGCAAATCAAGATTCATACGCGCATCGACGGACGTGATGCCCAGCAGAACCAAACCTCCTCGGCAGGATTCCTGTCTGTCCGACTAAAACATTGGTCGGAACGTTCCGGCAAGTCGGATGACATCGACAGTGTGGTCAATGAAATCTACCGTCGAACTGCCGCCATCAAGGATGCGGAAGTCAACTGCGCCACGCTTCCCACGATACGTGGCTATGGTTCGAGCAGCGGTTTTGAACTTTATGTGCAAAATCGAAACAATGAGGATTTCGGGATACTGTCTGCCGCCACCAAGCAGTTTGTGGAAGCCTTGAACCAACGCCCGGAAATCGCCAAGGCACACTATACCTTCCGGATGGACTATCCCCAGTATGTGGTGGAGGTGGATGCCGCTCGGTGTATGATGAAAGGGATTTCGCCGAAGGACGTGCTCGGTGTATTGTCGGCGTATGTGGGTGGCGACTATGCCTCGAACATCAACAAATACACCAAGCTCTATCGGGTGATGGTGCAGTCGGCAGCCGCCTACAGGCTCAATGAGAGGGCGTTGTCGAATATGTATGTCAGAACCAGCGATGGAGAGATGTCGCCACTGAACGAGTATGTTACGCTGAAGAAAATCAACGGGGCGGAGTATCTCACCCATTTCAATCTCTTCCCGGCCATCCGTGTCAACGGAACAGCTGCCCCGGGCTATAGCTCGGGACAAGCCTTGCAGGCAATCAGCGAGGTGGCAACCCAAACCTTACCGTCGGGCTTGGGATATGAGTTGAGCGGACTTTCGCGAGAAGAGTCATCGCAGGGCAATGCCACGACCTTGATACTTGCCATCAGCATCGTCTTCATCTACATCATCCTGAGTTGCTTGTATGAGAGTCTGCTCATTCCGTTTGCCATCATCCTCGTCATTCCTTTCGGCTTGTGCGGAAGTTTCCTCCTGGCGTCGGTGTTTGGCATCGACAACAGCATCTATATGCAGATAGGTTTGGTGATGCTGGTCGGTATGTTGGCAAAGACCGCCATCCTGCTTACAGAGTATGCTTGCGAGCGCAGAGAGAAGGAGGGGTTGTCTATCCTTCACGCCACCCTCTCGGCTGCCTCCGTGCGCTTGCGACCTATCGTGATGACGGCGAGCGTGATGATAGTCGGAATGATACCTTTGATGTTGGCGCATGGAGCTGGGGCCAGGGGCAACGCAGCCATCGGCACCTGCGTGGTGGGGGGAATGGTGGCAGGAACCGTTGCCATTTTGTTAGGTCTTCCTGCCCTCTTCTGTGTGTTCAGAAGTTGGGATGAGAGGATGCGCCGTAAACGTTGAGTTACGAGAACCTTACCTTGAAATGATGCAGACTTGTTGCTTCGTCAAAGTGGTATGTGATTTTCCATCCATGATAATCACATACAGCCTTGACGATGGCAAGTCCCAGTCCGTTGCCCTTCGTCTTCTCTGAAGGGCGATAGAAACGATTGAAGATTAACTTTGCGTTGAGTGCCTTTTCGGTGGAGGTGTTCGACACGGTGAGGCTGTCGGTGGAGAGGATGATCCTAATCTCTCCATCCGGCTTATTGTGGCGAACGGCATTGACAACGAGGTTGTTCAGGAGACTTTCGAGGAGCGAGCGATTGGCGGGAATACACAAACGTTCCTTTTCTTCCAACTCAAAAATGGTTTTGATGGTTAGGTTGCCAGCCAAGGACTCCAGATAGGGCAATAGTTGCCGGATGACTTCCGCTACATCTACTTCCTCTTTCTTGGAGAATTGCTTGTTTTCCATCTTGGCAAGGAGCAGGAGATTGCGGTTGAGGCGTGAGAGTCGACCAGTCATCTCGTACAGGTCTTGGATGATGGCTGCCTGAGATTCCGTGATGTTGTCCGACTGCTGGAGCAGGAGGTCAAGTTTGCTTCTGAAAACGGCGAGAGGCGTCTGCAACTCATGGGAGGCATTCTCCGTAAACTCCTTTTGCAGACGATAGGCCTCCAGGTTGCTTCGGATGAGTCGGAGCGTGAGAACGATGGCACCACTCAACACGACGATGAAAAGGCAGAATTGTATCATGATGCCTTTCATGACGTCCGCCTCCAGATCTTCGGCAGGTATGGGGCGTTTGGCCCGTACTGCCTCGACGAGTTCTATCATGTCTTCGGCATAATATTCCTTGGTAAGCCAATAGAACACAGGGGTGGCAAGTGCAAGGAGCACCACCGTGCAGACGACGAACGGGACAAGCAACTTGCGCATCATACTCTTCTCTTTCATACATTCAAAAGCTATTGAATTCTTCACTCTTCGTTCTTCACTCTTCACTCCACCTATACCCCGTCCCATAAACATTCTTGATGCAGTCCTTGCATCCGGCATGGGCGAGTTTGAGCTTGAGGTTCTTGATGTGGGTATAAACGAAGTCAAAGTTGTCCATCATGTCTGCCAACTCGCCGCTCAGGTGTTCTGCCATGGCACTCTTAGATACAACCCGGTTCTTGTTGCCCATCAAGAAGAGCAGCAGTTCATATTCCGACTTGGTGAGCACCACGTCCTTATCGTTCACCCTTACCGACTTGTTGAGCAGGTCGATGCTGATGCCATTGCTCTCCACCCTGTTGGTCGCCTTGAACTCCCTGCGACGGATGATAGCGTAGATACGCATCTTGAGTTCCGCGAGATGGAAGGGCTTGCTGAGGTAATCGTCGGCACCTATCTCCAAGCCACGCACCTTGTCGTCGAGCGAGTCCTTTGCCGACACGATGATGACACCCACGGGGTTCTTTCGGCTCCGTATCTCTCGCAGGATGTCGAGTCCGTTGCCTCTGGGTAGCATTAGGTCGAGCACCACGCAGTCGTAGTCATATACGCAAACCTTCATCTTGGCGTCATCGTAATCGAAGGCTTGCTCACAGAGATACTTGTCTGAACTGAGATAGCTCACGATGCTGTCCGACAAATCCCTTTCGTCCTCAATAATCAGAATCTTCATAAATACTTAGCTTTGTTGGAAATTAAAAAATGAGTCCATGTGAATTGATCGGTATGTCAGAATTCTCGTTATATGATGCTATAGCTGCGGTTCTTGTTGCCACCATGTGCTTCAAGGTACCCGAACTCCGTGAGTTGGCGCATATAACGCTTGGCAGTAGTGGCTGCAAAGCCAAATTCGGAAATGATGCTATCCGTGGTGACTTCCTGCTTATCGGCCATAAATGCAAGAATATCGACCATTTTCTCAGCCAATGATGGCTTTATTGACCATTTATCGACCATTTCCTTCGCCAAAACAGCTTTATCGACCATTTTCTCTGATGTTGATTGGATGTATTGGTCGATGTCGGATTTCAGATGTCGGCAATGCAGCTCCGTCATGCAGTCAATGAAAATGTCGATGTTTTCTTCTTCCCTCGTGTCTATCAGAGCTTGGATATAATCCGCCTTATCTTCTTTCAATACCTTTGTTGGCAACACGCCAAATTCCATTTGCA
>CAVKZC010000214.1:0-5504 GCA_963660455.1 Sphaerochaetaceae bacterium | reverse complement strand
TATTTGGCGATAAATAAAGAAATAGCTATATTTGCAACATGATTACAGAATATGGCATAGAGGCAAAGTCTAACTCAGAAATCATCTCCGAACTGGGAGGTCGGTTCAAGGAGTACAGACTGTTCAGCAACCTCACCCAAAAGGAGGTGGCGGAAAAGGCTGGTGTGAGCATTTTCACCATCAGCCAGTTTGAGAAAGGCGAGGCACGCAACATCGGCTTCGGAACGATACTGTCGCTACTCAGGAGCATCGGTTTCTTGGAAGAAGCAGAAAAGCTTCTCCCCCCATTGCCCATGTTGCCAAGCCAAATGAGAAAATCAAGGGATAAGAAGGAAAGGGTAAGGCATGAAAGATAATGTGGTTGAAGTACGCATTTGGGACAAGACCGTCGGTTTGTTGTCATGGGATGACAAGCGAGGATGCTCCGTCTTCCAGTTTGACGAGAGTTTCTCGCATTGTGGTCTGAACATTGCTCCCCTAACCGCCCCCATAGACTCTCCCTATATGCAAAGACCTTTGTAGTAGGTCGCAAGCTCCACTTGTCTGCTGTAGAGCAAGCCCAACAATACAGAAGGATGGTGTTCAACGTGTTGGCAATGAACGTGGACGACCATACCAAGAACTTCTCTTTCATCATGGACAGGAAGGGCACCTGGAATCTGTCTCCTGCCTATGACATGACATTCTCTGTCGACCCCGACTCGCATCTCTTTCGCCATCACGAATTATCCATCCTCGGCAAGCGCAGCAACATCACAAGAAACGACCTGATGCTCTTCGCCCAAAGGCAAGACATCAAGAACGCCACTAACATCATTGACGAGGTAGCCGAAGCAGTAGGCAGATTCAGAGCATACGCGGAGGCAGTTGGCATCAGCGACTATTGGATAAGAAAAATTGAGAAAATATTGCAGGATATTTGAAAGGAGAAAGCGGGCGAGCAAGGCGATATGAGCTAAGAAAATTTGGACATTTTATCGACCGATAGTTTGCTCATATCAACAAAAAAGTATACTTTTGCCGCCAAACAACTAAAAAGGAACGAATATGGACGAAGCAATCAAGCAAATCGGCGAAAGACTGAAAGGTCTGCGCGAGGTTCTCGACATTCCAGCACAGGAAGTGGCAGACCTCTGCGAAATCAGTCTGGAGCATTATCTCAAGATAGAGTCGGGCGAGGCCGACCCATCCGTTTATCGTCTCTCCAAGATATCGAAGCGATACGGCATAGCCCTCGACGTGCTGCTCTTCGGCGAGGAGCCTCGCATGAAGGGATATTATGTGACGCGCAGCGGACAAGGCCCTGAGATAGAGCGCAACAACCAGTACAAGTACCAAAGTCTCGCCGTGGGATTCAAGGACAGGAAGGTGAACCCCTTCATGGTGCAGGTGGATCCGTTGCCCAACGGTGAGAAGCCCCACAAGAACGGACACGACGGTCAGGAGTATGACTATGTGATAGAGGGCACGCTCGAAGTGACCATCGAGGAGAAGGTGATGGAGCTGCACCCCGGCGACAGCATCTACTTCGACAGTACGAAGCAGCACTGCTTCCGCTCGCTGGACGGCAAGCCCGCGAAATTCCTGTGTATTATTATTTAGGAGTTAAAGGAGTTAAGAAGTTGAAGGAGTTAAGACAAATGCCTGCGAGACAAAACTCGCACCAAAAGCTATCGTCTTAACTTCTTGACTCCTTTAACTCCTTAACTACCCCATGTAATCAAAAAAGATTATGATCGAAAGATTTCTCAAACAGACAAAGTTCACTTCAGAGCAAGACTTCAAGGAGCATCTGGAGTTTATCATACCCGAAGATTTCAACTTCGCCTACGACGTGATGGACGAATGGGCGAAAATCAAGCCCGACCACGTGGCACTGCTATGGACCAGCGAGCGTGGCGAGGAGATACGCTTTACCTACAAGGACCTGAAGGAGCAGAGCGACAAGGCCGCCGCTTACTTCCAGAGCCTCGGCATCGGACACGACGACAAGGTGATGCTCATCCTGAAGCGTCACTACCAGTGGTGGCTCGCCATGCTCGGTCTCCACAAGCTCGGAGCCGTAGCCATCCCTGCCACCCACATGCTCACCAAGCACGACATCATCTACCGCAACAATGCGGCAAGCGTGAAAGCCATCATCTGTTGTGGCGATGACTATGTGGTGGAGCAAATCAAGGAAGCGATGCCCGAGAGTCCCACTGTCAAGACCTTGGTGAGCATCGGTCCCGACATCCCCGAGGGCTTCCGCGACTGGATGACGGAGTGGAACGATTGTCCTCCCTTTGTGCGCCCCGAACATACCAACAGCAACGAGGACACCCTCCTGATGTACTTCACATCGGGCACCACGGGCGAGCCCAAGATGGTGGCACACGACCATCTCTATGCCCTCGGTCACCTGACCACGGGCGTATATTGGCACAACCTGCACGAGAACTCCATCCACCTCACCGTGGCAGACACGGGGTGGGGCAAGGCCGTATGGGGCAAGCTCTACGGACAATGGTTTGCCGGAGCCACCGTCTTCGTCTTCGACCACGAGAAGTTTACGGCAGAGAAGATTCTGCGCCAGATAGAGAAATACCACATCACCTCCTTCTGCGCCCCTCCAACCATCTACCGCTTCATGATACAGGAAGACTTTTCCAAGTATGACCTGAGTAGTCTCGAATACTGCACCACGGCGGGCGAGGCGATGAACCCATCGGTGGCAGAGACCTTCCAGCAATTGACCGGCATCCAGATATACGAGGGATTCGGCCAGACCGAGACCACGATGACACTCGGCACCTTCCCCTGGATCAAGCCGAAACCGGGAAGCATGGGCAAGCCCAACCCACAGTATGACGTACACATCCTGCGCCCCGACCAGACGGAGTGCGAGGACGGCGAGAAGGGAGAGATCTGCATCCGCATCGGCGACGACAAGCCCCTCGGTCTCTTCAAGTACTATTATCGTGACGACAAGCAGACCAAGTCGGTATGGCACGACGGCTACTACCACACGGGCGACATGGCTTGGCGCGACGAGGAAGGCTACTTCTGGTTTGAGGGAAGAATCGACGACGTGATCAAGAGTTCGGGCTACCGCATCGGTCCCTTCGAGGTGGAGAATGCCTTGATGACCCATCCTTCCGTAGTGGAGTGTGCCATCACCGGTGTGCCAGACCCTATCAGAGGTATGGTGGTGAAGGCCACTGTGGTGCTCAAGATGGAATACAAGAGTATGGCTGGCCCCGATCTCGTGAAGAAGCTGCAAGACCACGTGAAGCATGAGACGGCTCCCTACAAATATCCCCGCATCATCGAGTTCGTGGATGAACTGCCCAAGACCATCTCGGGCAAGATCAGAAGGGTAGAAATCAGAGAGAAAGACAACAAGAAATGAAAAAGCGCATAGTAGTAAAGGTGGGCAGCAACGTGCTTACCCGAGAGGACGGAAAACTGGACGTAACAAGGATGTCGGCAATCGTCGATCAGATAGTATGGCTTCGACGATATAACTATGAGGTGATACTGGTATCATCCGGTGCCGTGGCAGCCGGCAGGGCAGAGCTGCACGTGGACCATCACTTGGACAGTGTGGAGCAACGGCAGTTGTTCTCCGCCATCGGACAGGTGAAACTCATAGGTCTGTATTACGACCTCTTCCGCGAATACAAGATCAAGGTGGGACAGGTGCTGACCATGAAGGAGAACTTCGGTGCAGAGGAACAGTACAAGAACCAAGAGGCCTGCATGGAAGTGATGCTGGAGAACGGCGTTCTTCCCATTGTCAACGAGAACGATACCGTGTGCATCACCGAGTTGATGTTTACCGACAACGACGAACTTTCGGGATTGATCGCCAAGATGATGAAGGCCGACACCCTTATCTTATTAAGTAATGTGGATGGCATCTATGACGGCAATCCGAATTCTCCCGATACCCATATCATCCCCATGGTGGATTACGACCGCGACATCAGCGAGTACATCCAAGCCAGCAAGAGCAGTCACGGCAGAGGCGGCATGATCTCGAAGGCACACACTGCCCAAGATGTGGCCAACGCCGGCATCAAGGTCATCATCGCCAACGGCAACACCCCCAACATCCTCGTCAAACTGAAGGAGCAACCCGAGGAGACACCGCACACCGAGTTTGTAGCAAGACCGAAGGGAATGTAACCTCCTCATTCATAGACGAAAATCGCCATTATACAATTTATGTTACAACAATTGTGTAATGGCGATTTCGTTCATTCTACCATTTATCCATTCCGTCTCAACCACATCCCAAAGAAACGGTCATAGACTATGTAGAAACCATTGTTCTTATAGAGGAATTCTCTATTAAGTAGTGTTTTGAGGGCAAGATTCACACTGCTGGCGGCAGGTAAATGATACTTACCAATAAAATCCTGCGAAAGAATGGAGGATACGGATTTCTCTTTCGCTACGGCAGAGAGGAGGGCAGCCTGATTGTCGGTGAGTGACTCGTAATAACTGACGAAAGCCACTTCTTGCTCATTGACAAGTTCGGTAATAACTCCATTGGTTTCTTCGATGGTGACAGGCTTCTCGTTTTGGTAAAGGCGATTGAGAATATCTTGAATGTACCACGTCTGTCCATCCACTTTATTATATATATAGGCAAAGGTCTTGTCATCAATCTCCATCCACTTCGTCTTCATCCATTTGTTGGCAAAGTTTTGATATTCATGTACATCTATGAGAGGCAAATTCACGATTTGTGCACTCTGGTAGAACGGTCGCTTGGCGGAAAGGAACATATCTGTCATGATATGCTGTTTGCTGCCTGCAAATATAAAGTACACATTGGGCAAGAACTGGATGTAAGAGCGCAACAATGCCTCGGCTCCTCCTTCGGGATACTCCGCAATCTGTTGAAACTCATCGATGGCAATGTAGATTCTCTTGCCAGACTGTGCGAGATATTCGAAAATATGCTTCAGCGAGTCTTCTCGCTGGCTTGGGGACACCGTAATGGAAAAAGTGGGGATGCCCGTCAGCTCGTCAAACGACATAGTGGGCTTGTAGTTGGCAAAGAAGGCCATTACCTTTCGCATGGCATTTTGCGACAGGGTATCAACTTTACCGATAACCGTTTTGCCCAACAGTTGTATAAACTGGCCAAGATTTCTCGTGGCATTGATGTCAATATAGAAACATCTTGTCTCCGGCTCTTGTTGTCCAACTTTCTCGAAAACATGATGAACCAATCCTGTCTTTCCGATGCGGCGAGGGGATACCAAAACGACATTACGTTCGTTAGCCAGGGCTTGGATTATCGTCTCCGTCTCTTTCTTGCGGTCGCAGAAGTACTCTGTACCTTTATACCCATAGATGACGAAGGGGTTGTTCAACTGTTCCATCATATCCCTTTCTAATTACACATTTTATGTTACACATTATATGTAATTGCAAAGATAGCTCCTTTTATAGAATTATACAAATCCTATTATACATTTTCTATAATATTAACGTTACGCCTTGCTTTC
>CAVKZC010000213.1:0-5574 GCA_963660455.1 Sphaerochaetaceae bacterium | reverse complement strand
TCACTACCACCGTGTACAAGTGGGATACCATTGCCAACCGCATGCGCGAGCTTGCATTCCTGAATGCCGGTATCAAGATAACGCTTACAGACCTTCGTCCTGACGAGGACGGCAAGACCAAGCAGGAGGTGTTTCATGCCAAGGATGGTCTGAAGGAGTTTGTGCGTTACGTAGACCGTCACCGTACCCACCTTTTCGATGATGTCATTTACCTGAAGACCGAGAAGCAGGGTGTGCCCATCGAGGTGGCAGTGATGTACAATACCGACTATACAGAGAATATCCACTCATATGTCAACAACATCAACACGATAGAGGGCGGTACGCACCTTACCGGATTCCGTATGGCCCTCACCCGCACGCTGAAGGCTTATGCTGAGGCTGACCAAGGTATATCCAAGCAGATAGAGAAGGCCAAGATAGAAATTGCCCCCGAAGACTTCAGGGAGGGACTCACAGCAGTCATCTCCATCAAGGTGGCAGAACCGCAGTTTGAGGGACAGACCAAGACCAAGTTGGGCAACAGTGAGGTGCAGGGTGCTGTGCAGCAGGCTGTAAACGAGGCGCTTGCCGACTATCTGGAGGAGCATCCGGACGAGGCCAAGAAGATTTGTGACAAAGTGATACTTGCAGCTACGGCACGTATTGCAGCCCGCAAGGCACGTGAAAGTGTACAGCGCAAGAACTTCATGACAGGCGGTGGCCTGCCCGGCAAATTGGCCGACTGTTCCATCAAAGACCCTAAAGAGTGTGAGATTTTCATTGTCGAGGGAGACTCCGCCGGCGGTTCTGCCAAGCAGGGACGTGACCGTTTCCGTCAGGCCATCCTGCCGCTGAGAGGAAAGATCCTCAATGTGGAGAAGGTGCAGTGGCATAAGGTGTTCGAGGCAGAATCGGTGATGAACATCATCCAGAGTATCGGTGTCCGCTTCGGTGTGGACAGTGAGGACAGCAAGGAAGTGAATACAGAGAAGCTGCGTTACGACAAGATCATCATTATGACCGATGCCGATGTCGACGGTTCGCACATCGCTACGCTTATCATGACATTGTTCTACCGCTTCATGCCACGTGTTATCGAGGAGGGCCATCTCTTCATCGCCACACCGCCCCTTTACAAGTGTTCTTACAAGAACAAGGTGAGCGAGTATTGCTATACGGAGCAGGACCGCCAGAAGTTTATCGACAAGTACGGCGACGGCATCGAGGACAAGAATATCCACACGCAGCGCTACAAAGGTTTGGGTGAAATGAACCCCGAGCAGTTGTGGGAGACAACCATGGACCCGAGCACCCGTCTGCTCAAGCAGGTTTCCATCCAGAACGCCGCACAGGCTGACGAGATATTCTCCATGCTGATGGGCGATGACGTGGAGCCGCGCCGCGAGTTCATTGAGCAAAACGCTACCTACGCCAACATTGACGCTTAACAAGCAATGTATATACTGGGGGTGGTCTTCTCCTTTACAAAGGGTGGAGGACTACCCCCTTTCCCTTTCCGGCATGTCCGGCATATCTTTAGCTACCCAATAACTATTCAGTCAACAAACTACTCTACCTACCCATGAGACAACTGTTCATTCCATTACTTTTTCTTGCCGCAGGCTACTCTTCTGCCGCGGTGAAGAACCCATTGCCATTCAATCTCTGGTACACCCGACCGGCAACAGCCTTCGAAGAGTCTCTGCCCATCGGCAACGGCAAAATGGGTGCCCTCATCTATGGCGGTGCCGATACGGATTCCATCTACCTCAACGACATCACCCTTTGGACGGGCAAGCCCGTAAACCGTCAGGAAGGAGGCGATGCCTATAAGTGGATTCCCAAGATACGCGAAGCCCTGTTCCGCGAAGACTACAAGGCGGCAGACTCCCTGCAACTGCATGTACAGGGACACAACTCCGAGTATTACCAGCCTCTCGCCATTATACATGTCAAGGACCTGAATGTCGGTCAATACAGCGCATACAAGCGCCAACTCAGTCTGGACGATGCGGTGGCGACACTTACCTATGTGCGTAACGGTGTAACCTATACACGCGAATATTTTGCCTCCCATCCCGACAAGGTGATAGCCATGAGGCTCACGGCATCCAAGGCAAAGTCCATCAACTGCGACATAGATCTTACCTCCCTGATACCCCATCAGGTGAAGGCATCAGGCAACCAGTTGACCATTACCGGACATGCCATGGGAAAACCGGAGAACAGTACCCATTTCTGTTCCATACTGAGCGTGAAGAACACCGACGGCACCGTGACACCCACCGACTCTACATTGCGCCTGCAGGGTGTGAGCGAGGCGGTAGTTTATTTTGTCAACGAAACCAGTTACAACGGTTTCGACAAACACCCCGTTACGGAAGGTGCCCCCTATCTCGAAACGGTGGCAGACGATGCGTGGCATCTTGTCAACTATACCTATCCCGAACTGAAGCAACGCCATCTGGCAGACTACCGCCGTTTCTTCGGAAGGGCACGCTTCACGCTGCAAGGAGCCAAGTATGATACCAAGCGTAACACCGAGCAGCAGCTCTTCGACTATACTGAGAAGAACGAGCATAACCCCTATCTCGAAATGCTCTATTTCCAGTATGGCAGGTATCTGCTTATCAGCAGTTCGCGCACACCCGGCATTCCTGCCAACCTGCAAGGGCTGTGGGCACCGGCACGCAAGTCACCGTGGCGCGGCAACTATACCATCAATATCAATCTTGAGGAGAACTACTGGCCGGCAGAGATGACAAACCTTTCCGAACTGGTGATGCCTGTCGACGGGCTGGTAAAGGCCCTTTCCGTTACCGGGAGCTACACAGCCAAGCACTATTACGGCATTGACGAGGGATGGTGTGCCGGGCACAACTCCGACGCCTGGGCCATGACAAACCCTGTAGGAACGAAGAAGGAGAGCCCCAAATGGAGCAACTGGAACATGGGTGGTGCATGGCTTGTGCAGACGCTCTGGGACCACTACGACTATACGCGCGATACCGACTACCTGCGCACTACCGCCTATCCCCTGATGAAGGGAGCCTCCGACTTCATGCTGCGCTGGCTGGTGGAAAATCCCAAGAAGGCGGGAGAACTCATAACGGCTCCGTGTACATCGCCCGAGGCGGAATACATCACGGACAAGGGCTATCAGGGGTGCACGCTTTATGGTGGTACGGCCGACCTCGCCATCGTGCGTGAACTGTTCCGCAACACCCTTCGTGGTGCTGAGACACTGGGTGTTGATGCCGACTATCAGGCTCGCCTCAAGGATGCCCTCTCGCATCTCCATCCTTATCAGATAGGTCATAGGGGCAATCTGCAGGAGTGGTATTACGACTGGGATGACCAGGACTGGCACCACCGACATCAGTCGCACCTCTTGGGACTGCACCCGTTCAACCAGATTTCCGTGGAGAAGACACCCGAACTCGCTGCGGCTGCAGCCAAGACATTGGAGATAAAAGGCGACTACTCTACCGGGTGGAGTACAGGCTGGCGCATCAGTCTGTGGGCACACTTGCATCGTGCCGACAAGTCGTATGCTATGCTGCGTAAGTTGCTCAACTATGTTCGGCCTGCCAATTATCTCAATCCGAAGAACCGTCCTTCGGGCGGTACCTATCCCAATCTTTTCGATGCCCATCCGCCTTTCCAGATAGACGGCAACTTCAGCGGTACGGCAGGTATCTGCGAGATGTTGGTGCAGTGTGACGGAGAGACGCTACGCCTTTTGCCCTCGCTCCCCGCAGAGTGGAAGAGCGGAGAGATAAGCGGCATCAAGACCCGTGCCAACTATCAGGTAGACCTTGTGTGGAAGGACGGCAAGGTGGCTACGGCACGCATCACAGCCAAGAATGACGGAAAGTTGTGTGTCTCTTACAATGGCAAGACAGTGAATCTCTCGTTCAAGGGAGGGGAAACGAAAACGATTAAGTAAGGATGCGGAGGTTCTGCACTTTATACCTTATTATATTCTGGGTACTGAATTCCTTTGCGCAGGAGTTCGGTACCCATTGGATTTCTTGTCCTGCCGCCAACGATTCTTCGCAGGTTCTTTTCTATGGTTCTTGTCAGTGGAATGCGGTTCCGCGGCGTGCCTTCGTTTCTTTTGCCAGCACAGGCATGGTGAAGGTGTATGTCAACGAGCGGAATGTTTCCGGTGACATTTTCTTTGCCAACGGGAAGGACGGGGTGGTAGAACTCCATACGTTTGATGTGACACGCTATCTTGTGCCTGGCGCCAATGCGTTTGCCGTATGGTATGCGCCTCGTCGTGACATGCCCGTAGGCAAGCAACTTTCCTTTCAACTGTATGGTACGGACAAAGACGGAAAACCTTTCTTCGAAATGGCTGACAAGACGTGGCGATGCACAGTGCCGGATGGTTGTCTTTCCTATGCCGGAAGTGAGGAGGCTGACAGTATAGCCGAGACATTCTGCAGTGCTGGCTTTGGCAACAACTGGAAAGCGGCAGATTATGACCATAGCCTGTGGCAAAAGGCCTGTACATGGTATGACGAGAAGGGTAGGGATGTCAATACGGCTTTGCCGCAGTTCCCTTTGGAAGAAAGAAGGTTGAAGACCATTCTTTTGCCTGTAAGCGATTATGAAGACTCTTTGGGCGTGCATTACGGTTTTGCCCGTCCTTTCCATGGCATGGTGCGGCTTACCCTGCGTGGTGCTGTAAATGGCGAGCGTATTGTTGCAGACGGTATGTCGTATGTGTGCAGTGGCGAAATGGACGAACAGCTTTTCCGCCGGTTTACCACAGGTTCGGTATATTGGATAACGGTTTCAGGAGGCGAGTCTTTCCGTAGAAGTCAGATACAAAAGGTGGAAGGACTCGAACTAAGCGGCCGTTAGTTTGCCCGTTACGCAGGAGGTGTTCAACTTTCTGTGTTTATTTGTTCTGCCACTTCGCAAAGTTCGTCATACCATTCCTTGCCGAACTTTTCTATTAGCGGTTGCTCCAGGAAGCGGTATACGGGAATACCCAGTTCCTCTCCTTTCTTGATGGCATCCTTACAGATGCGCCAGCGGTTATAGTTCAGTCCCCATGTGTCGTTGCCAAAATATTTGGCACGGATAGGGTAGAGGGCGCACGATATGGGTTTCTTGAACTTGGTCTTTCCTTCTCTATACGCAAGCTCCAACGAACAGAGGCAGCAGTTCTTGATGGTGTGCCCGTCACCGAAATCTTGCAAGTCCTTATAGCATGTAAACACGCAGTCCTTGCCGTTTACAATACTCGTCACAAGGTCGCCCTCCACGTCGGTATAGGCTACGCCCTGCTTGTCGATGACAGCCTGCGCCGATGCTGACAGGTCACTCCAAACCGTGTCCAGCGCATTCTCTATCTCCATAATCTCGTCCATAGTGACAGGGGCACCAGCATCGCCTTCTATGCAGCATTCACCCTTGCAGGCATCAAGGTCGCAGCAGAATTTCTCGGTGATGATGTCGGGCGAAACCAATACGTTGCCCACTTGGAGAATACGAAGTTCGTCTTTGTTCATGTTCTTTAAAAAAGGAGTTAAAGATGTTAAGGAGTTAAAGGAGTCAAGACAACAGCAATATGAT
>CAVKZC010000212.1:0-5651 GCA_963660455.1 Sphaerochaetaceae bacterium | reverse complement strand
GGAAAACATAAATTAACACGGAAATGAACGGCAATTTTCCGATTTTGGGATTTGAAGGAGATTTGGCTTTCGTTCTACGAGCTAAGGAAGAAGGTGAAAACTCGGATGACATATTCCAATGAAGCATAGTCACTACAAAGAGACAGTTTTACTGAAAAAGCATCGCCCTTTTATGTTATAAAACATCTTTTTGAAGAAATTATCGGCAGAATAGAACATTTCTTCTTGATTTTCTTGGTGTTTTGTCAGGATTTGTTTATATTTGCGGAAAAAGTTCAAGAAAACGAATACTCAAAATGTTGCTCTCAGATAAATTGAAGGAACTTCGTGATCAAGTGAAACAACCGCAACGCAAAATTGCAGCTGCACTTGACATTGATACTGCCACCTATAGTAAGATAGAGAATGGGAAATATATGCCGAATCGGGATTTCGTCTTTCGGTTGGCTACGTTCTTCAGATGCGATAGCGAACAACTCATCAAGTTGTGGCTTGCAGACCGAGTGGTGGAGATGGTAAAAGACGAGCAAGTTGCTCCTGAGGCAATTAAACTTGCAGCTATGATTGTCAACGAGCAAACCGCTGGCAATAAAGGTGATTCCAAGGTTTAGAATTGAGTGATTCTGTAAAATGTAGAAGAAATATGCTGAGCGAAAGTCAGAACATAGAACACAAGGAGTCATGGCGAGACGAATATCTGAAATGGATATGCGGCTTCGCCAATGCGCATGGCGGTCGCATCTACATAGGCGTGAACGACAATAAAGAAGTGATTGGCTTGCCCGATGCCAAGAAACTGATGGAAGACATTCCCAACAAGATTGTCAACTATCTGGGCATTGTGGAGGATGTCAACTTGCTTACCGAAGGAGATAAAGAATACATCGAGATTGTTGTTGCTCCGAGCAATATGCCCATTGCCTATAAGGGAACGTACCACTACCGCAGTGGCTCAACCAAGCAGGAACTGAAAGGACTTGCCTTACAGCAGTTCATTATGAAGAAAATGGGACAGTCATGGGATGACATTCCAGTCTTCGGGGCGACAATTGATGACATCGACCGCAATGCCATCGATTATTTCCTGCAATGCAGCATCAAGGCTGGACGTATGGACGAGGATGAAGCCAACGCCACTACGGAGAATGTATTGCGCAATCTCGGATTGATAACTTCAAATGGTGAGTTGAAGAATGCCGCTATCTTGCTTTTCGGAAAGCATGTGGGGCAGTTTTTCCCTTCTGCCATATTCAAGATAGGTCGTTTCCATACTGACGAGAGCGACTTGATAGTCCAGGACGTGATAGAGGGGAACATTATTCAGATGGCAAGCCGTGTGGTGGACACTCTCCGCACGAAATATCTGCTTTCGCCCATTCATTACGAAGGGCTACAACGTGTGGAGCAATTGGAAGTGCCAGAAAAGGCGTTGCGTGAGTTGATATACAACTCTGTGGCTCATAAAGACTACACTGGACCAGCTATCCAAATGCGCATCTACGACCGTAGCATAGAACTCTGGAACTATGGCCTGTTGCCAAAAGAGCTGACTCCGGCCGACCTCTTGAAGAAACATTCGTCCTATCCTCGTAATCACAACATTGCCACCGTGTTCTATAAGGCCGGATTTGTGGAGTCATGGGGACGTGGCTACAAGAAGATTGCCGAAGAGTTTGAGCGTGCAAAGATACCATTGCCTACGATAGAAGAAACAGGCGGTGGAGTAATGGCGATTGTTCAGCGTAAAACGGTGGATGAAGTCATAGCCGAACGTGGCGAAAATGTCGGAAACATGTCGGAGACAAATGTCGGAGATATGTCGGAGACTAAACTTTCTGCTCGTCAGCGTGTTATCATTTCCATCATACAGTCAAACCCTTCTGTTTCCGCCAAACAAATGTCGGAGACTTTGTCGGTGACTTCAAGAACAATAGAGAGAGACTTGTCGGCAATGCAAAAAGCTGGCATCATAAGACATGAAGGTACGGACAATGCAGGAGTGTGGGTGGTACTTGAAAGTTTGTCTTTTATGACTAAGACCAAAGTCAAAGACACATAGTTCTAAAAAATGCAGAAATAAACGACATGATAAATTCCAATAACGAATCAATAGCGGACATTCTGAAATCTATAGACGAAGGTAAAACGCAGCTACCAGACTTTCAGCGAGGTTGGGTTTGGGAGGATGGACGTATCCGTGCTCTAATTGCCAGTATCAGCAATGGTTATCCCATTGGTGCAGCAATGTTCCTGCAAACGGGTGGAGACGATATTCACTTCAAATATAGACTTTTTGAAGGAGTGGATAAGTCCAAGGAGAATGTAGAACCAGAAAGACTTGTTCTTGATGGCCAACAACGTAACACATCCATTTACCGTTCTATGTACAGTAAGAAGGCCGTAGAAACCACTGATGGAAAAAAGAACCCAATAAAACGTTTCTATTATCTCAACATACCAAGGTGTCTTGACACGTTGACTGACAGGATAGATGCAGTAGAGTCTATACCTGAAGACAAAATGGTTAAAGAGAATATCGGTCGTGATATCCGCCTCGACCTCTCGACAAGAGAAAAGGAGTATGCAGAACATAGATTCCCATTGAATATTGTTTTTGACTCGCAAGAAATGATGCGGTGGCAAAGGGGATATACCAGATATCATAACTCGAATGAGGTTGATGATAATTGGGATAAGTTCTATGATACCGTCATTGCTCCAATGACTATGTATCAGATACCAGTAATACAAATTGGCAACGATGTCCCCAAGGAAGCCGTATGCCAAGTATTTGAGAATGTCAACCAAGGTGGCGTTTCACTTACCGTTTTCGAACTGGCGACAGCGACATTCGCAGCAGACAATTTTGAACTTCGCAAAGATTGGGCAGAGATATGGAAAGAATTGTCTGCGTATAGACAGCTATACTACAAGAGACAGCAAGCATTTACAGGAACGGATTTTCTGACGGCTTTAACATTGTTAGCCAGTTACGAAAGGAAAAACAACGGGACTGCTGTTTCGTGCAAGAAGCGAGATGTACTGCGCCTTACTTATGCCGACTATAAACAGTTTAGAAATCGCCTTATAGCCGGAGTAAAGGAGTCAACAAAGTTCTTGTCCAGTCAGCGTATTTTCACAGCTTTAGACATGCCATATACCAGTCAACTTATCCCTTTATCTGTGGCTTTTGCTATCAATCCACACATTTGGTTTGATGCTGGCAACAAAAAGAAGTTGGAGAAATGGTATTGGTGCGGTGTGTTCGGTGAATTGTATGGTGGTGCAAATGAAACAAGGTATGTGACCGACATATTGGGACTTATGGAATGGGTGAATGATGATGCCTCAGAACCAGACACTGTTCGCCGTTCAAACTTCCACGCTTCGCGTTTGCAGCAATTATACACCAGAAACAGTGCTGCCTATAAGGGCATTATGGCCCTTATATTAAAAGAACATGCACTTGACTTTATAAAGGGAACGGAAATGGATTTTGCGACTTTTGTAGAAGAAGCAACAGACATCCATCACATATTCCCCCAAAATCATTGCGAGAAGTCAAATATTGACAGAGGTTTATGGAACTCCGTCATCAACAAGACCCCTATATATGCTCGTACAAACCGTATCATTGGCGGATATGCACCGAGTAAATATCTGTCAAGTATAGAACGAAACCATGGTGTCACTACAGAAGACCTGAATAGGTATCTTTCATCACATCAAATAGATGTGGATGCTATAAGAAATGATGACTTCTACACTTACTTTGAAAAGAGGAAACAAGCTCTGCTTGATTTGGTTGAAAGAGCAACAGGAAAGCCTGTCTCTGGCCGCTTTGATGACATTCGAAACGAGTCATCATATGTCGATGAAGCAGAAGTCAATGAGATTGAATGAATAATTATATACTAAAAAATAACAGTAACAAGAATATTCTTTCTCATTTTTTTAATAGCATAACATAAGTTTAATATAAATCATTTTGAAGATGAAAACAAAAATTAAAGTTCTAGCATCCTTGCTGTTAGCTGCAGTATTCGGATGCGTGTTGGCCTCATGTGGGAATGATAGTAATGAAGAATCCTCTTCACTGAGTTTTACAGACATTGTCGGTTCTTTCCAAATCACCAATATCTCTGGGAACAACTCACATTCATGGCTTAAGTCTGGACAAATTATGACATTTAACTCGGATGGAACATGTACAACAGGTTTCACCATGGAAGATAGTTGGAAAAACGAAAATGGCATTATTAAGACATATTGCAAAAGCAATAATGAACCCATGTATGTATATGAGCTAAAATCCAGAAATGGAAACATCTATGAAGTACAGATGAAAGGAACTTTGGACGATGATACATCTTTGAGATTAACGCTTCAAAAATTGGATGAATCTTCAAAGAGTAAATATGTCGGAGTATGGTCTGACGGGAAACACTTTCTCTCTATTAGCTCTGATGGTTATCTTGCCGCTTATGCTGGAACCGATTTTATAGATTGCGGTAGCTTCACGATTGCAGGAAGTGTTATAAAATGTTCTAACACTTACTATTCAAAGGAGACGGTCTACACAATTACGTCCGTTTCAGACAATTCAATCAGCGTGAAGGTTGACTATACTGATGTTTATGGAGATAGCAAGACTTCCAATCTGGTGCTTGCAAAGACAAACGATACGCCAACCGTCAAAGACCACGCATTAAATGGAAAGTCTGCTTCATATCTGACAACATCGTTAGGAACAATTACTTTGGATTTTTCTGGATATAATTCAGGAAAAAAGACAAGCACCTTATCCAATTGTAAAAAATATCCGTTGTCATTGTTCTATGTATATATAAATGGAAAAGTCTATTTCCAACAATTTACAAGCAAGACAGGACAAGTTCCATCGATTGGAGGTTGGACTACATCTTGTGATGATGGGACAATTTTCGTTTATGAAGTAAAATTTGCTTCTAACGGCATGGTAGAAGACATATCAAATATTACCAAAACAGCAATTTAGGTTTTTCTTCTCGACAACTAAAGAATCAACTTACAACCGCTTGACTTTAAGCGCAAGCCTAAGGTCAAGCGGTTGCTCGTTCATCACGTCCCATAGTGCTTTGCTATCAGCAGGGCAATGATACCACAGAAACCGAAGAAGCCGAGACAGAAGAAGACTCCGACGAACCATTGGGCGTAGCGACCGAGATAGACACCATCGTACTCCTTGTAACGTTCGTTGACCTTCCTGCGCTCGTTCTCGAACATGGCATCGACTTCCTTCAAGTGGCTCTGCATCTTGCCCAATATCTGCTTGTTGTGTTCGTCAAACATCTGCTGCATCTTTTGCCAGTCGGCATCTGAAACTTCCACGGACACCTTCAACTTGGTCGGGGCTTCCTTCAACATCTTGTCGATATGGTCGTTGATAGTTTCCACCTTTTTGCTGGCGGTGGTAACGGCTACGTCCAACTTGCCTTCCTCACGTTGCGACTGGCAGATGGCGGACTCCAGCGTCAGCTTGGCATTGATGACGGCAGTGGTCGCCTCGTCAATGGTTTTTGCCAACTGCCCGATTTTGGAAATGCGGTCATCAAGTTCCTGCTCCGCCTTGTCCTCCTGCACCTCCTGCTCGACATCGTTCATCACGTCAT
>CAVKZC010000211.1:0-5666 GCA_963660455.1 Sphaerochaetaceae bacterium | reverse complement strand
ATTTCAAAAAGCTCTCCGCCTATAGCCTTGGCAACTTTCTCTGCGGCGGCTTTCGTGGTGCCAGTGGCAGAGAAATAAGCGACGAGCACCTTGGACGCTGCATCTTGGTTGGAAACTGTGGCTTCAGTGGAAGTCTTCTTGCCGCAAGCCATCAATGAGGTGACAGCTGCGGCGGTAATTGCGATAAGTGATAGGATTCTTTTCATGATGTACTTTGTCTATGCGATTTTTATACTTTGTATCTCATCCAAACCGTTTCGCCCATGCGCTCCACACTTTGTAGTTTGAGCAATGTGGCTGGACGGTCAGGCTCGTCGATGCCGTCGAATACGGCAGCCATGCCCTTGCGCCCGTCAATACCGGGACCTATCATCAGGCTCACCTCATCGATAAGTTCTGCAGCAAGGAACGCTCCGTTGATGTGACCTCCGCCAACGAGGGCAATGCGCTCCACACCGAACTCCGTGTTCAACATCTCCACCGACTTTGCCAAGTCAATATGATTTTTCCCGACTGCTATCCAAGAGATGCCCTGGCTATTGAGCGTATCAAAATATTCCTTCGGGCAATCCTCGCAAGCGATGACGAGCAAGGGCTGGCCGTTCTGTTCGTTTGCGGGCCATCGGAGTTTGCCGTGCGTGTCAATAGCCACATCATAGCCAGGCTTACCTTCGGCAGCCTTATGGAAAGCGGTGCGTCCGATGAACTCGGATGATGCGGCAATGAAGGGTTCTGGCAAAGCAAAGTGCATCTGCATGGTTACTCGTCCCTCAATGGTCGTAGGGCAATCAAGTTGTTCCAACGCATCGTAGTAAGCATTGGACGAATCTATTTGTTCGGTCATGGCGCAGTCGATGCGACCGTCCACCGATGCCATCATGTGGCAGATAATGTATGGTTTCATGAACTTGTATTTTTTATTATTTCTTATTCCGTTCACTTTTCTTCAAACCTCTCCTTGTCGAGATATTTAATGACCTTTGCGGGATTTCCCACGGCTACGGCATATTCGGGGATGGACTTTGTCACCACCGACGCAGCTCCCACGATGGCGTGTTTGCCTACGGTGACACCGGGGAGGATAGTGCTTCCAGCTCCAATCCATGCTCCTTTGCAGATGCGTACGGGGCGACAGGTAATGACGTTGCGCTCATAAGGGTCATGGTTGTTACTGATAAGTTGCACATTGGCGGCAATCTGCACATCGTCCTCAATGGTGATACCACCGGCAGACATCATCAAACAACCGTTCATTACAATAACGTTCCGTCCAATACTAACCTCATTGGGACGCACTGCCGTCAATGGAGACATTACTCTGGAGCCTTCGCCCAACTTCCCCTTGAAAATCTCCTTTTGCAGACTCCACCATTCCTCGGAGAAAGGCAACGAGTGGTTGAACCGATGGATTAGTTGTGCCTGATGGGCAGCAAGTTCCATCTGTTCCTTGGTCTGCTTTGTTACGTTTATTTTTATTTCTTCCATGCTTTGTTTTATCTGTATTTATCCACGGTGCAAAATTACAGCCATTCCGCCAAAGCCCTCGTAGATGAATTACGGATAGAATTAAACAAATTACGGCAATCACAATTAACACAGTTCCAAAAGTGTAAAGACTTTCTGAAAGCTTCAATATTGTGCATTTAAGACACTTTCTATAGTTGGAGAACGACTTGGGCTTCTCTTCTACACGAGGAACCTTTTTGCTCGTAAAATGTTAAAGTTGGCCGCCTTGCGTCATTTTTACGCCAAAACATTTGTTTGCGTCAAAATAACGCAGTATCTTTGCAGCCGTAAACAAGAACAATTCATTCTATGTACACATATAAATACCCACATCCTGCAATCACTACAGACAGCGTTATCTTTGGATTTGATGGTTCAAGCATTAACCTGCTTCTTATAGAACGCGGAATAGAACCATACAAAGGTTCTTGGGCATTGCCCGGTGGCTTTCTCAATATGGACGAAACCGTTGAAGAGGGAGCAAAAAGAGAACTTCATGAAGAAACCAACATAAAGGATGTCTATCTGGAACAGTTCCATGTGTTCAGTGCCGTCAATCGTGACCCGCGTGAACGTGTCTTGACCGTTGCGTTCTTTGCCCTAGTTGGCAAGAACAACTTTGAGATTATTGCTGGAGATGATGCCAATAAGGCGCAATGGTACGAATGGAACCATTTGCCTTCACTGGCTTTTGACCATGCAGAGATAATCAGAATGGCAAAAGAACGATTGCAAGAAAAACTCCGTGTTTCACCGATTGCTTTCAAGCTCTTGGATAAAGAGTTCAAAATGGACGAACTACAACGTATATATGAATTGATACATGAGAAGAAATATGACCGACGCAACTTCATGCGTAAAATGGAGGCTTCTGGATTTCTCAATAAGATGGAGATTGAGGATGATTGTTGTTGTTCAATGACTCCCGAAGCCTTAGAGGAGATGCCCAAACAACGAACACTATACGAATATTCGTTCGATGAGGAAGCTTATGAAAAAGCTTGCAAAGCCAAGAACTGGCGAAAGTATCCGTTTGATTTTTAAATGTCTAAATCAGAATAATTATGATTACGCTTATTCATACATCGGAGCAAAGATTGCCAATGTCTGTACGCTCATATATAGACGGTTGTGCATCGGAATACAACAAAGCAGATGAATGGACTAAAATCGCACATATAGCCTACCGCCTGAAGCGTGGAGTCAATCTCCTGCCAGCTTTTATTGAGGACATCAAACGTCATATGGAAGACCCTTCATATTGTGGCTATGAGTATAATGCAAAACGAAGTATTGCAATGTATATTGAGACATTGAGGACAAATAATGAAGATTTTGTCTCATATACTGAACTTCCTGAAAGAATGAGTTTCTCTGCGCTCTTTCAATTGCTTACGGAAGAGATACTTTATCGCTATTGGGAACATGACACCAACGATGGAAAAGTGGAGTGTTACTTCGACGAGGTGCATTACGACTATGAAGAAATTGGCTCTCGGTTCAATGGCAATACCCGTGATTTTGTCAAGTATATCTCTACGCCTAAGGAGACACTTCGCAAGATAGACGTTTCAGAGAGTAGTATCTGGCTTAAAAATGGATGGGGTATGCTTGCTGGCAAGATGTATGGTTCAAAGATATGGTCGGACCAAGAAGAGGATGAACTCATCTATCCTGGCGATGAAACATTCATTCATCAGTTCAACGCAAAGAGCAAATCCCTTTATCAGTATGTCGTAGGCGTGCCACCGATGCCGTTCTCTGGTAACTTGTTGGATGCGAAAGTAGTGATACTAACGCTTAACCCTGGTTATGTAGAAAAAGTAAACAAAGACGCATGTATGGAAAGACCTATTAGGGAAAAGGAGCAACTGATGTGTCTGATGAAAAATGCTTTGCTTTTTCGCAATGTTGCCATATATGACAACTATGAAATTTCGAGAATACAAGGAGACCACTATTGGGAGCAGTCTTTCGCAAGTCTTGCTATGGAAGCATATGGACTACCCTCTACAGAAGTTGGGCACCCCATTTATCATGACATAGCATTTATGCAATTCATAGGTTATCATTCTGTTAAGTTCAAACACTCTGTTGGGGTTAAGCATCTTCCGTCAATGATATACACAAGCCTCTTAGCCAAATACCTCGCAACAAAGACAGACAAGGTGTTTTTAATTCTTCGCTCGGAATCTTTATGGAAAGAACTGTTTGGAGAAGAACTTTGGAAACAACTTCAAGAAGAAGGGCGTATTATTACCAAAGGGCACAAAGGAATGTCGCAGTATATTACACGTGGTAATATCAAGAAGGACAATGGCTTCGATAGACTTTTAGAACTTTTGAAAAAAGAAAAGGTATGAGCAGAAATAGAACAGAGCAACCCAATATTGCTTCAGACAAAATAGATACACTGGAGCAGGATGAGATTTTCGTATTTGGCAGCAATCTCGCTGGTCATCACATTGGCGGTGCCGCAAAGGCCGCCCATACTAAGTTCGGAGCGCAATGGGGCGTAGGCGTAGGACTTACAGGGCAGTCCTACGCCATACCAACGATGCAAGGTGGGATAGATACTATCAAACCATATGTGGAGCAGTTCATCGAGTTTGCCAAAAGAAATCCGGAGTATCGTTTTCTTGTAACCCGTATTGGATGCGGCATCGCTGGGTTCAAGGACAAAGAAATCGCACCGCTATTCAAGGAAGCCGCAGGTATGCATAACGTCTATTTACCAAGGAAATTCTACGATATTATTGTAGCTCCATACTTAAAGCATTGCTTCTATTACGGGAAGAATGTACCAAAAGATATGGGGGCTAATGTCGGGCACAATTATGAGCAATGTTGGGTGCGTTTCCATTTTGACCATGATAACTACCTTCTTAATGAAACCTTATACTATATCAGAGAGGGACTTGGCAATTTTTGTTCTGAAGATGGTGTGCCTATATCAATGAAGGCTATCCTTTATAACCGCTTCTGTCATTGGGGATGGTGTGAGACACCTGACACATTCCGCAGATGGTACGAAAGCATAGATTATACAAATACCAAGAGAAAAGCAAATGAACCAGGCAAGACCCCGAAGTCATATTACAACCCAATATTAGTCGGGGTCATCCTTGGCGATATAGCTGGCAGCATCTATGAGTTCAATCCGCATAAGACTACCGAAATCAATCTTTATGCCTCTCATGCAGATTATACTGATGACACCATCATGACCATTGCTGTGGCAGACTGGCTTTTGAACGACAAAAGGCATACAAAGAAGGGACTTGTGTCTTACTTGCAAAAATGGGGACGTAAATATCCAAATCCTATGGGAGCGTATGGCGGAATGTTCTCTGAATGGTTGCAGTCGGACAATCCCAAGCCTTACAAGTCGTGGGGTAATGGCGCAGCTATGCGTGTATCGGCAGTCGGTTTTACTTTCGCAACATTAGAGGAAACTTTGAAAGTGGCAAAGACTACTGCGGAAGTAACCCACAATCATCCAGAAGGCATTAAAGGTACTCAGGCTACTGCTGCTGCAATATTCATGGCTCGTATAGGAAAGACAAAGGAAGATATACGCAGCTATATAACAGAGACGTTCGGTTACGATTTGAACCGTACTTGTGATGAAATCCGTCCAACATATAGTTTTGACGGTAGCTGCCAAGGTACAGTCCCGGAGTCTATTATTGCCTTCCTTGAAAGCAAGGATTACGAGGATGCACTGAGGCTTTGCATATCACTTGGCGGAGATGCCGATACCATGGGGGCTATCACTGGAGCAATAGCAGGAGCTTACTATCACCAAATGCCATATACTTCATATACGTTTGCTATGGATAAATTGCCGAACGACATCAAAGAAGTGATAAGCAGATTCGATGCTGAATATGATCGACGTGTGTCATGCGAATGGCGAGATCCCGAATATGATTCAGAACAACTGATTGAGGATGTAAAATCGGGAAAGATATTTATCTGAGGACACAAACAGTTAATTTTCGCAGACCCAAATATGCAAAATAGCCGACTCATCACGAGCAGGCTATTCTTGTAACTGATTGTTTCACTTTTATCGTATGTCAATAGGAAAAAGTCATTTGAGGTGGAGCATCACCTTGGTCTGGCGGTTGGCTTCCGTTGGGGAATAGTCGTCGATG
>CAVKZC010000210.1:0-5692 GCA_963660455.1 Sphaerochaetaceae bacterium | reverse complement strand
ATGATGCAAGGGAGAATGTCGCCCTGAAAGGGCAAAAGCGCTACTACGCGCAAGATGTTTTATAGCGCTTTTGCCCTTACAGGGCGCACGTTAACCCCTTGTATACCCAGGGCGTTGCCCTGGGCTATGCGCAGGTTGCCCTTTCAGGGCGCTCTGAGTAAAAGGGGGCGCAAACTGTACCAAGTTATTTTTTAATCATCACTAAATAGGTAAAGTAAGCAAAAAGAACGCCGCGTGTTCTTTTATTACGATAAGTATCCGTACCTTTGCAGTGCTTATGGTATGATAGATAAACAGAATATGGAAAGATATACGATACTGACACCCGGCAACAAAGGTACATTCCTGGAACGCCTCGGTGCCCTTTACCTTAAATTTGGAGCATGGCTCGATGCTGAGGCCATAGACGGACGTACCCTGCAATACTGCAAGGTGTTCCTCAGCGACTCGCAGAACCAGATGGCCCAACTTGAGTCATCCCCTCTTTATACGGAAATACTAAGCTCTGCCCACCTTACCGTGGTGGAGCAACCGCCCCTCGATGGCAGCAAGGTGTCGCTCCTTGTCAAGACAGACGACAGCAGAGTGCCCGCACTCTTCCACAGCATACGGCTTACAGAGGAAGAAGCCCTGGGCAAGGACTCCTATACACAGACACGCATGATATTCGACAAATACCTCCAGTTGATAGCCGATGCCGACAGTTCGCTGACCATGGAGCGCAACTGCGTGCGCACGTGGATATACGTGTCGGGTATAGATGTCAACTATCAGGGAGTGGTGAAGGCACGCAACGATGTCTTTGCGCAGCACGGCATGACAGCCTCTACCCACTATATAGCCAGTACGGGCATCGGTGGCGCCACCCCTGTGCGCCATGCCCTTGTGGCCATCGACTTCCTTACCGTGCCCGGCATAGAGGAAGGGGACAAGAAATACCTCCAGGCCCTGGACCACCTCAACCCCACCCACGAATACGGTGTGGCTTTCGAGCGTGGCACGCGCCTTACCCTGCCCGGCAAGCAACAGTATTTTATCTCGGGAACGGCCAGTATAGACCACCACGGACAGGTGATGTACGAGGGCGACGTGATACGCCAGACGGGCAGACTGCTTGAGAACATCGGTGCCCTCTTGGCTGACGGCCACGCCACGATGAACGACATACGCTATTTCATCGTCTACCTGCGCGACATCTCCGACTATCCTGCCGTCAATGGTATGATGAACAGTCTCTATCCGTCGGTGCCGCACATCATCCTTGAGGCGAGGGTGTGCCGTCCGGGATGGCTGATAGAGATGGAATGCATTGCCACCAAACCCGTCTGATACATGGGGCAACGGAATGTTGCCCCGCCCGCCTATAAACCTGAAACCTATGCAAAGCCTGAAAACATTCCTTACACGCCATGGGGGCGGCATGCTTGTCGTCCTCTTTGCCTTGGGCTGCTTCTGCTTCTTCCAGGGGTGGTACCGTTACCACTTCTTCTATCAGGAGCAGAACCAGCTCTTCCTCTCTACGCCCGTATGGCTTGCCACCTATTTTGACAAGCCGGCATGGCTTGCCTGTATGCTGGGCGACTGGCTCACGCAGTTCTACTATTATCTCTTTGCCGGTCCTGCCATCCTCGCTGCTGCCCTGCTGTTGGTGGGCGCGTCCGTGTACGCTGCCGCAGGCGAGGCAGGACTGAAGCGACGGTGGACAAGAACGCTCCTGGCAATAGCCGTCATGGCGGTGGAGGCACTCTTCTCGCTCGACTATGCGTACCGCCTGTGCAGTGTGTTGGCCGTGGCGGGAGGTGCAGTGGGCTACATCGTCTACCGCACCCTCCTGAAGGTTGTGGGCTTCCTCCTTACCCACCACAGTCTGAAGACCCGCCATGCGTCCGGCTTCCGTGGGTGGTATCACGCCATAGACTGCCTGCTCGTCGTGGTGGGTACACTGCTTGCCTTCTGGTTGTTCGGCTACGGTGTGGCAGTGTTTGCAGTGCTGGTGCTGACAGGTGCCGTGCTGCAGATGGAACGGAGGCAGATACTCTTGCGCGTCGTGTTCCTAAGTTTGGCGCTTTGTCTCATCCCTCTGGGCAAGAGGTACTGGCTGCTCGACGTAGAGACCCTCTTCTCCTGGCCAGGCATAGGGAAGTTTGTCAAGCCCCAGATGGATTATGAGAGAATTTTTGGGGTAGATGCCGAATACCGTTTCGGCAACTACCAACAAGTGGAGCGTATGGTGGAGGCCAATGCTGCCCCCGACCAGTACAGCCTTTTCTACTACAACCTCGTCAGTGCCCAGCGCGGACTGTTGCCCGACCGCCTATTGCGCTGTCAGCCCAATGTCCTCGGCACCTTCGAGACCGTAGGGCCCGGTACGCCGGCATTGACCCTCCTGTTTCTGGGCGAACTGTACTGGGCACTTGGCGACATGACCTTTGCCGAGAGGGCCGCCATGCTGACCCATGTCAGTTCGCCAGACAACCGCAACATACGCATGGTGAAACGTCTGGCCGAAATAAGTATCGTGAACGGTGACCGTGATGCAGCGCGCAAGTACCTGCGTATGCTGCAGCATACATGGGTGTGGCGGCAATGGGCTGCCGACATGCTCCAGGCACTCGCCCCAGGCAAGTCTGCCCCCTCTGCTGCGCTCAGCGCATATCAGCAGAAACCCGTCAACAGCACCGATACGCTCCGTCTGGATGACAATGCGTATGTCATCATGCACGAACTGCTGGAGAGCAATCCGGACAACCGTATAGCCCTCGACTACCTGCTCTGCAGTGACCTTCTGCTCAAGGATATGGATACGTTCAAGAGAGACTACGACCGTTTCTGTTTCCGGCAGAACAGTTCTCAGTGCAACGTCAAACTCTACCAGGAAGCCCTCATGGTCTATCTGGCAGGAACTGACGCTCCCCCAGAAGAATGGAAGAAGTACATCACCCGACCGGACGTCCTGCAACGTTTCGGCCAGTACAACAACCAGCGGGGCAACGATGCCTTCCGCGATACCTACTGGTACTACTTCGACAAGGCACCTGCCCTGAAGCTCGACAAACCACACCAATAACTGACCTCATAGACGATGAAACATATAGTATATACACTGATGCTCGCCTGCTTGCTGCTGGCTTCGTGCTCTGCAGGGCACGAGAATGCCGTAAAGCAGAACTGTCTGCCACCCATATATCCCGACTATGCCGGGGTGACCATACCGGTAAACATAGCACCGCTCAACTTCCTGCTCAGGGACAGTGCCGTAACGGAGACGGAGGTGGTGCTGTCCTGTACGCCCCCTTCCGCTGCAGAAGATGGCGGACAGCATTCGTTGTCCGTTACGGGCAGCGGCAACAGTGTGCAGTTTGGTATGGGCGAATGGAAAACCTTTTTGCAGAAAGCCTCAGGGGGAAAGGTAAGCGTACAGGTGTATGCCTGTGGCGAAGACGGCGTGTGGAAAGAATACAAGCCCTTTACGTGGACAGTGACAGGCGACAGCATAGACCCTTACCTTACCTATCGCCTCATAGAACCCGACTATGAGGCATGGAACAAACTGCAGATAAAGCAACGGTGCATAGAAAACTGGGAGGAGAAGACCCTTGCCGACCATAACCTGCAGGAGAACCGCTGCATGAACTGTCATGCCTTCGGCAATCAGGATGCCCGGCTCAGCATGATGTATGTACGCGGACCGGGGGGCGGAGCCATACTCAACCGCAACGGCCGTCTGCGTAAGCTCGACCTCAAGACCGACTCGCTCGTATCCTCCAGTGTATACTATGGTTTCAGTCCTTCGGGCAGGTACGTCGCCTTCTCTACCAATGTCATCATTCCGGCCTTCCATGCCGATGCTGCCAAGCGGCTGGAGGTGTACGATACCAAGAGCGATGTCTACGTGGCAGACCTCGACCGCAACACCATCCTTTCCTCGCCTTTGACCTGTGACAGCACCCAACTGGAGACCTTTCCCACCTTCTCGCCCGACGGCAGGTACATCTATTACTGCGTGGCAGACAGGGGCGGTCTGCGTACCGACAACCTGAAAGGACTGCATTATAACCTCGTTAGAATACCGTTCGACGAGCGTACGGGACAGATAGCTACCGATGCGTCGCAGGTGGACACCCTATACAAGGCCCGGTCGGTATGCCATCCGCGCATCAGTCCCGACGGCAGGTTTCTCCTCTTTACGGTGGCCGACTACGGCACATTCCCTATCTGGCATCCCGAGGCCGACCTCTGCATGATAGATTTGCGGACGGGTAGGGTAGACACGCTGGCGGTAGTGAACAGCCAGCGCAGCGACACCTATCACAGTTGGTCGCACAGCAGTCGCTGGTTTGTCTTTGCCAGCAAGCGTGACGACGGTCTGTACGGCAAACCGTACTTCTGCTACGTAGACCGCGGGGGAAAGGCACACAAGCCATTCCTGCTGCCACAGCAGTCGCCCTCCTTCTATGACGACTGCCTGAAGAGTTTCAATATTCCGGAACTGAGCCGCGGCTCCGTGCCTTACGATGCCGTAGATATAGAAGAGGCGATGAAGCTGCCGGCAGAGAAATTCAAATAAAATCGAACTATCTCACATGGATAATCTTGTGCTGCTGTAGGGATAGTTGCCATTGGGGGTGGGCGAGGGTAAAGTCGATGGTCTGTTGCAGTATGTCTGCATTACGAGCCTCGTCGCCCACATCGCAAGGTTGCACGCAGTAGTAGTCGGCCTCAATGCCGCAGTCGGATACCTCGTGTACACCGTCGAATACCACCTTTACCTCTTGGGCTGTTTTTATGACGGGGGTGCCGTGGCTGACGAAAGCCGCCTTGGGCGAGCAGGTAACCCAGTCGATGCCTTCGGGTACAGGGCGCGTGCCGTTGGTCTCCATGGAGAGATAATAGCCGTGGGTGTGGAACAGGCTTGTTAGTTTCTCGTCCAGTTGCAGCGTTGGTTCACCGCCTGTAAAGACAATAAACCTGCAGACGGGCGTGAGCCTCTGCACCTCCTGCAGAATCCCGTCGGCTGTCATCTCCGTATAGTCACGGAAGTCGGTGTCGCAGAACGGGCACTTCAGGTTGCAGCCGCTGAAGCGCACGAAGACAGCCGGCCTTCCTGCCCATCTGCCTTCGCCCTGAAGGGAATAGAAAATCTCGTTGACACGGTATACCCCCATTACAAGGCCTCCTTTCCGTCAGTCTTCGCGTCATCGCAGTAAACAGCCACATTGCCCTCGCTCTCCTGTACGATGGCTTTGTAGCATTCGGGTATCTGGGTGGTGACCCATCGGGCAATGTTCTCTGCTGTGGGGTTGAACGGCAGCAGTTCGTTCAGGTTGCCGTGGTCCAGTACGTCGTGTATGCGGTGTTTGATATGGGAAAAGTCTACCACCATGCCGTCTTCGTTCAGTTCCTGCGACTTGCAGAACACGGTTATCGTCCAGTTGTGTCCGTGCAGGTTGGTACACTTGCTTTCGTAGGAGAGGCTGAGCCGGTGGCATGCTGCTATCTCCATCTTCTTGGATACGTAATACATCTTTCTTCTCGCTATTTTGCTGCAAAGTTACGGATAATAGGTGGACAAACCATACTATTCTTTTACTTTTTTACCCTTTTAGTAATCGTAAAAAAATAAGATGGTACATTTCTCCTGCACGCCCTGAAAGGGCAGAAGCGCCTAGCCCAGGGCATCACCCTGGGTAAT
>CAVKZC010000209.1:0-5712 GCA_963660455.1 Sphaerochaetaceae bacterium | reverse complement strand
ACCCAGGGCGTTGCCCTGGGCTAGGTGCTTCTGCCCTTTCAGGGCGTGCTGGGGACAACTTTCATGGAATGACAGTGATGTTCCAACCGTACAGGTCGAAATATTTTTTCCCAACTAGGAAATCGTTTTCTGCTCTCCCTGTCCCTGGGCTACCCTCTATCCGCGTGCTGACAATATGCCCTGTATGGCGAGGTCGTAGGAGGCCAGACCGAAGCCGCAGATGACACCGAGGCATGCACACGAGATGTAGGAATGGTGGCGGAACTCCTCACGCTTGTGTACATTGGAGATGTGTACCTCCACCACGGGACACTTCATGCTGCGGATGCAGTCTTGCAGGGCTATGCTGGTGTGCGTGTAGGCACCGGCGTTGAGCACTACGCCGTCGTAGGTGAAGCCCACCTCCTGCAACTTGTTGATCAACTCGCCCTCTATGTTGCTCTGGTAGTAGTCTATCTCCACATCGGGATACTTGGCTTTCAACTGGGGCAGGTAGCTCTCGAAGGAATTGCTGCCGTAGATGCCTGGCTCCCTGACACCAAGGAGGTTCAGGTTGGGACCGTTCACAATCTGTATTTTCATCTTCATGCGCTGTTTATGATGGTTCTTTGCTTGGCAGATACTGCCTTTTTTATTAACTTTGCAGCAAAGGTAACAATAAATATGGAAACAGGCAAGGATTCAAGTTCTGAAATTGCACGAAACTACATGCGCTACCTCAAACTGGAGCGCAACTACTCGCCCAACACGCTGGAGGCGTACCGCCATGACCTCGACTTCCTCGAGACCTATGCGCAAAAGTGTGGCAAGCAGCTCACCGAACTGAAGCTCGACGACCTGCAGCATTTCTCTGCCAGCATCCACGACATGGGCATCGGGGCACGCTCGCAGGCGCGCATCCTCAGCGGTGTGCGGTCGCTCTACCGCTTTCTGCAACTGGACGGATACATCAAGGACGACCCCACCGAACTGCTGGAGTCGCCCCAGATAGGCGAACACTTGCCCGAATACCTTACCGTAGAGGAGGTGGACCGGCTGGAGGAGGCCATCGACCTGAGCAAATGGGAGGGACAGCGCAACAAGACCATCATAGAGGTGCTCTTCTCCTGCGGACTGCGTGTCAGCGAACTGGTCAACCTACAGTTGAGCAACATCTACGAAGAGGAGGGCTTTATCCGTGTGCTCGGCAAGGGCAGCAAGGAACGCCTCGTACCCATCTCGCCCAAGGCCATACAGGAACTGCACTACTGGTACTACGACCGCAACGTGATGAACATCAAGCCGGGCGAGGAGGACTATGTGTTCCTCAACCGCCGCGGGGCGCACCTTACACGCACCATGGTACTCATCATGATCAAACAGTACGCCCAGCAGGCGGGCATCACCAAGACCATCTCGCCGCACACCCTGCGCCACAGCTTTGCCACCGCCCTGCTCAAGGGCGGTGCCGACCTGCGTGTCATCCAGGCGCTCCTCGGCCACGAAAGCATCGGCACTACAGAGATATACACCCACCTCGAGACATCCGACCTCCGCGAGGCCATCCTCCTCCACCATCCCCGCAACATACGTTACGCGCAGGAGCACAAGGGGGAATAACTCCCTTCACGACACACTAAGTAAAAGGCGCTAATGCTGCAAAGAGTTCCAATCACAACTAAGTTGCTGTAATATAAGCCTTTCCATACGCATCGTTACATTTTTCTGCACATATTACAATACCTCCGGTACATTTTTCTGCACTTATGGCGCAAACATTAACTTTCCGTTAAGTTTCACTGGAACAAGTCGTCCATCGTCACAACCCGATTCACTACATCGCAATACTTGGTACGCTTGATGCCATAAGTAGTGACCATGGTGCTGACCAATGATTTGGTTGTGCCTGTCACTCTTTTGAATAGAGACATGCGCGAACGCAACTTTTCGTAGTAGGCTTTGGTAATCTCATACGGTTCCATCGAGTATTTCATCTCGCATAGGTTTACCGCACGGTCTCTTCGGTCTATTACCAAATCTATCTGCCCTTTTTCTTCCCCGTCGCTACCAACCCAAGCTGACGCATCTGTCAAGATGCCACTGATTCCTAAGGCATGTTTTATCTGTGAAAGATGTAACAAGCATACTTGCTCGAAAGCATATCCCAGCCATGCTGTTCTTTTAGGATTGTCTATCATGTTGCTCCAGGCAGATTCGTCTTGTCCCGCAAAATCAGAGACAAAACTGAGATAGAAGTAGGTGAAATTATCTGTTAGCTGATAAAGGGCATCGCGCTGTTTCTTCCCAAAACAATGGTATTTTCGAATAAAATCACAGTTTTGTAAGTTTTTCAAAGCTTCGGTAAATTTTCCTCCACTAGAAATCTTCAAACCTTGCTGTAGTTCCTCGCGAGTCATTCCTTTTTTCTTCTTGCTCAATAACTCCACAATTTTGTGATAAATCGTATAATCTTCGAAGAGTGACCTAAACACAAAGTTGTATTCATCTCTTAGTTCTCCTGTTTGTGAAAAGAGAAGTCTGTCTACGTTTTGTGTCAAACTCTCCTCACTGTCAAGCATATTCAGGTAGTAAGGAACACCACCAAAGATGGCATAACATTCCAGGATCGTATATCGTTCCCAATTGATATGCTTTTGGAACAGCAGTTGTTCCGTTTCATATAACGTGAACGGCTGTAACCGTATGTTATGGGTGAGGCGGTTGTGCAATCCGCCCTTGGCTCCTATCAGGTTCTTTATCATCCATGTAGCTGCCGAGCCGCAAACAAAAAACTTCAACTTGTCTTGTTGTGCCCCCCAAGTGTTCCAAAAATAATCTAATTCCTGCACGAATTTAGAACGTGGTGTGTCAAACCAAGGTAACTCGTCCAAGAAGATGACTATCTTTTTCTTCCGCAAATTGCCCAAATATTCACGAAGCATGGCAAAAGCCTCATGCCAATCTTTAGGAACTGTGGTAAATCTTTTGGACTTAGCCATCAGTTGCTCGCCAAAATTACGCAACTGGTCTTTTAGGGAACCTTGGTATATGCCTGTTGCATAAAAATCGAACTTGTCTGCAAAATATTGGCGGACAAGAAATGTTTTGCCAATTCTTCTGCGACCATAAATTGCCACGAATTCAGCCTTATTAGAACTTGCACATTGTTGCATCAAATGCAGTTCTTTTTCTCTTCCTATGATTTTTTGCTCCATCTCTTGCATCTTGTTGATTTTCGGTGGCAAAGATACAAAAAACCAATAAAACGTCCAAGCGTTTAACCGATTATAACGTTGCCATAACTGTACTTTTTACCCCACTTATGGCAACGGCTCAAATTTTGAAACATTGCCATAAGTAGGTATTTTACCCCACTTATGGCAACGTTTCGCAATTATAGATTACTTTTTATATTACATCCTCTCCGGCACTTCGATGCCGAGTAGCGCCATACCGTTCTTCAGTATCTTGGCGATGTTGGCGGCAAGGACGAGGCGGGTGGTCTTCTCTGCCTCGCTCTCGGCATTGAGGATGCTGTAGTCGTGGTAGAACTGGTTGAACTCCTTGGTCAGCTCGTAGCAGTAGTTGGCGATGCCGGCAGGGTTGTAGTTGTTGCCTGCGTCGGCCACGGCGGCGGCAAACTCGTTCATCTTCTGGATGAGGTCAATCTCCTTCTCGTTGATGGGTGCGTCGTCACCGAGCTGTGCCGGAACAGCGATGCCGTCGGCTGCTGCCTTGCGCATGATGCTGCGGATGCGGGCGTAGGTGTACTGGATGAAAGGACCCGTGTTGCCATTGAAGTCGATGCTCTCCTCGGGGTTGAAGAGCATGTTCTTGCGGGCGTCCACCTTCAGGATGAAGTACTTCAAGGCTCCGAGACCCACGATGCGTGAGATCTCCTGGCGCTCTTCCTCGCTCATGTCCTTAAACTTGCCCAGTTCGTCGCTGGTCTTGCGGGCATCCTTGACCATCTCTGCCATCAGGTCGTCGGCATCCACCACCGTTCCCTCGCGGCTCTTCATCTTGCCGTTGGGCAACTCCACCATACCGTAGGAGAAGTGAACCAGGTCCTTGCCCCACTTGAAGCCGAGGCGGTCGAGCAGGATGGAGAGCACCTGGAAGTGGTAGTTCTGCTCGTTGCCCACAACATAAATCATCTTGTCGATGGGGAAGTCCTTGAAGCGGAGGTCGGCGGTGCCGATGTCCTGTGTCATGTATACGGATGTGCCGTCGGAACGGAGCAGCAGCTTCTGGTCGAGTCCCTCGTCGGTGAGGTCTGCCCACACACTGTTGTCGTCCTTGCGGAAGAAGAGTCCCTTCTCCAGACCTTCCTCTACCTTCTTCTTGCCTTCGAGGTAAGTGTTCGACTCATAGTATATCTTGTCGAAACCGACACCCATCATCTTGTAGGTCTCGTCGAAACCGGCATACACCCAGTTGTTCATCTTCTGCCAGAGGGCGCGCACCTCGGGGTCGCCCTGCTCCCACTTCACGAGCATCTCGTGAGCCTCCTTGATGAGGGGAGCCTCAGCCTTTGCCTTCTCCGTGGCGGCGTCCTCGTCCATGCCGTCCTTGACGTACTGTGCCTTCAGCTGGGCTATCTCCTCACGGTAGTGCTTGTCGAAAGCCACATAGTAGTCGCCGATAAGGTGGTCGCCCTTCTTGCCCGATGTCTCGGGTGTCTCGCCGTTGCCCCACTTCTGCCAGGCGAGCATCGACTTGCAGATGTGGATGCCGCGGTCGTTGACGATATTGGTCTTGATCACCTTGTTGCCGTTGGCCTCCATAATCTGTGCCAACGACCAACCCAAGAGGTTGTTGCGCACATGGCCGAGGTGGAGGGGCTTGTTGGTGTTGGGCGAAGAGTACTCTATCATCACGAGCGGACTATTCTCCGTGACAGGCTTCTCGCCAAACTTCTCGTCGGCGTGGATGTCGTTCAGGAGTCCCACCCAGGCGGCGGGAGCGATAGAAAGGTTCAGGAATCCCTTCACCACGTTGAAGTCTGCCACCACGTGTGCGCAGTGGGCCTTCAGGTATTCGCCTATCTGCTGTGCGGTGTCCTCGGGTTTCTTCTTCGACATCTTGAGGAAGGGGAACACGACGAGGGTAAGGTTGCCCTCAAAATTGCTCTTGGTCTTCTGCAGTGCCACCATCTTCTCGGGCACGTCCTGACCGTAAAGTTCCTTCACCGCTGCGGTGACAGAACGGATGATTTCGTTTTCTATCTTCATGAGTGTTGTTGTTTCTTCGTTACACGTTTTTGCCTGCGGGGTAATGTCGTTGTGGCGTATACGCTCTTTAGTGTAGAGCCGCATCAGCCCTTGTAACTCCGCCAAGCGGTTGCAAAGTTACGAATAAAATACCGAAAAAGCAAAGGACGCTCCCTTTTTGGGCGTGTGTCAGCCTTCCAGAATGATGTCTGCCACGTCCTGCGGTGTGTTCCAGAGCATGCCGTCCTGCAGTGCCTCGTCGGTAAAGTCGTTGAGTGCCTCCTGGGCTTCTTTCTCTGTCACGACGGGTGTGCCGTCCTCGTTCTTCGCGTCGAGCAGGGCCTGCAAAATGGCAGCCCTGTATTCTTCCATTGTCATCATCGTACCGTGTAATGTGTGTTATGTGCGCAAAGGTAACATTATTTTTGCAGTGGAGCAAGTTTTTGCGTTGGAATTTACGGTGATAATCGAGTAGGAGGTAAACACTAATCATAGGTGTTTATCTCCTACTTTCATGTTT
>CAVKZC010000208.1:0-5785 GCA_963660455.1 Sphaerochaetaceae bacterium | reverse complement strand
CTTATAAGTACAAAAGCCTTTTTTCGGAAATACAAATACCTGTCTCCATATACCATTATTGGGGACTGGATTCTTCTGAAAAAAAAATCTGCTTACCCAAATGGACAGTAAGTTGGCAAGCAAACAGTTTTTGGAAATTTAGGACAAGTCTATCATTTGGAAGCACTGCACCTTCTGTCAACAACTCCTATGAGGCACCAGTTATGACCGACTACAAGACGTTTCGTTCTTCACCGTTCATAAGCTATGGGCAAAACAATCAGAAGCTGGCTTTCGCTGCCAATTATACAGATTATGCCCATATGCTCTTTGGGAATTTCAGTTTTGGCTTCAACTGGGGAAAAGGCAAATCAAGAACGATCAAGCATGTTGAACGCAATTGGGTGTTTTATTCCCAAACAGAGGGGAACAATTCGCTCAAAAGTACTATGATGTTGGGCAATATCAGCAAGAGGTTTGATGTCTTCAAAGGAACGATAAGCGCTAAATGCCTATGCTTTCTCAACGAAACAAACATCTGGCAGAATGGTGTTTCTGTACAATTCAATACCAATATGTTACAAACATCTGTCGGAATTAATTCTAACATGTGTGACTGGCTGGAGGTAGACTACCAATTGGGATATAATGTAAATTCCTTGCATTTTTCCACGGCAAAAACATCGACTAAGTTGTTTACCCAGCAGCTCCATGTTAGTGTTACCCCCATAGAAGCATTGACATTGACTATTGCAGCAGAGCATTATGCCAGTTTTTTCAGTGCACTTCCTTCAAAGCAAACACTATTCAATGACATCAAATGCTCATATAGATACCGCAAGATTGACATTGTAGGAAGTCTGACCAATGTTTTCAATCAGAAATACTACCATCGTGCGACATATAGCGACATGAGTAGTTCTTATCTAAAATATGCATTGCGGGGTAGGAACATCCTTCTCAGTCTTATTGCTTATTTTTGAAGCGAAAGGAAATACGCCCTTTCCGTTACACTTTGTTTAAACGCATCTCGTAAATATTTCATTTTGAAATATGAAAAACTTTTTATACCTTTGCAGCATATTAATATAGGAAAGAAGTATGCGCATGAAACTAAATATGAGTTTTTTGCTTTTGCTCTTGCTTGCCATTGTTTCTTGTACAGGCAACAAGAGATACGACAGTTTGCTGCAACGTGCCGACAGCCTCATGGACTGCACTGAAGGCTCGGCGGAAGCAGCCATCTCTCTGTTGGACAGCATGAAACCGCAACTTGAAGACCTCTCCAAGGGACAGAAGATGCGGTACGCGTTACTGTACCACAAGGCAATGAACAAAGCTGACATCCCCATGACCTCCGACAGCGTAATGAAAGAGGTGGCGGACTATTACGACAGCCATGGTTCTGCCAACGAGCAGATGTTGGCCAACTACGTGTTGGGCTGCGTCTACAGAGACCTGCACGAAGCCCCGCTTGCCTTGGAGAATTACAATAAGGCCGTAGAACAAGCTGACACCACCGCCGCAGACTGCGACTATGCCACACTTTACAGAGTGTATAGCCAGATGGGATTCCTCTTTGACAAGCAATACTTGCCTTACCAATTACTTTATGCTTTTGGTAAGGCCGAGAAGTATGCCTATTTGGCCAAAGATACATTCAATGCTATCGTTAATTATCAAAATCAAGGAGATGCATATAATTATTTAGGACTAAACGATTCTGTTATTTCTATAAATCTGCATTCGGCCAACCTTTTTAAACAAAATGGCAACGAGTATGCAGCTGCCGTTGCATTAGGTTGCAACTACCGCTATTATATAGAGAAAAAAGACACCCTCAATGCCAAGAAGGCTTTCGAGGCTTACAATTCTACAGGGTATGAAGGCAATTCCAATTATGAAGACGCCAAGGCATACGTATTATACCAAAAGGGAACATACTATATGTTTGTTAACCAACTAGACTCTGCATACAACAACCTTAGCCAAAGTTTAAAGTTAAGCCATTCATATAGTATCAAGGCTGCAACGACAAAGGCATTAGCCCAATATTATGCAGAGGTTCATATGCCGGTCCAAGCAATGAAGTATGCTTTGGAAAGCTCTGAATATAATGACTCAGACTTAATAGAAGCACGTAAAACCCAATTACAACAATTGCAAGCCATGTATGATTATGGCAGAAATCAAAAGATTGCAAGAGAAGCCGAACAAAAAGCCGAACAAAGCACACAAATGATTTATCTGACAGTCATCGCTTGTGTCATTTTACTCTCATTGCTGTGCTTTTTTTATAAACGTCAACTATCTTATAGGAAAAAGAAAATAGCAGCCTCCCGACTGTTATACGAAGACTGCTTGCTTAAACTCAAAAAGGTAGAAGACGAAAAGAAAAAACTTGTTGCAGAAAATGACAAACAACTGTCTCAAGTTATCAACGAAAAAGAAAACACCATCGACAAATTAAAAGCAGAAATAGACAATATACAAACCAAATATTTTCAACCTTCGATATCCGATGCTGATTTGACTTTAATGAACTCTTCCATTTACAAAAAAATAAAATTCATAGAGTTGCACCCTAAGGAAATAATGTCAGAGGAAGACTGGAAGGATTTAGCAGACACTATAGAAGATGTTATACCAGCTTTTATCCCCCAATTAAAGTACAAACTCAGTGACAAAGAATACCAAATCTGTTTGTTAATCAGATTAGGATTTACTACGTCCTTCATAGCAAGACTGCAAAATCTGTCAGATGCGGCCATCTCTAAAAGCAGAAAAACAATGTTGAAAAAACTATGCGGAAAGTTAGGTAAGCCAAAAGAATTTGACGAGTATGTCTTACAAATTTCATAGATGCTGGTAAAGTAAAATTTTGGTAAAGTCTCCGTAAAAGCCTTTAATTAGGCATTTTACGGAGACAGTAAAAAACGAGTAAATTCAAAAGCCATTATTTTCTTTCGTCTTTCCCGACAAATACATAAATTTGCGGTCGTTAAACAAATTATCAATTACAGATGAAACAACTCGTAGTAAACCTAATTGTTTGTGGGGGGGCGTTATTTTTACACCCTGCTCTTTCTAAAGCCGAGTCTTATACTTTATCGTATAGCTTGGTTGCCAACAGCTATGGGACTATACGTGGGAGCAAAGCGCCCAGACGCCCCTTGGTCATTGACCTTACCGACAATACTTTTACTTTTCCGAATCAAGTTGTTGGCTATACGCTCACGCTTAAGGGAGAGGCAGGAAGTACTTATACCTATTATATAATAGGTACGACTTTCACGCTTCCGCAAAGGTTAAGTGGAGAATATTCCATAACCGTCTCGGACGGTAACAGTATGTACCAAGGAATCATAAATATTGAATAAAGGATACAAGGCGCCAAAATATCCGTAGAACAAACAAAAAAAATACTATTATGAAGAAAATTATCTTAATGTCAGTCTTCGGCCTTTATCTTCAGCAGCAGTTCGTCGGCCTTGTCCGAAATTCGTCACTAACAAGGCATTGCCAAGGGGATGCAAAACAAGCATCTCCTTGGCTTAATTTAACTCGTTAAATATACTTTTGGCATGAATAAAATTCTATTGATTTGCTTTCTGACTTTTTTCTCTTTATGGGCACATGCACAGACCATAATAACTGGTGAATACATGAAACTACCAGCGAAAATAGAAAACAACATCACGATGGATACCAGTAAGATAGAAGTAATCTATCATTACCAAGTCATTGATCGTGATTTGCAAAACATGCGAGAATACGACAGAATATTACAGCTGGGAGATTCTGTCTGCAAGTATTGGGATTACGGAAGTTATAGAGCAGATTCTGCCGCCGTATACATACAAGGCTTAACTTACGGAGACCTTAACAAGTTGCACAATCTATACCATGTAGACAACAGTGACTATATGACCGAGAATTTCAGTTCGGGAGTCCTGTATTTTCATAGCAGAGCCGCTATGGACAGGTATACTTACAAAGAGCCTATACCTCAGTTCGATTGGCAACTGTCTGACAGTACAAAAGAGGTTTGCGGATATTTGTGCCATCAGGCAATAGCCACTTTCCGTGGTCGCAGCTGGACGGTTTGGTATTGTGACATACCCAATGGTGTCGGTCCATGGAAACTAAACGGAACACCCGGTTTGATACTCGAAGCTTCATCAGACAACAATGACCACCATTTCATTGCCACAACCGTCAGAAAATCCAAGTCAGCCATTACCGACGAGAAAAGGAATGACTTTAAGACAACACGGGAGCGTTTTAATGCATTACAGTTAGACTACAAGTCGAATCCCGGCAAATATCTGAAAAACTTGGTTTTCGAAGCCAAAGACGCAAACGGCAATACCATAAAAATGCCGAGACGGAAAATGTTCTACAATCCGTTGGAAAAAGAATAAAATTTGAATGCTTCAAAGCATACCAAATAACAACATTATAAACCCATAAAAGCAGAACTATTATGAAGAAATTAATCTTAATGTCAGCCTTCGGACTGATGGCTGTAGCAGCAAATGCCAGCCACGGTATGGTTGTTACTACTTCGTGTGGAAAACAACTAATGACAGTGGGACCAGAGTGCTTCGAAAGCATTCAAGACTTAACGGACTATTTGGAAGAATTAAACGTTGTACATTGCGGAGAACAAGGTAATGTCCACGCAGAGGTTCGTTAGTCAACTTGGTAATAATTTTGCACATTCTCCTGCACGCCCTGAAAGGGCAGAAGCGCCTAGCCCAGGGCTTCACCCTGGGTTATGATGCAAGGGAGAATGTCGCCCTGCAAGGGCAAAAGCGCTATCATGCGCAAGATGTTTTATAGCGCTTTTGCCCTTACAAGGCGCACGTTAATCCCCTCGTATACCCAGGGCGTTGCCCTGGGCTATGCGCAGGTTGCCCTTACAGGGCGCTCTGAGTAAAAAGGGCAGAAATTTACCAAGTTATTTTTATCAAACTAACTAACTAGAAAAAATATTTTTTATGGTTGGAAAAATCGTTTGCCTGTTGGTTTTGACACTCCCATTATGGGCTAAGGCACAGACTGTATCTATAGGTGGCTCGTGGACAGATGAACCTGCCAAACTGAGCAAAAACATAGCGGTTGACACAAGTGCCATGGAATGTATCTACCATTATCGTATTGTTGACCATGACGCCGGGGATATGAGAGAGTACCATGCAATATTGGAAATGGGGGATTCCATTTCCAAATATGAGAGTTACGGCTCTTACAGACTCGACTCTGCCCTTGCTGTAAAGCAGCAAATAACCAACGGTGAGTTTATGAAACTTTACAGCATGTATAATCCCGAATTTAAGGACGTCGTGTTGGAGAATGCAAATTCAAACCAATTGGATTATTATGGCAAAGTATCAATAGACAGTTATACATACAAAGAAGAAATACCTAAGATAAACTGGATTTTGTCGGACAGTACAAAGGAAGTTTGCGGATATTCATGCCATCAAGCGACAACTACTTTTAGAGGGCGCAAATGGTCTGCTTGGTATTGCGATATTCCCAAGAATGTAGGTCCTTGGAAGTTGAACGGACTACCGGGGATAATCCTTGAGGCAAAAACAGATGACAACGAGCATGCTTTTACAGCAATCTCTGTCAGAAAATCAAGTTCTCCTATAATAATCACGGACAAAGAATATTTCAAGACAACACGGGAACATTTCAACAAGGCATTGGCTGATTACAAATCCGACCCGGGTAAATACTGGAAAAACACGCCTTTAGCCGGCAAGGACGAGAACGGCAAGCCGCTCAAAATGCC
>CAVKZC010000207.1:0-5789 GCA_963660455.1 Sphaerochaetaceae bacterium | reverse complement strand
ATCTATGTGGGGGGAGATACGGTTAATTATAATGTAGCTTCATTCCTTAACAAGAATGACCAATCTTTAGCAGAGGTTTTGAAGAGAATGCCGGGAATAACAGTGGCGAATTCCGGACAGATTTCCTATAAGGGATTGCCGATAAAGAATTTTTATATAGAAGGACTCGACTTGATGAAAGGTAGATATGGCATTGCAACAAACAATGTCGACCCTAACAGTGTCTCTACGGTTCAGGTACTTGAAAACCACCAGGATATCAAGGCTCTCAAGAATTTGCGCCCGGAAGAGCATGCCTCTATCAATTTGAAATTGAAGGAGGGGGTGAAAGGCGTTTTCAACTTGATCGGTACAATAGGAGGGGGTGTGGAAGACAATGGACTTTGGACGGGCGAATTGTTGGCTACCTATTTCAGAAAAAACTCTCAGTTGTTGGCAACTTATAAGGGTAATAATGTGGGAGACGATTTGGAAACGGAACTTCGGTCTTTTGACGGGGACGATTATACTCGTACATCAAACCTGACTGGAGTAGAAATGCCCACGGCACCGGGAATAGACAAGCGGTATTATTATTTCAATCGTTCTCATAGTGCTACCTTTAATAACATATACCGCATTGGTAAGAATGGCAGTTTGGGCATAAACATAGGTGCTTTGTCAGATAGAGACAGTCGTGACAACCAGTCTGCAGTCTACAATCTTTTGCCGGATGGTGCTTATCACACGATGACTGAACGAATCTCCGCCAATCAACAGAAAGAAATGGCTTATGGAAATCTTGCATTTATAGAAAACCAAGATAAACGCTATGTAAAAGATTTGCTGATGTTAGACTATTCTTCTTTGAAGGGCGTGAACAGTATAGTGAATGAAGGCGACATCATGCAACAAGGCAGAGTGAAGGATTACCGTCTGCATAATGAACTGCATCTTACAAGTAAGTTCCGGAAGGATCGTGGCATTGATTTCATTTCTAAGTTGAATGTCGAAAAGCGACCTCAAAATCTCTCTGTAGATTCCAATCTGTTTCCTGACTTGTTGTACTCCAATGAAATGAACCAATGGGTTGAGAGGAGAAATTTCGAAACCAGAAACCAATTGGGTTTGTTGTCTTCTTGGGTGATAGGTAATCTGCAGATTAGCCCGATAGCTTATTGTGATGTCCATCATGATAAATTGCAGAGTACGTTGGAACAATATAAAAACCACATTGTCCTGACCGAATTGAATACGGGAGTTGGTATTGACGCTGTTTGTAAATTCAGCAAGATAGTAATGGATATAAATGTTCCTGTAGGGTATATATACCAGTACCTGAATGACCAATTGGAAAACGATACAAAAACTTTTCATGGCCTCAATTTTGAACCAAAGGCAAAGGTGATGTTTCAGTTTGATGCCTCCCATTCTTTGACATATAGTGGCTTTTTGTCAAAGGAGTTGCCTGTCATTGAAAACCTTTATGCCCAATATATCTTGAATAACTATCGTCAACTCTCATGCTATGCCACTCCGTCTCTCTATACAGGAACATGGTTGAGCAATAGGTTGTCCTATAACTATAAAAATATCTTCAAGATGTTTTTTGTGGATGTAGAATTGGGGTGGAGTCGCAATAAACCAAAGATGCTTTATGGTAGTACTTATGATGGGGTAGTGGAAAAGGTGGAGAGTCAAGCTACGGGGAGTGTCGCGGAACGTGTGAATGTAAAACTTAATGCCAGTAAGGGGGTTGACTGGAAGAACATGAAACTGGCCTTACAGCTTAATTATGCCCGTACAAATAGCCCGATTCTTCTTCAAGGGGAGGAACTGAATTATACGAATGATACATGGAGTATAAAGATGGATGTGAGTGCTACTATTGCTAAATGGATGACGGCGAGCCACGAAAGTTCATTCTATAGTGTAGGCAGTAAAATCAGCGGTGGTAGTGCTATGGCGTCATTGCGCTCAATGACAAACGATACGTCTGTAGATTTCTTGCTCCCGGCTGGGGTTTCCTTGTCTGCGAATTGTTCTCATTACTATAATAGTATGAATGAGAAGGACAAGTCCTTTGTGCTTTGTGGGTTGAGTGCTAAGTATTCACATAAGCGATGGCTCTTTACGTTGCGTTGCAATAATCTTTTCGACAAAAAGCTTTACTCGCACTCTACGTCCTCGGAACTGACAGAGAGTATTTCCGATTATCGTATTCGTCGACGTAGTGTGTTGCTTACAGTGAGATACCGCATACTTTAGAGAGTTTGCCTTAAGAGAAACGTTACATTTTAATGATGTTTTAGGGGAATTTTCAGCAGATTAAAGAGATTTAGGATATTTTTTGCTACCTTTGTGCCCACAACCGATAATTAATAACGGATATGCTAAGAATACTGTTAAGGTTATGGTGGCTTCAGCAACGGCGCAACTTCACTTGGAAGGATGCCGTGGTGGGTGGCTATATGGTGTTTATATACGTGTGCGTGGGAGTGGGATTCTACTTCGGCGCTACCAGCGATGGCGAGGAACTCTTCCCCGACGGTATGCCTTCCTCACTTGCTGTCATCATGGCATTGGTAATGCTTTTTCCCGACATGTTGTTGAAATGTGTAATGAAACGCGACTCCACAGCCATGGACGAGTATGTCAAGACGCGGCCAGTGCCCGAGAGCGTGTGGAACAGGTTTCTGCTCCTTACCAATCTGACGAGTTTCTGGAATTATGTACTGCCATTGCTCATGTTCCCCCTGCTGTTGTGGCTGATGCCCGTGTCGCAGGCTGTCGCGGGTTATCTGCTCATGCAGATGTTCTCGTTCATCAACGGTTTTTATGTGACGTGCTACTGCAAGACAAACAGGTGGATGTTGCGCTTGCCGCTTGTTGGCGGTTGGCTGTTTATGTTTGCCGTACTCACCGTATATGTGGTGTTTAATACGTGGATGCCATGCTGGGTGCTCTGTCTCGGTATGTGGGTATGGGCGTTGTTGATAGTGGCAGGACTCGTTAGCTATCTCTACGGACTGAAGATTTACAACGAGCAAAACAACAAAGCGTCACGCTTCCATAGCTTCGGGCATACCACGCTCCGCAGTCTGCAGTATATAGGTCTGCTCCGTGCTAAGCGTGTGCGCAACATGGTGTTGCTGATGGTGGTGGTGTTCTTCCTCGATGCCCTTCTCATGGCGTGTCTGCCCGATGAACCGCAAAGCAGCAATGTGCCGCTTGCAGCCTATGTCGTGGGTGTAGTACTCATGCCGTCGGTGGTGCTCTCGCAGTGGACTTTCGGCATAGAGGCCAACTACTTTCAGGGACTAATGACCAAGCCAGTCGCCGTAGAGCAACTCTTGCGCAACTCCTATTACTTCTATCTAAGTATCAGCGCCGTGATGACGGTGCTGGCATCGGTGTTCCTGCTGCTTTCCCACGACGTGTCGGTACTGACGGTCATCGGTGCGTTGGCTATGGCTGTGACGGTCAATCTGGTAAACCTTCCCACCTGCCTCTTCTCCACGCGCCTCGAAATATTTTCGCAGTCTATGTTCAGCATGCAGGGCGCCAATGCAAAGATCAATCTCTATGGCTTGGTGTTCCTTCTGCCCATGGCTGCTCTTGTTGCCGTCTATTGGCAGTGGGGTGAACGGGTGTGGTGCCTTGTCTGTGTGCTGCTGGCAGCTGTCTGTCTGGTTTTCCACCGCAAGGTGATAGCCCTTGTGGCAAGCACTTATCATCGCCACCGTTATGCCCGTATGGAGAAATACATGGAGTAACGTTCCCGAAACAGTAAAACCGATAAATACATAGAAAAATGAATATCCTTACAATACAGAATCTGAAGAAGAGATACAATAATAATACCGTGCTCGATATCGAGTCGCTGCACATAGCAGAGGGAGAACTGGTAGGACTGGTAGGCAACAATGGTGCCGGCAAGACCACCTTGCTGCGTCTGGTGCTCGACCTCATAGAGGCTAACGACGGATATGTGGAGAGTTGTGGCCAACGGGTGAATGAGAGTGAGGCGTGGAAGGAGTACACGGGCAGTTATATAGACGGCCGTTTCCTCGTCGACTTCCTTACGCCTGAAGAGTACTTCTCCTTCATTGCCGATGTCTATGGCATCGATGACGAGGCATTGCAGGAACGCCTGGCCCAGTTTGAGGGTTTCATGCACGGAGAGATTATGGGCACCAAGAAGTACCTCCGCGACTTTTCGCAGGGAAACCGCCAGAAGATAGGCATCATCGGTGCCATGATAGTCCAGCCCAAGGTGTTGCTTCTCGACGAGCCGTTCAATTATCTCGACCCCTCTTCGCAGATGTCCATCGCCCACATGATTCAGCGCATCTGCAAGGAACAGGGCACAACGGTCATCATCTCCAGTCACAACCTCAACTTCGTGGCAGACATCTCCTCTCGTATCTTGCTATTGGAGAAGGGCCTTCTCGTCAAAGACCTTGTCAATACCGACGGAGCCGCCATCGCCGAGCTAAACGAATATTTCGGCATACAGGCAGAGAGTACCTGTTAGGCAAGTCGGCCGTAGATGAATGGGTTAGCTGGCACATGGTTCTATTCCGTATTCTCTTTTTAACCACAATTCGAATACTGGGTCTACAAAGGTGAAGTCGGTCATGCGCTTGTCTATCAAGTCTTTCTCTACCAGTATTTTCTTGTTGCGGGTGATGCTCTGAGGCTGCCCCAATCCGTATTTCTCTACAGTATCTTTGGCGTTGAGGTGTTTCTCGCCGGAGGCAATGGCTTTTAGCATGCCTATCTGTGTGGGGGTAAGCGAGTCCATCTCTGTGAGAAACAGGTCTTCGTTGGTGTCTAACACCAACTGGAGTTGCTCGTCAAGAATCTCCTGACTGACAATTTTCTCTGTGTGTGACCAGAGAAAGAAACAGTATTGTTGCACATACCAGGAGTTATACTTTACCCGTTCGCAAAGCGTCTCGGCTTGTTCTGCCGTAATGGATTTGCCTGTCTTTTCAAAGTTGGAGACGATATAAGGAATCCAGTATTCCTTGGCGATGCGCTTGAGGTTCATCAGTTGTCCGAATTTGAAGAAAGGACTTGTCATCTTGTTGAAGATGTCTTTCATCATGTGCATCTTACTGCCGTACAGACAATAAGTGGTGTGGTGCTGCAGTTGCCATTCGGCACGCAGCATAGCTTCCAGTTCTTTCCATTTCGGAAGATTCGCCAACTGCTGGAATTCATCTATGCAAACGATGATCTTGATGCCTTTGGCTTCGGCAATTTTCTCTGGCAGTTGGAGAATATGCTCCGGACTGTCTTTCGCAGGGTTAAGCTTGAGATTCACTTCTATGCTGTTCAGCGGGTCGGAAGCTATGGTGATGCTTGGCGTAAAGCGGTTGATGAACTTCACCAGGTCACTTAGCTTTTGCTCCATGGTGGAAGAAACACCCTGAATGACAATAGAGGCAAACTTGTTGTAGAACTCCTCTTCCGTGTGGATTTTTGAGGCATCCATGTAGCATACCTTTGTCTTGCTGTCCTCTTGGGCCAGTTCTTCCATTGCGGTCTTGACCAATGACGATTTCCCCCATCTACGGGGTGATACCAAGATGACATTGATGCCGTGACTGAGGAAGTTTTTTAACTCTCTTCGGTCTTCGGTTCTGTCTATGAAACTCTCTTTTTCGGCGAGTCGGCCGTAGATGAATGGTATGTTCATAATGTATCTCTTGATGTTCTGTTGTTGCAAAGATACGAAATTATAAATACTCTTATAATAAATGTATTTATAATTGTGGAAGTTTAACAGTAGCGGGAAGGTG
>CAVKZC010000206.1:0-5863 GCA_963660455.1 Sphaerochaetaceae bacterium | reverse complement strand
TTAATCATCACTTAATAACGAATAAACAAGAGTATAAAGATGTACGATATAAATAAGGTAAGGGCAGATTTCCCCATTCTTTCCCGCACGGTATACGACAAGCCGTTGGTGTATCTCGACAATGCTGCCACGACACAGAAACCTCTCTGCGTGCTTGATGCCATGCGTGACGAGTACCTCAATGTGAATGCCAACGTGCACCGTGGTGTGCACTATCTCTCACAGCAGGCAACCGACCTCCATGAGGCCGCTCGCGAGACGGTGAGGCGTTTTGTCAATGCTCCCAAGACTGAGGAGATCATCTTTACACGGGGCACTACGGAGAGCTTGAATCTTGTGGTTTCATCGTTCTGCGACGCTTTCATGCAGGAGGGCGATGAGGTCATCATCTCTACCATGGAGCATCACTCCAATATCGTGCCCTGGCAGTTGCAGGCAGCAAAAAAAGGCATAGCCATCCGTGTCATCCCCATCAATGACAAAGGAGAGATAAACCTCGATGAATTCGCCGGTTTGTTCTCTGAACATACCAAGATAGTGAGCATAGCCCAGGTGAGCAACGTACTCGGTACGGTGAATCCCGTAAAGGAAATGATCCGCATAGCCCATGAGCACGATGTGCCTGTCGTGGTGGACGGAGCGCAGAGCACGCCCCACTTTGCCGTAGACGTACAGGACTTGGACTGTGATTTCTTTGCCTTCAGCGGTCACAAGATATACGGACCTACCGGTATCGGCGTGCTTTACGGTAAGGAAGAGTGGCTCGACCGGTTGCCGCCTTATCAGGGCGGTGGCGAGATGATAGAGAGCGTGAGCTTCGAGAAGACCACCTTTGAGAAACTTCCGTTCAAGTTTGAGGCCGGCACGCCCGACTATGTGGCAACCCATGGCCTTGCCAAAGCCATCGACTATGTGTCTGCACTCGGCATGGACAACATCGCACGGCATGAGCAGGAGCTCACCCGTTACTGTATGGAGCAGATGCGAACCGTCGATGGAATCAGACTTTTTGGCGAACAGGAGGGCAAGGATGCCGTTGTCAGCTTCCTTGTCGGCGATATTCACCACATGGATATGGGCACGCTTCTCGACCGCCTCGGCATAGCCGTGCGTACCGGTCATCACTGCGCACAACCCCTGATGGACCGCTACGGTATACTCGGTACCGTTCGTGCCAGCTTTGCCCTTTACAATACCAAGGAAGAGGTGGATGCACTCGTGGCTGGCGTGAAGCGCGTGGCACAGATGTTCTAAAGCATAGGATTAGAATGATGTTGGAAAGCCATTATTATACCGATAAAATAGAGGCCGGATGCGATGAAGCTGGCCGTGGTTGTCTTGCCGGTAGTGTATATGCTGCAGCCGTTATTCTGCCGCCCGACTATCGCAATGAAGATCTCAACGACAGCAAGAAACTCACTGACAAGAAGCGCAAGGCATTGCGCGAGCAGATAGAGCGTGATGCTGTGGCGTGGGCTGTAGGCATTGTCACGCCCGAAGAGATAGACCGCATCAATATCCTCAACGCCAGCATCCTTGCCATGCACCGCGCCCTGGACGGGCTGAAGGTTCGTCCAGAGGCAGTGATTGTAGACGGCAACCGCTTCAAGCCTTACCGTGACCTGCCCTATACCACCATTGTGAAAGGCGACGGCAAGTATCTCTCCATAGCCGCCGCAAGCATCCTTGCCAAGACCTACCGAGACGACTATATGGATGCGCTTGCCGAAGAATACCCCCAGTACGACTGGAAAGGCAATAAAGGCTATCCCACCAAGAAGCACCGTACCGCCATCCGCGAGTATGGTACCACGCCATACCATCGTCTTACCTTTAACCTTTTGGGTAGTGGCGAGCTCTCCTTGCCGTTTGCGGAAGAACCGTAGGTCGCTTGCCTCTAAATGTGCTCCTTGCATTTCAGGAGACACCAGACAAACCATCCCAAGCACAAAGCCCTGAGCCCGATGTGGATGTCGGCAGGGAACACCGTCATGACCAGTGCGGCCTGCGTCTCCAGTATCAGTCTTGTCTGCTTTATTGTCACTTCGCGCTCCAGCACCGAAGAGAAATATCTGCGCATCCACTCTACAGGCATGCGCATCAATAGGGAAGGCCATGCACACATTCTCCGTATGCCCTCCACTACCAGTTTGATGTCCTCGCCCGGTTCGAAGACACGGGTCACGTTCTTGCCGTTCAGTTCCGATGCTGTGCAGTTGCTTGTAAGGGCGAAATTCTTTTCCATAATCATAGAGTCTTTACTTTTGTGTTGATAGCCCCATAAAGAGCCGTTTTCTTGTTTTATGGTGCAAAGTTATCGCCCCTTTGTGCAATATATGTTCACTTTCTACGTTTTTGTGTTAAAAGTGCATGGCAGTTAAGTTCTATTAACTTATGGCGGGTTCTGAAAGTTACCACGCCTTATGGCCGCGCCTATAAATACCGAGCCTATGCGACACGACAAACTGGAAAAGGAGATGAGTCTCATGCTCCTTCTTACGGAGAACCACCGCTATGATGTGGCGGCAGTATGCGAACGTATCGGCGTATCGCGCCGTATGCTCTATTACTATCTGGAGAGTTTCCGCGACTGGGGGTTCAAGGTAGAGAAGCACGGCAGTATCTATAGTCTCGACCGCGAGTCGCCTTTCTTCAAGCACCTCTTCGAGACCATCAACTTTACGGAAGAGGAAGCCCTTACCATGCTCTCTATATTAAATAAGGTGGAAGGCAACAATGCCATCGTAGAGCGTCTGCGCCGTAAGCTCGACCGCTTTTACGACCTCAATATCCTGTCCAGTCCGCAGGTGCGCGAACAGGCAGCACACAATGTCAGCGTGCTTTACGATGCCATCAAGCGCCATCGGCTTGTCAAGATAGTGGGTTATTCCTCGCCCCACAGCAAGAGTTTGACCGACCGCGTAGTGGAACCCTTTATGATGATGAACAACAACAACGATGTGCGTTGCTACGAGTTGTCTTCTGAGATGAACAAGACCTTCAAGGTGTCGCGCATGTCCGATGTTGTGTTGCTCGATCTGGAGTGGGGCAATGAGAGTCGCCACAAGCATGTCTTTACCGACATCTTCATGTTCAGTGGTGAGGACAGTCTGCCCGTAGAGGTACAGCTCGACCGTCTGGCTTATAATCTGATGGTGGAGGAATATCCCAAATCGGCCGACTTCATCGCGCTGCAGGACGAAGCCCACTGGCTTTTCCGGGGCAACGTGGCCAGTTACCTCGGTATTTCCCGCTTCGTCTTGGGACTATACGACCATGTCAAGGTATTGGGCACAGAAGCGTTTCGCTCTTATTTGTCCGAGAGGCTCAGACTCTTCTCGTCGTTGTAGTCAGGCACTTTCTGCTCCCTCACCTGTTGCGGTGTCTTGCCCGTGTGTTTCTTGAAGTATCGGCAGAAGAAGCTCACGTCCGTAAAGTGATACTCCCATGCCAGTTGTTTGACGCTCTGCCTGTCCACCTGCAGTTGTGTCTTTATCTGCAGCACGACATACTGGTCTATGATGGTCTTGGGTGTGTGCCCCGTTACCTGCCTTACGATGTTGGTAAGGTATTTGGGCGTGATGTTCATCAGACTGGCATAATAGCTTACGTCGCGCGATTTCTTGAAGTCTCTCTCCAGCAGCATCATGAAATGGTTGAACAGTTCCCTTACCCTGTGCGACCTCACCTCGTCGGGCCTGTACTGCGGGTTGCGCTGTAGGTATTCGTGGAATCCCACGAAGAAAGCCTTGAGTTGGAGTAGTACCAGTTGTGCCACGCACGTACACTCCGGTTGTGAGAAATAAACCTTCAGCAGGTAGAACATGCCGTTGATGATATTTGTCACGATGGGGGTGTCCTGCCTACATCTGTCCTCGCGCAGGGCAGAGTATACCGTCTGCTCCAGTTGCAGGCTTGCCTCGCGCAACAGCGAGGCATTGTATTTCAGTATCTCTGCCTCAAAATCATCGTTTCCTTCGGTCTTGAGACACACCACGTCGTTGGGGAATAGCGTGATGACCGCCCCCTCGTATAGTTGCCACGCATCGAAGTTGACCCTGATGGAGGCTTTTCCTTTGCGGCAGATGACGATGGCGCCATAGGTGATGACGGTCGGTTCCACTTTCCAGTCGTCAAGACGGGAGGTGAAAAGGTGTGCCTCCTGATAGCTGCTTAGTTCCTTGATTTCCATTTCTGTTCTTGTTTTGTTTGCAAAAGTACGTATATTGTGTGATATATCCGAATAATAGTTCCCTAAAAGTCCATCCTTGGCGAAATAATATAAATGAACCGTTGCCCAAATCTCCGTACCTTTGCACCGAACAAAACAGATAAAGGGAAATGACAAGAAAAATCGAGTTAATGGGTCTGCTCCTGTTGTGTGGCGTCTGCCGCCTTCAGGCACAGGCCAAGGAACCGTACAGGGCAGATGGCAATGTGTCGCAACGCATGACCATCGAGCAACTGTTCGACCGTGTGGAAGCCAACAGCAAGAGCCTTCGTACGCAACAGAGCGGTGTGGAGGCTGCCAATCTCGGCATAGCGTCGGCCAAGAGCAAACGCCTGCCCGACATCGATGCCTCGCTCTCACTGAGCTATATAGGCAATGTGCTGCTTACCGACCGCAACTTCAGCAATGCACAGGGGTGCAGCTCGCCCCATTTCGGCAACAGCTTTGCGCTTGAGGCGCAGCAGGTGGTCTATTCGGGTGGAGCCATCAGCTCCGGCATCCGTCTTGCCGAACTCGGCAAGCAGCAGGCCGAGACGGGCGTGCGCCTTACCCGCCAGCAGGTGCGCTTCGTGGCCTTGGGGCAATACCTGGACCTCTACAAGGTGGACAACCGCATCAAGGTGTATGAGAAAAACATCGAACTCACCGAGCAACTCATTGCCGATATCCGTGCCAAGCAGACGCAGGGTATGGCTCTGAAGAACGACATTACGCGTTACGAGTTGCAGATGGAGACACTCAAGCTTGGCCTTGTCTCCCTGCGCAACAACCGTGCCGTACTCAACCATCAGTTGTGCAACACCCTCGGTATGGACACCAGTGAGGCCATCCTGCCCGACACAACCCTTGCCGACAAAGCGTATGCGCAGGACGGTGAGGCTCACTGGCAGGAGGAAAGTGTGATGAATTCGCCCCTTTTGGAGCAGTCCGCCATCCGTGTAAATATGGCACGCGAGCAGGAGAAGCTTGCCAAGAGCGACATGTTGCCCAAAGTGGCCATTGTAGCAGCAGACAATTTCAACGGTCCTATTACCTTCGAACTGCCGCCCATAGACAAGAACCTCAACGTGTGGTATGTGGGTGTGGGCGTGAAGTACAGCATAGGCTCACTCTTCAAGAGCAACAAGCGTGTGAAGCAGGCAGCCGTAGAGACACGCCAGGCACAGGAAGCCCATAGCGTGCAGGCCGAACAACTCAACAATCAGGTACAGGCAGCCTATGTGCAGTACCAGCAGAGCTATGTAGAACTGGCCACTCAGCAGAAGAGCGTGGAGCTGGCACGCCAGAACTACGAGGTGATGAATGCCCGTTACATGAGTCAGTTGGCCCTTGTCACCGACATGGTAGATGCCTCCAACCTACGCCTCAATGCCGAACTGCAGGAGGTGGATGCCCGCATCAATATCGTATATGCCTACTACCGCATGAAGTACATAGCAGGACAAATCTAATCTAAAGGTAAAAAGGTAAAAAAGTAAAAAGAGGCATACGCCATAAATGCTGTTGCCTTAACTCCTTAACTCCTTAACTCCTTTAACTCCTTTAGTGATGATTAAAAAATAACTTGGTACATTTCCCCTGCACGCCCTGAAAGGGCAGAAGCGCCTAGCCCAGGGTATCACCCTGGGTTAT
>CAVKZC010000205.1:0-5955 GCA_963660455.1 Sphaerochaetaceae bacterium | reverse complement strand
TTTTTTTTGCAAAAACGGCTCCTTATCACACCCCGAAATTTGGAATCAGCCGAAAAAAGCAGTAACTTTGCACCAGAAACAAGGGAGTGAACAGTGAAGAACGGTAAACGCCTCCGCTACATAAACTTGCGGGTAATCACGCTCTTGGGGGTCTTGATGCGGACGATGTACACGCCCTTGGCAAGACCGCTAAAGCTGATGACCTCCTCGTCGCCGCGGGCGATACCGGTGAAATGGCGGCCTGCCACCTTCCTGCCATTGGCGTCGTAGATACAGACATCTGCCTCGTGCTCATTGCTGCCGAAGAGTATGCGCCATGCCTGCGCCTCACGCTGGATGGTAATGGGGGTCTCGGTATCGTAAACGGCAGGGATACCGGTGGCATCGCCCAGCTGAAGGGCTTTCTTCAAGCCCTCGTAGGCATCGATCTTACCATAACCGAAAAGGGGGCTCCACTCTTCGTCGCCCGTAAAACTGTCCTTGCGCGAGGTGGTCTTGATGATGTCGGTAATCTGCTGCGGGGTAAGGTTGGGGTTGGCCTGCAGCCACAGGGCGATGGTGCCCGTAACGACAGGAGCTGCCATGGAGGTGCCGGCATTGGCGGCATAATAGAAATGGCGCAAGCCGCGCTTGATGTCCTGCACTACCGTGCTGCTGGTGGCAGAGAAGCCGGAGTTGTACTTGGAGATGGCAGAGACGACCATGCTGCCCGGTGCTGCCACCGTAGGCTTGGGTTCGGCAGAGAGGCTGGGACCGTGGCTGGAGAAGCCGGAGATGTCGCCCTCGGTGCCATAGTTGGTGGCATAGGTCATACCCGACTGGTTGGTGAACTGGTCGCGGCTGACATAGGATGCCACCGTTACCAAGCCCTCGGCACACGCCGTACCGCCGCTGAGGGTGCAGTCGCGGTCGCCCGAGAGATACTCGTCGCTCACGGCATCGGCGATGGTACCGTAATAGTTGCCGTTCCAGAGATGAATGGTGGTGCCGGGGTCGGCGGTTATCTCCACACCCAGTTGGATGCCGCTCAGTCCGTCCTTGGAGATGCCGAGCGTGTAGTACTGCTTCTTGTTGTAGGGGGCGATGTCCTCGGTAAGGTAATAACTCCAGTCGAACCCTTCCTGATAGTCACGCTCACCATTGCTGTAGACAAAGGGGCGCACGTTGATGTGGCGGGTGGAGTCGGCCGTCTCGCACCATATCTGGCCATACACGCCATAGCTGCCGGTATTGTAAAGGTAGCGCGCCACTTCGCCCTCCTTGGTAAACGTATGGGTGGCATGAATCTTGTCATAGCCGCTGTTGCCGCCCGCCACTACTATCTGATGGCCCGTACCCGACGACACCACCTCGCCCAGCGCCTTCGAACTGTAGTCTTCGCCGTCGTGGGGACCGAGCGTAGAGCCGAAGCTCATGTTGATGACCCACGGCTGGTGGTGGTCCTTGGCATACTGGTCGATATACTGCACGTCCTCAAGCACCTCGTTGCTGTCGAAGGTGGAGGGAATCATGATGATGTCGGCATCGGGCGCAATGCCGTAATAGTCGTTCTCGGCTATCTTCGACCCTGCGGCAATGCCCGTGACGTGGGTGGCATGGCCGTCGGAACCGAGGTTGTCGCCCTGGAAGGGAATCTCGGTCACGGGGTCGCTGCCCGTTCCGTCGGCATAGCCTGTGCGGTCCCACACGGCCTTGACGCGCGGCTTGCCGTCCTGGTCGAGGAATGCCAGGTGGCGATACTCGAAGCCCTGATCGATGATGCCCACCAGTACTCCCTTGCCCGTATAGGGTGTCTCCAGTCCCTCGCCGGCATGGAGTTTGTCTACGCCTGTCTCGGGACGCACCTTGTCCATGAGTCCGTAGTAGGTTTCCGATGCCTGTATATGCTCCACCTCTTTCATGGCCGACAACTTGCTGACCTCCTTTGACGGGACACGGGCGGTGAGGAGCGTGGGGGTGATGACGGTGGCACGGTAGCCGTCCTTCTGGATGGTGGCGGCCACAGCCTGGGCATCCTTACACTTGATGAGGATGCAGTTGACGGCGGTGCCTACGTTTACGTTCTTTCTCACTCTCGACTCGCACTTCTGCAGGACATTGCCCTTGACAACGGGTGCCGACTCCTGGGCGAAAGCCGCCAGAGGGCTGGCAAGCAATGCACATAATAACGCTGATTTCATATTCTCTTCCTTTTCTAATTATACAAATGTATATAATATAGTAACTGACACGGGAGGCACACGGCTTGAAAAGAAAGAAAAAAATGTGCTGCACCTCACTTGTACGCTTCTATTTCGGCGGCAAAAGTACAACAAAATCTTGGAATCGACAATTTTTTGTGAGAGAATCTGCATTTTGCAAGGAAAAAATTTCGCAGAACCAACAAAAATGCCTACTTTTGCAACCGACAAGACATAACGATAGCAAAATGAAAAAATGTGCAATTGCGTGCAGTGCTATTTTCTTTCTTTCTTTTCATGCAAGCGCACAGACCTATCTGAATTGTGATTTCAGCAACGGAATCCCGGCTGACTTTACACTCATCGACAACGATGGCAACACGCCGTCGGCCGATATGGCGAAAGAGGGATTCGAAGTGGGTACTCCCTGGTTGGCGGCTTCGCCAAAGGGCGAGTCTAACCCGGCGGCATGCAGTACTTCCTGGTATTCGCCTGCGGGGACTTCCGACGACTGGATGATTACACCTCCCTTTACCGTCACCGACGACAATGCGGAGCTTGCCTGGCGCGCCATGGCTTCGGACAAGCGCAACCGCGACGGCTATGCCGTGTATGTATCGGAGACGGGCGGCAAGACCATCAGTGACTTCAGCGTGGACGAACCGCTCTTCGCCGTAGACAAGGAGGAGAACACCTGGACCAAGCACGTCCTTCCGCTCGATGCCTACAAGGGGAAGACCATCTCCATCGCCTTCGTCAACAACTCCACCAACATGAGCCGGCTCTACATCGACGACCTCTATGCCGGTGTACATAGCGACATCCTCTGCCAGATCACCGCCGCCAGGGGGGTACCGTCGACGGGCGATGCCACCATCACGGGCAAGGCTTACACGGACGGCGAGGAGACCATCGACGGATTCGACGTCACCCTGTCGTATGGCGACGGGGCGTATACGGAGCACTTTGCCGACAAGGTAACGAAGGACACCCCAGCTTCCTTCACGCTTAGCCACAAGATTAACCTGCAGAAATACAAGCCCGTAGACTACAGTCTGAGGATTGCGGCGGGCAACCAGTCGCATACGGTGAACAGCACCATCACCGCCTACCAGCGCAAGGTGGTGTGCGAAGAGGGTACCGCCACCTGGTGTGGCTACTGCGTGCGCGGACTGGTATACGTCGACTCGCTGAAGCGGTATGCGCAGGACTGGGCCATACCCATCGCAGCACACAGCGGTGACGTGATGAGCAACGACTATTCCGGCTATCTTACTTCGTATTGGGGCATAGACGGACTGCCCTCAGGTGTGGTAAACCGCAAGCAGAAGTCGGACCCGGGCAAGTTCTTCACCATCGGCAAGAAGATGCTGGCCAAGGAAACCGTACTGGTGGACATCGACCTGCAGGCACAACTGGACGAGGCGACGCGCGAGGTGACGTCTACCACTACCCTACACTTTGCAGAGGCCAACCGCTCTGCCAACTATGCCCTCGCCTATGCCGTAATCGAGAACAACGTGCACCAGCCCGATGACGACAACTACCGACAGCACAACTCGTATGCCAACGGCGTGGAAGGCGAGATGGGCGGATACGAGAAGTATGGCGACTATATCCCTGCCAGCGTGATGTACTATCAGTGTGTGGCGCGCGGATATGTGGACACCTTCAACGGCATAGACGGTAGTGTGCCAACCGAATACAAGGCAGATGAAGCGCTCACCTATACCAAAAACTTTACCCTGCCCGACGGCATCCTGGACGACAAGAACACGGAGCTGGTGGTGATGCTCATCGACAAGAGCGACAACCATATCGTCAATGCGCAGATTACACCGCTGGGGGCCAACGAGCTGGCGGGCATACGAAACGTCTCCGGCGCCAACACCCCCGTGCAGGGCAAGACGGCATACTACAACATCAACGGCATGCAACTCGGCAAGTTGCAAAGGGGCCTGAACATCATACGTCTGAGTAACGGAAAGGTTATCAAAGTAATAGAATAGCAAAACACATTATTTTATCTCATCTATTCATATCCGTTACGATTTTTTGTTAGAAGCCAGGGAGACGGGAGCCTCTCTGGCTTTTTACCTTTTTACCTTTTTACCTTTTTTTACCTTTTTACCTTTTTACTTTTTTACCTTTAAAAAAATCACTACCTTTGCAGCAGAATCAGGCTAAGAAAAGGATATGAAACTGAGAATAGCGATTATAGCGATGGGCATTTGGATGGGGTGTATGTGCTGTAATGCAGCCCGACGAGACATGGACAAAATGTTCGAGCAATGGAGCAACACACCCAGCCAAACCTTGCTCGACAAGGCGCGCGAGGCCGTACACCAGGGCAAGAGGCAAGAGGCTCTTTTGCTGTACAGCACCGTGGCCAACCGCTATTATCAAGCCGATGTTTCCATCGACGAGCAGGAATATGCCGTGAGGGCAATGAACAACATCGGATACATCTACTTTTATTTCTACTACGACTATCAGAAGGCTTATTCGTACCTGAGCCAGGCACAACGCATCTCGGTAGAGAAGAAATTCGAAAACAACCTGGCATACGTGTACCTCAACCTGGCCAACCTCTTCCTCACCCTGTCGGAGGTACAGCCCACGGAGAAGTATTTCGCCCGGAAGCCCCTCCCCTATTACCGCAAAGCCTTCCGCTGTGCTATGGCCACCAAGAAATGGAACGTGCTGCAAATCATCTACAGCAACCTGCTGTTTACCGCTTTCTCCGAACAGAGGATGAAGGAGATAGAGGAGGAAAGGAGGCTTTTCGGTCAACTGCACGTGCCCGACTCCACCTTCCTGAACCAATACAACAAGTGGACGGAAAAGGCGCTCATGGCATACACCAGCCAACGCTACCAAGAGGCGCTGGAATATCTGCAGAAGGCCAAGACGCATGTGGACACGCCCGACACGCCCGAGCGGTACGTATACAGTGCCATAGGCATGGAAATACTCATCTACGAGAAACTGAACGACAACAGGACGGTAAAGAAGAAGTTCCAGGAGATGACACAACTGGTGAACCGCTACGACATCAAGGACCTGAAGGTGGAACACTTCAAGCAAATGCTCGACTACTATACGCAGCACAACTTGCGCGACAGCATAAGCCGATACGAGATACTGTACTTCAAGGCAAAGGATGCGCTCATCACGGAAAGCCGACTGCAGGCTGCAGGCGAGATGCACTTCCTCTCCGAACTGCAGGATGCCAACGACAAAGTGCGCATCCTTGCCGCCCAGCATCGACAGCAGCAAATCATCATGCTGCTCTGCATCGTCCTGGGTACCGTATCGGTGGTCTCTGCCATTTACTTCATACGCAAGAACCGCGAACTGCGCCGCAAGCAGCAGGCCCTCTATGAGAGAATGCAGGAAAGACTGCACCGCGAAGACGAGTCAAGACAGGTAAAATATCTTAACAGCAAGTTGGGCGAACAGGACAAGAAGGAAATCTTCGGAATGATACAGGCGGTGATGGCAGACACGGCACTGGTATGCTCGCCCGACTTCTCGCTGCGCCTGCTGGCCGAACAAGTGGACAAGCCCTATGCCGAGGTGTCGCAAGTGGTGAACGAGATGGCTGGGAAAAACTTCAATGCCTTCCTGGGCGAATGCCGCGTAAAGGAGGCTTGCCGACGCCTGAGCGACATAGCGCAGTATGGACACCTCACCATAGAGGCCATCTCGGCCAGTGTGGGATTTAAGAGCCGAACCAACTTTGTGGCGATATTCAAGAAGGTGACAGGACTGA
>CAVKZC010000204.1:0-6008 GCA_963660455.1 Sphaerochaetaceae bacterium | reverse complement strand
CGAGCAGATAGAACGTTCCGAGAAATGCGGATGCTTCTTCTGTTGCAGCATTTTTCCCGCTCGTGAGGTGACAAGTTACGTCTCAACAGAAGAGCCCACAGCCGAGTGTCCCTATTGCTTCACCGATTCCGTCATTGGTGATGCCTCCGGTCTTCCACTGACAGAAGAATTCCTCGAAGCCATGCGCGAGCGGTGGTTTTGATTTAAGTGTCCTCGCCAAATGGTGCGGAGAGCCATTGCTGTTATTAGGACATCACCGTTTCGTGGTCGGTCGTTTCTCCTTGTCTTTCCACGGTAATTGCGACTGCGAGCCGCTGCCTCCTGTGCCAACATGCACTTGCGCCTGACCGCCTATGGCAAGTTCGAATACGGTACCGAGAAGGTTGGCTTGCGTCTCGTTCACCTGCTCCTGCGGTTCGAAGAGACTGTTGACCAACTCGCAGTCGGTCACCTCACCTTTAAGGAAACTTTCCCATAGAGGACTGTAGAAATCGGCATACTTGACAGTTTCATATTTCTCACCATTCACTTGTGTCCAGATGTGTACTGCAGGACTGCTGGCACGAGGATTAGGGATGAAGAGATTGGCGAGTTCTGCTCCCGACGAGAGTTTGTAGCGTAGAGGGTTGACCTGACGGTCGAGTTGCACAATCTTCTCCTGCTGCTTGCTGATGGTGCGGTCACGCTCTGCGATGGTCTTCTTGCACGACTCCACATCCTTGATGCGTGTGGCGATGTCTTCCTTATAACTGCTGCGGAGGTTGGCCATCTTCTCGTTGTGCGATTTCTGCAACTCCGCCTTCTCCCTCTTTAGCCGTTCAATCTCTGCCGTGAGTTCGGCTATTCTGTTGTCCTTCTCAGCCAATGACTGCTTTGCCTTGGCAAGGTCGCCTTTGCCGAAGAAAGCAAGAATACGACTCTTGCCCTCCTGCGCTTTCTCCACCTCTGCCATCATCTTGGCAATGTCTTCTTCGCACTGCAGCATCTGCTTCTTGTTGTAGTCAGACGTGGCGGCGTGTTTGGCAGTACTGCCCACAATGCCGCGCGTCAGTCCGAAGCCGGCCATTGCCTTGGCATAGGAGTCCTGGTACGCTCTGAGGTTGCTGCGGCTCATCACTGAAAGGATTTTAGCCCTATTTCAGTTTGCAGTTCTTTCAGTTTTTCAGTTTCGCATGCAAGGAATTGCTCCTTGAAACTGAAAACATGAAGAAACTGAATACTGAAAACAAGCAGATTTTGTTTCAGTTTCTCGTTCTTTAGACTCCTACTTACAGTCGTCGGTAGTACCGAGGACTGCATACTTCACCTTCTCATAGACACCCTTCTTCACCCTCTTGACGAGGCGTGCTTTGGTCAGTTCGCTGAGATAGTTCATAACAGAGCGTTCCGTGATGTTCATGTTCTCCTTGCCGATGGCCAGAGCCGTCTTGGTGTCGAACCTGTCGGGAAGAAGTTCCAGCAGTTCCTTGGGCGGGTCATCGCAGAGGTCGTCTGCCACAAACGCGCTGCACCGCAGATAAGACTCTTCGCAGTAGTCGTTCAGTCGCAGTGCGCCCTTTACCGAGTCAGCCGTAACGAATTCCAAATGGCTCTCGTCGCAGGCATGCTTCAGTACTTGCAGAAGAAGAGCCAAGCGTGCCACATGGGTGGTGTGCTTCATGATACGGCTGTCCACGTCCTCGTCATTGGCTATGGCATTGATGGCATCTACGTTGCGGTTCCACCAGTCAAAGTAGAGCTGGCTTGCCTCGTCGTCCATATCAAGGACATGCGGAAAGGCGGTGTTGTCCGTATTGTTATCATTAGAAGTGGTGACAGACTTGAAGTCGAGTGCCAGGATGCGGTCGCTGACAACCTTCCAACGCTCCGAGGCAGACAACCCTGTTGATTGCGTACTTTTGTCCTGCTTACAATGAAGCATCTGTTGCGACTTCGGATAGACCAGCAGGATGCGGTCGAGCAATCCGATGTCCACGTACTTCGGCTTCATGAGTTCCTTCATCCGTCGGGTCTGCGTTGTGCCCACAATATTGATGCACGGATTCTCGATGTGCGTGGGCATGTTGTCCTTGATGCGGATGTAGTCGAGCGGACTGCCGCTCCATGCCGTGAGCAACTGCTCCAACTGCGGATTTCTTCGCAAAGAAGGGGTAAGTCTGGCTCTCTGAGGAAAGGAGACATGACTTCGTTGACATACTCAAAGATGGCAGAGAGCATCTGCTCCTTTTGCTCGATTGCTTCTTGCTCATGGCGTTGGTTGATGGCTTCGTAGTTGCTGGTGTCGCATAGGGCGGTAATAACGGGAGCAATCTGTTCTTGTGGTTCACCTACATCCTGTGGTATGGTATTATCAGCATGCTTGCTCGTTTTATTCCATATCAAAACATTTGCAACCTCCATCGGCATAGTCTGGAATATTAGCAGGTACAACACCCACAAAGCTATATTGCTCCCTGCAAAGGTGATGGACTCGGCAAATACATCCTGATGGAAGTCATTGCCTACATGAAGGGCCACCAAAAGAGAGATGGCGAGAATGGCAGAACCGGGTAGTCCGTAGAACAGGCAACGCTCGGCAAGTTGGTAGTTCTTATTCATTATTATTCCTCGTTTGTTCTTGATATTTCTATGTTTTCGGTCGGCAAAGGTAATGGTGTATATACCACATTCTATAACTTTAGTCTTGACACCTACCGTTTCTTAATCTTCTTTTGCCAAAAACACGAAATCATACTCATTAATCAAACTCAAATGCACAAACAAGGGCTGCCGACAACATTGTGCTAGCAGCCCTATATAATATAAGGTGTATGGAGAAAAGCAGGGTGTGGTTATCCCTTCAACGTGATGCAGTTTACTGATGTACGCTTCTGCGCATCTGAAATCTTGGCGTGCACTTCAGTGGTGGACACGTTCTTGTGTCCGAGATAATGCTGCACCACTACGATATTGGTTCCGGCGTTGAGTTGCAGACAGGCAAAGGTATGACGAGTGCAGTGAAAGGAGATATGCTTGGTGATGCCAGCCGCTTCGAGCCAATGCCTCAGAGGTGCTTGCGTCATGCGATCGCAGAAGTCGGGAAATACGAGTCCACGTTTGTCGGGCGAGTAATCAATGAGGTCGAGTGCCTCCTGACTGATAGGATTGTGCACGATGTCCTTGGTCTTCTGCATACGGGTGGTGACGTACATGATGCCGTCGTTACCATAGGGTTGAATCTCCTCCCATGTAAGTTTTTTGATGTCGCTCTTGCGCAGGGCGGTGAGACAGGCAAAGAGAAAGGCTTGCTTTAGTGTGGGTTCACTGCAGTCGGTGGTAGCCAACCGCACTACTTCCTCCTGTGACAGATGCTCCTTCTCGGTCGGAATGGTGTCGATGCGTTCCAGATAGCCGTTCGGTTGTCCTTTATCTTGTGGTCACGATAGGCTGTGTGGATGGCGGCACGGAAAGTAGAAAAGTAGTTGGCTGCAGAGTTGACGTGCAGTGTGAGATGTTTGTGAAGTCCTTGCGGAGCGGTTAGCAGATACTCGCGGAACTTGTTGCAGAGGTCAACGTTTATCTCCTCAAAGGTACACTTGCCGTGTACGAAGGCATGGAAGTGTTGGTACACATGCTGCCATTTGCTGTTCTTGTTGTCGGCGAGCCGCTTGAAGTAGGCAAGGAAGTCGCCCTTCATCATCTCCTTGTCAAAGAAGTCGTAGCGTCCGTTTACGATGTGGCGGTATCGTTCGCACAGGATGCCCTCGGCCTTCTCGGTGAGGAGCTTGTTGTGGTTGCGTTGCATCTGGTTCTTTGGCTTGGCATAGATATATATGCCGAGCGACTCATGACGGACGGTCTTCATGGTGATCTCATCGCGCAGATGCGGGTAATAGTCGAGATAGAAGGAGAACATTGTCCCGTTCTTGATTTTGCGCTTGCGTAAAGCGACAGATTTACAAACGTTGTTCATTGCTTGGTTATGATTTTTCTTGTTGATACTCAGTGGCAGTGGTTTTCACTGCGCTGCAAAGGAACAGAATGATGTAGCAGTGGTAACCATCACTGACCATCATTTTCTGATAACTCGTCACTCACGGGATTTTGCAGTCCTTTTGCCACTCTCTCAGCCATTACACACTCTACATCTGCACGCAAAAGAAGGTTCTTCACACCCACTCTTTCCTTTGTGATATGGTTCACTTTCACTATGTGGCAGATGTTGGCGCTGCTCAGCCCGTACTTCTTCATGACTTGTTCTGTGGTGTAATAGTCCGGACTTGCCGTGAGGTCATTACGGCGCAGCTCCTCCAAATGGGTCTTGGAATAATAGGTACGTCCGTATTCTCTTTTGGTGGGTATCTTATGGCGATAGGTACAGGCGTGTACGGCACTCGGTTTCATGCCAAACTCCTTTTCCACCTCTTCTATCAGCAACCAGTCAGTAATGGCATTAAGGTCAACAGCCGTACCGAAATGTTCGTCAATATGACGTTTACTGAAATAGTTCTTGCCGGCAATGCGGCACACTGGTATCTGATGACGCTTGGCGCAGGTGTAGAGCCACGACTTCTTCACCTTATAAGTGGACATCACCTCTTCGCCAGAATAATAGTCAAGCACTTCATTATGGTCTTCCTTCCCTTTGCTTGACTCAATTTTCTTCAAATGCTTGCGCCTGGACGCACTGCATGGAATGACGCGTTTGTAGGGATTGCTCTCAAACATTCTCTCGATGTCGCTCTTCCGCACAAACGCCATGCGGTTGCTCAATCTCGATGCCTGCAGCTTGCCCAAGGCCACGAGTTTGTACACATACTGCCGGGTGCAACCCATCAGCACGGCAGCCTTGGAAAAGGTGAGATACTCCTGTGATTGCAAATCCGCAATCGGTTCAATGCCACCAGTTCCTGTTGGTGCTTTTTGCGTAGCCGCTTTGCCTCACACAGACATTCTTCGCAGCAATACTTCTGCATGCCACTCCTCGGCACGAACACCTTACCGCAGTGGGCGCACTTTCTTGTCGGTTTCATACTCCTTCAATTTTTTGTTTGGTTCAACATTAATAAAGAGTATTCCATCCGTGGAGTCAACCCAAGTTAACTATCGACAACCATTGTCACCTAAGTCCACCTTGTTGCATTCTCCGCATACCCGTCCCCAAGTTGTCAACCGAAGTATTCCGTCGTCAACCCATGTCAACTGCGTCCACTATATAACAAAAGAAACGCCTCGCAGATTCTCCACGGTAGAAATACGCTGCAAAAATATTCGGAAAATCGCGAAACGCCAAAAAGCATCAAGAAAGTGTTAAAATACAGGATATATTGAAAACCAATGACTTACATCGTGTTGTTCATAGTAGATATTGGTTGTTTATAAGGGGCTAGATACATCAGGCAACTTTGCGATAAACCTCCGTTGACTTGCGTTTGGCAACTGTAATGGTGATGTATGCTGTTATTATCAAATGTAAACTTTCCTCATTATCTTTTAGCAACAAACTATCTTGGCGCCCCATTTCCATTTTTCTACTTCGGCACAGCCCCAAGTCCATTTTTTTTGCGTTCCGTCCCAGTTGGTAAGTTGGTCAGCGCAGCCGTTGAAACCACCGAGCGAGACATAGGTGTTCGCACTGCATGACAGATGGTCAACGAGTGACAAAAAGTTGTCGATAGTGATACCTTTCGATGAGTCAAGACGGATGCCGTGTTTCGTAGCGGTAGCCATGACACCATAATATATGGCATTGGATTCAACCTCGTTGAAGTTTATCCAGTCAGATTGCGAAAACACATGGAGCAAGCTACGCCCCTCGCTGATGAAGCGATTGAGCACACCTTGAAGTGTGTTCGGAATCATGGCCCAGACATTGGCTGATGACGTGGAGCGGAATGCAGCTTTGGCTCGCTGCACAGATAAGTAAGGGCTCCGTCCTTGATGTTGGCAGTTCCGATTTGGCACACCACACGGATATGAATCACTTGATAATAGAGCGTTCCTTCTTTCCCGTCAACTGTTGACTCACG
>CAVKZC010000203.1:0-6015 GCA_963660455.1 Sphaerochaetaceae bacterium | reverse complement strand
TTTTTGCGAATATTCACGTGCGCAGAGGATATCCGGCAATACGGCAAAAAGTACTCGGCAGCAGGCATCGAAAAGCCAAAAACCTCCACCCCGTCAACCCTCTATGTATAGCGGCAATCACTAAACAAACTTAAAATTGGGTGCCAAATTCCATATTTTGCATAATAAAGCATACAAAAAGGGCTGTAATTGAAGAATTCTACGTAAATTTGCAGCTAAAAACAAATTAGCGTGTAATGAACAGGAAGTTTTTAGCTTTCATCCTGCTGGCTTCGGCAGGTCTCTCGTTGTCGTCATGCCTCAGTAGCACTGACGACGATTCATCTGTAACCTACTATCACGATGCGGCCATTACGAGCTTCTCGCTCGGCACGATGGATAAATATGGAAAGAACAAGGCTGGTGGTGACTCCATCTTGAAGAGTGCCGTCACAGGCTCCAACTATAAGTTTACCATCAACCAGACTACGCACGAAATATACAATGCCGACTCTTTGCCCATGAACACGAGGGTGGCTGCCGTGCTGGCTACTATCTCTGCCAAGAACAGCAGTTACATTCAGCTCATCTACCAGGGTGCCAGCGAAGACTCGCTGGTATGGTACAGCAGCAGCGACTCGGTCAACTTCGACAAGATCAACCCCGAGAAGTCTCTGCGTGCCTATGCACAGGATGCTACTGCATACGCCGACTACAAGGTGAAGATCAACATACATACACAGGTGCCTGACACCTTTATCTGGCAGTCGACAGCCAAGATGAATGCTAACCTGGCTGAGCTTACCGACACCATGAAGGCCGTCAGCGTGGGTACTACCGTCTTTGTCTTCGGCAAGAAGGCCAACGATGACAATGTGAAAGTTTACTCCAGCACCAATGGTTCGTACTGGGCAGACAAGACTCCTTCTGTCGACCTCGGCAAGGATGCCGTGAGCAACATTGCCACCATCGACGACTGCATCTATGTGCTCAACACCGAAACCCACAAGTTGCTGAAATGGTCGGAGAGTACAAGTTGGACGGAAGTTACCACCGACAGCCGACTCATGCGTCTGGTAGGTGCCAGCAGTCAGTGCCTCTTCGCCTATACAGGCTCTGAAGGTGCTCCTACGGGCATCATGATTTCTAAAGACTACGGCCAGACGTGGCAGGAGGAAGAGCTTACCGGCACTTCTGATGTCAGCTACCTGCCTACAAGTTGCATCAACATGGTTCACTCTGGTGTGCGCTCCGTCAGCAATGTGGAGAATGTTCTCCTCGTGGGCACCTGCGATAAAGAAAAGACGAGGGCCGTGGAATGGATGCGCTCCATAGACGTACAGGAGAGCGGCGAGATCAACGAGAAATGGAACATGGTGCAGCGTGACGATAATCAGGCAAGCACACTCCCCAGATTCAGCAGAATGGCCGTCGACATGAGTGCAGACAACTCCAAGTTTGTGGCCCTGGGTACTGACCAGTATCTGTACCAAAGCATGGATGCCGGCGTGACATGGACCGTTGACTCGGTGGCAAGCAAAGCCATCGACAATCTGAATTTTGAACAGCTCAAGCCTTTTGCCTTCACCACGGTAAAGGAGAACAGCACGGCTCCCGACGGAACGGCGTACACCTCATACATCTACTGGCTCATCAGCGAGGGCAACGTGTGGAAGGGACGCTACAACAAGGACGGTTGGATGCGACAGGACCAGTAATTGCTGTCCCTCATAAAAGACCGTCTATATAATAAGGTATATTATTAATAAGGTGAAAACCATGCGCAAAGTCCTCTTTATGGTATTGCTGACCATGCTTTCTGCCACCCGTGTGAGTGCGCAGGACGACCCGCAGTACCGTATGGAGGTAGGTGCAGGTATCGGACTCGTCACCTACGAGGGCGACTTCAACGGCAACCTGTTCCGCAACATGCAGCCCCTCGGTACCATTGTGGGCAGATACAACTTCGACCCCTACAAGACTCTGAAACTGGGCATCAGCATGGGCACTCTCAAAGGTTCGTCGGACAACGTAAAGACCTATTATCCCGACTATGAGACAGAGAAGTACAGCTTCAGCAACACGCTGGTAGACGCCAGTCTGGTGTTCGAATACAACTTCTGGCCTTATGGCACGGGGCGCGACTACAGAGGGTCGAAACGTGTCACGCCCTTCATCTTCGGAGGCTTTGGTGCCACCTTCGTCAAAGGCAACGGCAAGAATGTCTTCACCGGCAACCTGCCCATAGGCGTGGGCGTGAAGGTCAAGGTGTCAGAAAGGCTCAATGTGGGCATCGACTGGGCCATGCACTTCTCGCTGAGTGATGACCTGGACGGCGTGAAAGACCCCTACGGCATCAAGAGCAGCGGCATCTTCAAGAACACCGACTGCTATTCCATACTGCAAGCTACCCTCACCTACAGCTTCAGTGCTAAATGTATAACCTGCAACAAAGAGTAATGTCAAACGACTTGGATATGACAAGGATACCGCGCCACATAGCCATCATCATGGACGGCAACGGGCGCTGGGCCACCGAACGGGGCAAGGAACGTAGCTACGGCCACCAGGCCGGAGTGGACACCGTGCGCCGCATCACATCAGAATGTACCCGACTGGGAGTGAAGTTCCTTACGCTGTACACCTTCTCTACCGAGAACTGGAACAGACCGGCCGACGAGGTGGCTGCCCTCATGGGGCTGGTGCTCTCCTCGCTGGAGGACGAGATCTTCATGAAGAACAACGTCCGTTTCCAGGTCATAGGCGACATCGACCGTCTGCCCGCACCTGTACGCGAAAAGCTGCAGCAGACCATGGACCATACGGCCCAGAACGACACCATGACCATGGTGGTGGCACTGAGCTACTCCTCACGGTGGGAGATCATGAACGCCATGAAGAAAACCGTCAAGGAGGCCATGCAGGCAGGCAATACATACGAGCAGGTGGAAAAGCTGCTCACCGAAGACAACTTCAGCAAGCATCTCGAGACCAGTTTCATGCCCGACCCCGAACTGCTCATACGCACGGGTGGCGAACTGCGCATCAGCAACTACCTGTTGTGGCAGATAGCCTACTCCGAGCTGTACTTCTGCGACACTTACTGGCCCGACTTCAGCGAGGATGACCTCCACAAGGCCATTGCCAGTTACCAGGCACGCCAGCGACGCTTCGGAAAGACAGAGGCGCAGGTGGAAGAGGATAAGAAATAAGAGAGAATACACAAGTTAACGATGCGTGGATTTTTCAGGACACGCCATATACACAGAAAAGGTTAAATGAACAAAACCAGAAAGACTTTCGTCCTGCTGTTCGGCATAACGGCGTTTATGCAGGCACAAGCACAAGACAAGATCATAAACCCCGACATTTCCTATGCCGGAACTCCCCGCACGCTCACCATCGGCGGCATCGGCGTCTCGGGCGTAGAGGGCTACGAAGACTATGTGCTTACGGGTATCTCCGGACTGAGCGTAGGCGACAAGATAGACATCCCCGGCGATGCCATCACCAATGCCGTGAAGCGCTACTGGAAGCACGGACTCTTCTCCAAGGTGGCCATTGCTGCCGACTCTATCGTCGGCGACAGGCTCTACCTGCACATCTATCTGGCTGTGCGCCCGCGCATCTCCACCATCAACTATGTGGGACTGAAGAAGAGCGAGCGCGAGGACATGGAGCAGAAGCTCGGTATGGTGAAGGGAACACAGGTTACGCCCAACATGCTGGACCGTGCCAAGATCCTTGCCAAGAAATACTTTGACGACAAGGGATTCAAGAACGCAGACATACAGATCAACCAGCGTGACGACGTGGCCAACAAAGGTCAGGTCATCCTCGACGTGGTGGTGGACAAGAAGCAGAAGACCAAGGTGCACAAGATAACCATCGAGGGCAACGAGAAACTGTCCGACCGCAAGATCAAGGGTACGCTCTTCACCAAGGGTGCCTTTGCCAAGACGCACGAGGCAGGCAAGTTGGCCAACATCTTCAAGTCGAAGAAGTTTACCCCCGAACGCTGGAAAGAGGACAAGCAGAAGCTCATCGACAAATACAACGAGTATGGATACCGCGACGCGCAGATCCTGGAGGACAGCGTGAGCACCTACGACGAGAAGCATGTCAACGTGTACGTCAAGGTGGATGAAGGCAAGCTGTATTTCCTCCGCAACGTGACGTGGGTGGGCAACACCGTCTACTCTACCGACTACCTCAATGCCGTGCTCGGCATGAAGAAGGGCAACGTGTACAACCAGAAGTTGCTGCGCAAGCGACTGAACGAGGACGACGATGCCGTGGGCAACCTCTACTACAACAATGGTTACGTGTTCTCCAACATCAATCCTGCCGAGATCAATATCGACGGCGACTCCATCGACCTGGAGATGCGCGTCACGGAGGGTCCGCAGGCTTACCTCAGCCATATTCGCATCAACGGTAACACCCGCCTCTACGAGAACGTGGTGCGCCGCGAGTTGCGTACCAAGCCGGGCGACCTCTTCTCCAAGGATGCCGTGACGCGTTCCATGCGTGAGTTGGCTTCCATGGGCCACTTCGACCCGGAGAAGATTACACCGGACATCAAGCCCAAGTATGAGGACGGTACGGTGGATATCAACTACCTGTTGGAGCAGAAGAGCAACGACCAGATCGAGTTCTCGCTCGGTTGGGGACAGACGGGTGTCATCGGTCGCATCGGTTTGAAGCTGAACAACTTCTCCATGCGCAACCTCTTCAGAAAGAACAAGGAGCACCGCGGCATCATGCCTGTAGGTGACGGTGAGGTGCTGAGCATCGGTGCACAGACCAACGGTACCTACTACCAGTCGTACAACATCAGCTACTCCACCAACTGGTTTGGCGGCAAACGACCCATCCAGTTCAGTGTCGGCGCATACTACAGCAAGAGTACCGACGTGTCGAGCAACTATTATAACAGCTCGTACATGAGCAACTACTACAACTACCTGTACGGATACGGCAGCAGTTACTACAACAACTACGAGAACTACTACGATCCGGACAAGTACATCCAGATGTTCGGACTGAGCATTGGTTGGGGCAAGCGTCTGCGCTGGCCCGACGACTACTTCACGCTGTCCATACAGATGGCCTACCAGCGCTACATGATGAAGAACTGGAGCTACATGCTGATGCAGAACGGTAATGCGAACAACCTCAACTTTACCATCGCGCTCAACCGTACCTCTACCGACAACCAGCTCTTCCCGCGCCGCGGTTCTGAGTTTGAGGCCAGCGTGAACCTCACTCCGCCATGGAGCCTCTTCAACAACAAGGACTATGAGCACCTGGCCACCAACAGCAAGTCGTCTACCTATGCCGAAGAGCAGCAGGAGAAGTACCGCTGGATAGAGTACCACAAGTGGAAGTTCAAGTCGAAGACCTATACTGCCCTTACCGGTGGCCAGAAGTGTTTCGTGCTGATGACCCGCGTGGAGTTGGGTCTCTTGGGTGCTTACAACAAGTACAACAAGAGTCCGTTCGAGACTTACTACGTTGGTGGTGACGGTATGAGCGGCTACTCTTCCTACTATGGTGAGGAGACCATCGGTCTGCGCGGTTACGAGAACGGTACCGTGTCTTACAGCCAAAGCACCGGTTACTATGCCTACGCCTACGACCGCTTCACACTGGAGCTGCGCTATCCGTTCCTCCTCGGCAATACCACCATCTATGGTCTCGGATTTGTCGAAGCTGGTAACGCCTGGTACGACACGAAGGACTTCAACCCGTTCAGCATGAAGCGTTCTGCCGGTCTCGGTGTGCGTATCTACCTGCCTATGGTGGGCTTGATGGGTATCGACTGGGCTTATGGTTTCGACAAGGTTTGGAGCGGAAGCACTCAGAAGAGAGGTGGTAGCCAGTTCCACTTCATCCTCGGACAGGAATTCTGATAAAGGTAAAAGGGTAAAAAAGTAAAAGGGTAAAAAGGGGCATACGCCACAAAAGCTGTTGTCCCTTAACTCCCCTCTAACTTCCCTTAACTTCTTTAACTCCCCCTTTAACTCCTAAACT
>CAVKZC010000202.1:0-6040 GCA_963660455.1 Sphaerochaetaceae bacterium | reverse complement strand
GAAAAAAGTTGTTTCATCTCTTATATCCTTTTATAATACAATGGTTAGTTATTGTGTAGTTGTAAATCTCTTTTACCTAAATGGTTAACATGTTTCGCAGCATGTATTCATAAACGCTGCAAAGTTACTAATAAAACAGAAAGAAACCCGTATCCTTGCTTCTTTTTTCGAAAAAACAACGTAATCGTTTGCAGATTAACAGATAAATGACTACTTTTGCAGTAGATTCCAATAAAAAGGTGTAAGAAAAAGAGAAAAACGAACTTAAAAAGTAATCTATGATGTTAGCAGCGCAAAGAAGGGAGAAGATACTCCAGCTCATACAGGAGGACGGCCATGCCAAGGTACTGGAACTGAGCAAACTGTTCAAGGTGACAGAAGTGACCATACGCCAGGACCTGGAGCGCATGGAGCGCCAGGGACTTATCGTGCGTGAGCACGGAGGGGCCTGTCTGAGCGATGCCGGACTGAACGTGAAGGACCTTACGCTGATGAACCAGAACCATCTGGAGGAGAAGAAGGCGATAGCGCGCACGGCCCTGTCGTTTATCCACGACGGCGAGACGATCATCCTCGACTCCGGCTCTACCACCACCGAGATAGCCAAGATTATGGGAGGTTTCACCAACCTTACCGTCATTACCAATGCCATCAACATCGCGCTGATACTGGGCAGCATGTCCGGCATCAACCTCAACGTGACGGGTGGCGAGTTCAAGAGTCCCACGCTCTCGCTTACCGGTCTGAAGGCTGCCAACTATCTGGAGAACATCCATGCCGACAAGGTGTTCCTTGCCACGGCGGGCATCAATCTGAAGACGGGACTAACCTATCCCAGCATCAGCGACCTCGTGGTGAAGAAGACGATGATAGAAGTGTCTGACGAGGTGTACCTCGTGGCTGACTCGTCGAAGATAGGTACCAGTTCGTTTGCCAGTCTCGGTGCCCTCTCCCTTGTCGACCATATCATTACCGACTCCAACATCACCCCCGAAGACGAGGAGGTGTTCAAGAAGTATGATGTGAAATATACCGTGGCACAAATGGGATAATGAATAAGACAAAGGGGATGTGACCAGTCACATCCCCTTTGTCTTATTCATTATCTTTCTTCATTATTCCTCTTCGTCGTTGTGAACATAGAGATCCCATCCCAGGTAGTTCTCTATGGCGTCCTTCAGAACGTCAGCCACATCGCTGCGCACCAGTGCCACGTGGTGCTCGAAGCCATGGCGACAGATGTGCTTCATCAACCGCTGCAGGTGGTCAACCTTCGTCACGGCGATACAGCCGTCCATGCCGTAGGGGTCGTTCGTAATCTCGCCCTCACCCACATAGGCACGTATCTTGCCCGCAGCATCGTCGGTAGAGATGCGGAAGAAGGTGAAGTCGCCCTCGCTCACCTTTGCGTCGATGGCACCGAAGGTCTGTATCTTGCCCAGTGTGCGTCCGAGAACGCCCAGCGGTGTAAGCTTCAGGTCGTTGTTGCCGATAAACGAGCGCGGGAAGTTGCCGCAGTGCGTGCATACACACTTGTTGCGGTCTTCGGCAAAGTTGTTGTTCCAGTCGGCTATGGCAGGTGCATTGCCTGAGGCGAGGCGCAGCGCAAGCATGGAGACAGCCCCCGTGATGTCCGTTTCGCAGGCACACGGTATGCCCATGTCGCCGAGCATAGCCATGGTGATGCAGGCAGCACAACCGTAGTTTTTCTCCAGCGAGTCCCAGCACTGCAGGGCCAGCGCATCCACCTGGTTGGCCTTCACCCATTCCTCGATGGCAATGCCGAACTTCGCCTGCACCTTCAGTTTCTCCTCGTAAGCCTCGGGCACCTTGGCATAGTCATGGATGTCCTTCAACTTCTGTACGAGGCGTGGGTCGTTGTCTTCCACCTTCTGTGCGGCAAAGAGCAGTTCGCTGAGGTCGGCGGGCACAACGGTGATGCCCGACCGCTGCAGCAGTTTCTCGCTGGCGCGGCAGGTGTTGAAGCCCAAGGGGCGTGTGCCTATCTGGCCTATGCGGCAATGGCGCAGGGTGTTCACCACGCGGCATGTGGCAGCAAACTTGCGGATGTCCTTTACCAGCAGGTCGCTGTATATACTATAGGTGTGGAGCGAAGTGAGCGAGTAGGGGATGCCATACTGGTAGAGGTTGTTGCAGACCGAGATCTTGCCGCAGAAGGCGTCGCGCCTGCTGTCGAGGTCCACCTTGTCGTTCTCGTCGTCGCAAGCCTGTACCAGTACGGGCACGTTCAGTTCGGCACGAGCAATGGTATTGATGATGCCAATCTCGAAACCGAAGTTGGGCAGGCTCACGATGATGCCGTCTATCTCGTCGCGGTGGGCGCGGAACAGTTCGGCGTTCTTGATGCCGTCCTCCATAGTCTCGATGCTGCTCGACCCGGTGGGAGTGGCGTCTTCGGGCAGGATGACATACTCATATCCCTGCTCGTCGAGTACATGCAGGAGCTGTTTCTTCACGTCTCTTGCCAATTCGGAGTTGAAATAGGCACGTGTGCCAATGATGACTCCAAAACATATCTTTCCGTTTCTCATAATGTTTATGTGTCTTAGGGTTATCGGTTTTTGTTATAAGTGTATTATTTTAGCAGTTGTCTTACGGCGTTCTGCCATCCGTCATAGTAGGGTTTGACGTCAGCCTCAGGCCGCAGCGGCGTTATCGGTTTGTCGCCCTGCCATACGGCCTGTGCCTCGCCGAAGGAATGCCAAAGGCCCAGGGCAAAGCGGTTCATCACCAAGGCTCCGAAAGCAGAAGCGTCTTCCACCTCCGAGCGTACCACGGGCACGCGCAGCAGGTCGGCTTGCAACTGCATGAGGAAATGGTTCTTCGTAGGACCGCCGTCCACCCTTACCTCTTGCAGTGCGATGCCCGCCGTATGTGTCATGGCACCAGTCAGGTCGGTTATCTGGTAGGCGATGCTTTCGAGCGTAGCCCGGCAGATGTGCGCCTTGGTGGTGGCAAGTGTCAGTCCGCAGATGATGCCCTTCACCCTGTCGTTCCACCATGGTGCACCCAGTCCGGAGAAAGCCGGCACGAGGTATACGCCTCCGTTGTCGGGCACGGAGGTGGCTATGGCCTCAATCTCCTGTGGCGAGTTGATGAGCTGCAACTGGTCCTTGAGCCATGTGATGGTAGCCCCCGTGCAGTGTATGTTGCCCTCAAAGGCATAGTAGGTCTTCCCGAGGGCGGCATAGCCCACTGAGGTGACAAGTCCCTGGGGCGCATCGGCAGCCCGTTCGCCAATGTTCACCATGACAGAAGAGCCCGTTCCGTAGGTAGCCTTGCCGTATCCTGCCTCGAAGCACATCTGCCCCACCAGGGCACCGTGGCTGTCGCCCAGCACACCGGCAATACTGACAGGACTGCTGAAGCATCCCTCTACCGTAGTCTCTCCGTACACGGCATCGCACGGCAACGGCTTGGGCATCATGCAGCGTGGAATGCAGAGCATGCGCAACAGGTCGTCGTCCCAGTCGAGCGTATGGATGTTGAAGAGCATGGTGCGCGAGGCGTTCGTATAGTCTGTGGCATGAACCCGTCCTCCCGTCAACCTGAAGATGAGCCAGGAGTCGATGGTGCCGAAGCACAACTTGCCAGCCTCTGCCTGTTGGCGTGCGCCCTCAATGTTGTCGAGTATCCAGCGTGCTCCGCTACCCGCGAAGTAAGGATCTATGAGCAGTCCGGTGCGCTCCCTTACCAGTTCGCTGTACCCTTCCTCCTTCAGCTTGTTGCAGATGTCTGCACCACGCATACACTGCCACACTACGGCATGGCAGAGCGGACGGCCCGTCTCCCTGTTCCATACCACCACCGTCTCGCGCTGGTTGGTAATGGCAATAGAAAACTCGTTGCCGTCGCCCAGGAAGGGCTGCACCAGAGCCGTCACCACCTTGACGGTGTTGGCATAGATCTCCTCAGCGTCGTGCTCCACCCATCCTGCCCGGGGGTAGTACTGCTGGTGAGTGGCAGCTTCGCTTGCCACCAGGCGGCAGTCCTCGTCAAAAAGGAAAGCTTTGGTAGACTGTGTGCTTTGGTCGATGGAAATCGTATATTTCATGTTCTCTTTCCCTCTTCTGGTGTTATTTCTCAAGCAACTGCAGGGCAGCGGCATAGATGCCCTCGTAGTCGAACCCGTAGTGGTGGAACACCTCGAGAGGCGAGGCATGGATCACGTTCTCGTCGGGCACACCGAGGATGCGCATCTTTACGGGGCATTCCTGTGCTGTAGCTTCAGCCACGGCAGCACCCAGTCCGCCATAGATGCTGTGCTCCTCGGCGGTGAGGATGCACTTCGTTTCGCGTGCAGCCTTGAGTACGGCCTCTTTGTCGAAGGGCTTCAGACTGTGTATGTCGAGCACGCGGGCATTGATGCCCTTCTGGCGCAGCATCTTTCCGGCTTCAAGACAGTGTACCACGGTCTCGCCCGTACCGATAAGGGTGATGTCGTCACCGTCCATCAGCATGTTGGCCTTGCCCAGTTCGAAGGGGAAGTTGTCGTCGGTATACACATCGGGCACAGCGTTGCGCCCCACACGCACATAGGCAGGCTTGGGATGGTTGACGAGTGCCTGGCACAACTTGCGAGTCTGGCGGACATCGCAGGGCAGGTATACCTCCATGCCCGGGAAGGTGCGCAGCACGGCGATGTCGTGCAGACTGTGGTGTGTGGCACCCAACTGGCTGTAGGCCACACCACCGCTCACGCCCAGTATCTTGACGGGCATCTGCGAATAGGCCATGTCTACCTTCACCTGTTCGAGTGAACGGGCCACGTAGAAACAGGCAGGACCGAAAATGAATACTTTCTTTCCTGCCGAGGCGAGTCCTGCCGATACGCCCACGGCGTTCTGTTCGGCAATGCCCACCTCCACAAATTGCTTGGGCAGAGCCTTGGCAAAGTCGGTGAGTGTAGCCGAGCCGCTGGCGTCGGATGTTACGGCGATGATATCCTTGTCGTTCTGTGCCAACTCAAGGAGTGTGTCAGTAAAACTCCTGCGGCATGGTATTTTGTTCTTTTCCAACATGGTGTGTTCTCCTTTCTGTTATTTAAGACTGTTGATGCGCTGTTCTATCTCACTCTTTGCCTGGGCATACTGCTCCTCGGAGGGTACGCCGTGGTGCCATTTGGCTACGTTCTGCATGAACGAGACGCCGTAGCCCTTGGTTGTCTTCGACACCACCATGTGTGGCTTGTGGTTGCTGAAGTCGATGTCGTCAAGTTTGGCAACGATGTCGTCTATCGAGTCACCGTCCATCTCAATGACGTCCCATCCGAAGGCAGTCCATCTCTCCACGATGCTCTCCAGGGGCATCACGTCTTCCGTGTCGCCGGATATCTGCAGGTGGTTGCGGTCGATGAAGGCCACGAGGTTGTCCAGGTGGTATTTGTTGCCAGCCATGGCTGCCTCGTAGATGGATCCTTCGGCCTGTTCGCCGTCGCCCATGACGACGAAGGTATGGTAGTCTTTGCCGTCCATCTTGGCGGCCAGTGCCATGCCTACGCCTACGGCGAGGCCGTGGCCCAAGGCCCCCGAGTTAATCTCCACGCCGGGGATGGTTACGTCGGGGTGACCGCCCAGGTGGGCGTAGTTTTTGCCGTAGTCGTCCAGTTCCTCCTGTGGGATGAAGCCCTTGTCGTTCAGTACGCAGTAAAGGGCCTCGGCGCAGTGTCCCTTGCTCAGTACGAAGCGGTCGCGGTCGGGGTTCTTGGGGGTGGAAGCATCCACCCACAGCGTGTGGTTGTAGAGAACGGTGAGCAGGTTGAGTACAGACAGGTCGCCGCCCGTGTGGCCTGTTCCTCCAGAATAGATAAGGTCTATCAGCTTCAGTCTGAGCTGCTCGGCCTTGAGATGAAGTGCTTTGTTGTCCATCAGTATTGTGTTTTAGTATCTTGTTTTTAGTTTTGTCGTTTGCGGCAGTTGTCGTGTTAACGGTGCAAAGATAAGAAAACAAAAACTAAAACGAAAGAAAACGAAAGGAATCTTTCTTTCTTTAACCTTTTATAACGTCCTTTCCTTGATGA
>CAVKZC010000201.1:0-6044 GCA_963660455.1 Sphaerochaetaceae bacterium | reverse complement strand
CGATGGGGAAGGTGTTGTAGTCGGGATTGGTGGCATCGGCACGGTGTATGCTCGCCTCGTACACCCTGCGGCGCAAGTCACGGTTCTGGAGGTTGGCGAGGATGGCCTGCTGGGTGGTGTTCACGATGACGATGCAGTAAGGAGCCTTGCCACCGCGGCTCTCTGCGTCCTTCTGGCACTGGGCTATGTCGGCGTCGCTCAGTCCGGCGAGTTCCTCCTTGCTGTTTACCCACACCACGGCAGCGTTGGTGGCAGCAGGCAGGAGGTTGCCCCACTGCTGCTGCAGTTCGGAAAGGCGGGAGTTTATCTGCTTCATGCGTTCCATCTTCTCCTCTGAGAGGAGGGCTCCGGAGCGGACAAAGTCCTTGTAGATGACCTCGGTGAGACGCTGGTCCTCGCCCTTCAACTTCTTGTATTCGTGGTCATATACATATTTGATTCGCTCGAAGAGTTGCTTGTTGAACGAGATCTCGTTGCTCAGCTCGGTAAGCATCGGCGACACCTTCTTCTGCGTCTCGGCGATAACGGGTGTCTTGTGGGCACTGGTAAGTCCGAAGAACACGCTCGTCACGCGGTCGAGCAACACACCGCTCTCCTCATAGGCGAGGATAGTGTTCTTGAAGGTGGGCTTCTGTTTGTTGCTCACTATTTTCCGGATGTTCTCGCGCTGTTCCTTGACGGCTGCCTCGATGGCGGGCAGATAGTCGCTCTCCTGAATCTTGCTGAAGTCGGGAGCACCGAACGGGAGCGTGCTCTTGACAAGCAGAGGGTTGGTGCGTCCTGTGCCTGTCTGTGCGAAAGTGGTGACTGGCATCTGCAAAAGGGAGGCTGCCAAACCGATGGTGATAAAAGTCTTGTTTAGTGTCATATACCGTATGTTTTGGTTTGTTTTGTCATTGATGTTTGTTGTCAGAGCGCAAAGTTAGCATATTTCTTTCGAATTTCGCTTATTGTTTGCAGATAGTTTGTTAATTTTGCAGCATAATTGTCATTAAGAAGGAAATATGAAAAGACTGTTTACCCTGTTTTTCTGCATGACGCTTGCCGTGCTCGCAACCCATGCACAGGATGCCCTGAAGCGTGTTTACAACGAATCCGTCGACCCGATGCTGCAGATAGACGAAGCATTGGCGAAGGCCAAGACCGACGGCAAGTTCGTATGCTGCCAGGTGGGCGGCAACTGGTGTCCGTGGTGCCTACGCTTCGCCGACTTTGCCGAAAAAGACACTGCGGTAAACAAGGCCATGAACAACAGCTACGTATACATCCACGTCAACTACAACCCACGCAAGGCAGCAGGCACCGAGGCTCAGCAGAAGGCTGAGCTGCTGATGCGTCGTCTGGGCAATCCCCAGCGTTTCGGCTTCCCCGTCTTCGTGGTGCTGGATACCGACGGCAATGTACTGCACACACAGGACTCCAGTTTCCTGGAGGAAGGCAAAGGCTACTGCACGGAAAAGACCCTCCGTTTCTTACAGAACTGGACTCCGAAGGCGGTAAAGAAATAAAGACTTGTTACGCGCGTACCTTTTGGGGTGTAGTGTGGGGTAGCACACTACACTCCAACAAAAACCTTATAGTACAGCGCGTTAAACCTACTCGGGTGTAGTGTGTAGTCTAAAAGCAGAACTGAAAGCCTGCACCCAACGTCAATCCTCGCTTAGGCGCATTTCCAAAACTTGCCTCTGTCACAACAGTCAACTGCCTAAGCACGGGCATTTGACTGCCGCTGTCAGACAGCAAAACATATTTTCATCTGGTGACAACTTGTCACCGGTTAAAAGCTTTCTTTTGCCATCGCTTTAACTTATCAAAACGACGATCTCAGACTACTGGCCTTTTTCAAACCGTGACACTTTGTCACGCTTTCATATTTCTCAGTCTCATGTGTTGTTTGCGCTTACGCCGCATAGTTGTAGGGCAATATTATCCGTCAGCCCCACCCCATCCAGGCACGCTAACAAGCAGTTTAAGCAAGAAAAATATCTGAAAAGCAAAAAAAACGGAGCATTTGGAAGTTGTTATCTAAAAAAGTACTATATTTGCAAACGAATATTAAAAACACTTTTATCATCTAACGCTTATGACAATTATGAAAAGACACATGGGAGCAACGCTCCTGATGGCATCGTTGGTGGCTAACGGACTGCTTGTTGCCGGATGTACCAACAACGATTATGACTTCAACCAAATTGACGCCACGATGGGGTTTGGCGGCAACGAACTGCAGATTCCCACCAACAGCACGATGGAAATCCCACTGAAAGACATTCTGGAACTGGAAGAGAACGGCTGTGTCGTGATAGACCCGCTGGACAGCTCGTATGTGTTCCGACGCCAGGGCGACGCCATCGACCCGGTACACCCGTGCATCGACAAGATAGAAATCATGAAGCAGAAAGCCATTTCGAGCGACGTCATCCTGAGCCTGAGCAGCGCTGCCAAGGGAAGGAACGCCAGCGGCATTACCCTGCATGGCGAGGGCGACGTATATACCTTTAATTATATAGGTGACAAACCGGAAAGCGTGGTGGAACTGACTCATGCCGACGTGAGCAGCAACATCCAGATGGAGATAAACCTCACGGCGCTCTCGTCGCTCGTCACAAAACTGGACAAGCTGGTACTTACCTTCCCCGAATACATGGAGGTTACGTGCAGCGAGGGTTCGCTCGTGGGCAATGTGCTGACGCTGACCGATGTATCTACCAGCCAGAAGCTGAAGCTGAACACAAAGATTACGGGGTTGGACTTCACCAAGGGCGGCAGCAACCTGACGGTGGGCAACCAGATAAAGATGAACGGCAAGGTGCATATGTATGCTGAGGCCAGCAACATCACGCCCAGTTCGACACCCACAACACAATACCTATTACGCAACGAACTGACGATGAGCAGCGTGACCGTGGAGAGTGCGACGGGAAGGTTTGACCCCTCCATTGACCTCACCGAACTGGGCAAGGTGAACATTACGGGCATTCCCGACTTCCTGAGCGGATCGAACGTGACCGTAGACCTGTACAATCCCGTCATCAAACTGGACGTGTACAACGACATGCCGTTGGGCGGCACGCTGAGCGGTACGCTGAAGGGATACAAGAGCAACAGCCTGACATCGGTGGTGGACGTGAGCGACATCGACATCGCTGCAGGCAAGACCACGATGGCTTACATCTGCCGTAGGGGCGAGGACATGCCTATAGGCGACGGCATCGTGGTGAAGGAGGTGGCAAACCTGTCGAACATCATAGAGCCTATTCCCGACGAGATAACCTTCGACGTCAACGCACAGGCCGACAGCGACACTCCGGGAACGTTCGAACTGGGACATACATACACCGTGGCTCCGGCGTACAGCATCGAGGCTCCCATCGCGTTCGACGAGGATGCCGTAATAGAGTATTCCAAGAGTTGGGACGGATGGAACGACGAGCTTAAGGACGTGGAACTCTCCGACGGTGCATACGTCTACATGACGGCCACGGCACTGAACAAGATTCCGGCTACGCTCTCCGTGGAGGCTACGCCTATAAATACGGAAGGCAGCGACATCAGCAACCTCATTGCCGTGGACATCAAGCAAGGCACGGTGACTGCCTCTGCCGACGGGAAGACAGCCGTGTCGTCACCGCTGGAGATAGTGATACGCGAGAAGTCGAAGGGCGCGCTGAAGCAGTTGGACGGACTGGAGTATAAGGTGATAGGCGAAGCCACACACGACGGCAACTCGGTTACGGGCATCACGCTGAACGCCAGGGACCACACGCTGAAGCTGAACGACATCAAGATAAAGATAGTGGGCCGCGTCATCAGCAACTTCAACTAAGAGAGAACGTTAACGGACATACAACTCACACAACGGATATATGACTATGACCAAAAATATGAAAAACAAGATATTCAGACATCTCATGGTTGCGGCTTTCCTGACAGCAGGCAGTGCAGCCACGGCACAGACACTCAACTCGGCCTACTTCACCGATGACTATAAGTTTCGCCACGACCTGAACCCGGCCTTCGGCAACGAGCAGAACTATTTTTCCATTCCTGCCCTTGGCAACATCAGTGTCAACATGCAGGGAAACTTCGGATATAAGGACGTAGTGATGAACAACCCGCAGTACGGACAAGTGGCCGGCGCAAAGAAGATGACGTCGTTCATGAACCCCTACATCTCTACCGACGAGGCACTCAGCGGCTTCAGCAAGGGCAACAACCGCATCGTGGGAGACGTGAACATCGCACTGCTCTCTGCCGGATTCAAGGGATTCGGAGGTTACAACACCATCGAACTGAACGCAAAGGCGTCCTTCGGCGTATCGCTTCCCTACACACTCTTCGAATTTGCCAAGAACACGGGCAACCAGAACTACGAGATAGGTGACATCGCCGTGAGGGCACGCTCGTATGCCGAACTGGCATTGGGCCACTCGCGCCAACTGAACGACAAGTTGAGGGTGGGTGCCAAACTGAAGTTCCTCTTCGGTGTGGCCAACGGTGACGTGCTGCTGGAAAACCTGCGCGCAGACCTCTCGGGCGCCGACCAGTGGACCGTGAGCGGCAAGGCAAACGCACAGGTGTCGATGAAGGGATTCAGGTACAAGACAAAGAAGAGCGAATACAACAATGCCGCCAAGGGCGAATATGAGCATGTAAACGACGTGGACGTGGACGGTGCCGGCCTGGGCGGATTCGGTATGGCAATAGACCTGGGTGGTGTGTACCGCGTCAACCAGAACCTGACGCTGAGTGCTGCTGTCCTGGACCTAGGCTTCATCAGTTGGAGCAACAACATGAAGGCGGTGAACAGTAGCGAGAGTTTCGTCTTCAACGGTTTCCACGACATAGCCGTAAAGGAAGGAAGCGGTGCCACTGCCGACGACCAGGCTGACGACTACGTGGACCAGATAACAGACTTTGCCAACCTGAAGGACATGGGCGACCAGGGTGGACGCACCACTGCCCTCGCGGCAACGGTAAACGTTGGCGGCGAATATACATTGCCCCAGTACGACAAACTGTCGTTCGGACTGCTGAGCAGCACACGCATCAACGGCAAGTTCTCATGGACGGAAGGACGTCTGAGCGCCAACTGGAAGCCGCTGAAGTGGTTGGACGGCGGCGTCAACTTTGCCGTCAGCAGTTTTGCGGCCAGCATGGGATACGTGCTGAACATCCATCCCAAGGGCTACAACTTCTTCATCGGCATGGACCACATCCTGGGCAAGACGAGCAAAGAGTTCATTCCCCTCAGCTCCAATGCAAGCGTGGCCCTCGGCATGAGCATCACGTGGTAAAGAACTCTGTCTCTCAAATTTCGGTTTTCCGAAAGTTGGGAGTTTAGGGAGTTAAGAGATGTTATCGCTCTCTACGAGAGCTGGGAAGTTAAGGGACAACACCTTTCTTGCTGGATTTTTCAACCTATACGGTTACAAAGCGCCCTGAAAGGGCAACCTGCGCCTAGTCCAGGTTGCCATTCCAGGGCGTGTGGGGAAATGCATCAACTTATTTTTTCCAAAACTAAGTGATGATTAAAAATAACTTGGTACATCTTTGTCCCATTTTCTTTTTTCAAGAATTAGAGAATTTCCAGTTTTCTCTGAAGAATGAGAATTACGGGAAAGGCTTGACTCGTCAAGCCGCCACGTCCTGAAATTCTTGCCAATTCAAAGCCAACAGGAACGGAAAAATCCTCTAATTTTCTAATTCTTGATAAGAAAAACTCTACCAACTTATTTTTTACGATTACTAAACAAGGCGGATGCTCATGGGGCTGACCGTAATGAGGCGTTTCTTGTAGAGGTCGCCCACGGCACGCTTGTACACTTTCTTGCTGACATGGAAGCGCTCGTAGATGTCGTCGGCCTCGCTCTTGTCGCCCAGGTCGCACTCACCGTCGTTGTCGAGGAGATACTGGTAGAGCGTTTCGGCAAAGTCAGCGGTCTGCTTCAGACCGGTCTTCTGGAGCGTGACATCTATCTTGCCGTCAGGGCGTACACGTCCTATATAGCCTTTCATCCTGTCGCCCGTGTGAACATACTGGA
>CAVKZC010000200.1:0-6074 GCA_963660455.1 Sphaerochaetaceae bacterium | reverse complement strand
TAGGCGCTTCTGCCCTTTCAGGGCGTGCAGGGGAAATGTACCAATTTATTTTTTTATATTACTAAAGTAAGACGCAGGTAACTGCATTGTGATAATCATATAAAGAGAAGACTCTTGCGGGAAGTTCATTCCGTGAGAGTCTTCTTTTTATATAGCGGATACAAATTTGGTACAGCGGGGGCGCTGTACCTCCTATTGTGGCCAACACTTGCTGGAAATTTTGGTACAGCGAGGGTGTTGTAGGAGGTACGGTGCCCTCGCCGTACCATTCAGTCAGGCAAAGACAATCATAATAGGTGCAGTGTCTCTCTCTGCGCCCATCCCAATCGGTCATAGTAATGGCGAGGCTTGTTCACTAGTAATGGCAAAGCTTGGTCATTAGTAATGGCAAGGGTTGGTCGTTAGTAATGGCAAGGGTTGGGTAATAGTAATGACTGATTCCCGCTGTTTGCCTCCTGTTTGCAATATGCAGTTGGCAAAGGGGCGAGTACGAGCGTTAAATAACATCAACGGCGGGCATTCGCCTTTTTGCCTTTCCCCCGTCTGCCGATTATTTGTTACCTTTGCAGTACAAATTTCAAAACAAAGGCTAACAAGATTTATATTGTCAACTATGAAAGTCGGATTATTCGTCCCATGCTACGTGGACGCCCTCTATCCGGAGGCAGGTGTCGCCACATACCGGTTGCTCAAACATTACGGGCTGGATGTGGGGTATCCCGAAAAACAGACCTGTTGCGGGCAGCCGATGGCCAATGCGGGGTTTCAGGATAAGTCGGAGAAAGTGATTGAGAGCTTCGACCAACTCTTCAAGGACTATGACTACATCGTGGCTCCCTCAGCTTCGTGCGCTGCTTATGTCAAAGTGTATTATCCCAAAATCTTGGAGGGCAAGCACGCGTGTGTCTCCTCTGGCAAGATAATGGACATTGTGGAGTTTCTGCACGATGTGCTCAAGGTAGACCATGTGCCGGGCAAGTTTCCCCATGTGGTGAGCGTGCACAACAGTTGCCACGGTGTGCGTGAGCTGGGACTTTCCTCGCCATCAGAAAGGAACATCAAGCCATTCAACAAGATTATAGATTTATTGAATATGGTGGAGGGCATCACCGTGCACGAGCCTGAGCGCAAGGACGAGTGCTGTGGTTTCGGCGGTATGTTCTCCATTGAGGAGCCTGCCGTCTCTACCCGCATGGGTGAGGACAAGATAAAGCGCCACATGGCAACGGGAGCGGAATATGTGACAGGACCCGACTCCTCTTGCCTGATGCACATGGCAGGCATTGCCAAGAAGGAGAATATGCCGATCAAGTTTATCCATGTTGTTCAAATTTTAGCTGCAGGACTATGAGTACAGAACATTCCAAGAGAGCTGCGAAGTTTACGCAGAATGTAGAGAAGACCACTTGGCATGATGCCACCTTTTGGTCTGTTCGTCAGAAACGCGACAAGATGGCGCAGGAACTTCCTGAGTGGGAAGACCTTCGGGAGCATGCCTCGCAAATAAAAAAGCACACCATCAGCCATCTTGCCGATTACCTCGACATGTTCTCCAAGAACCTGGAGAGCCGTGGTGTGAAGGTACATTGGGCGAAGGATGCACAGGAGTTTAACGAGATAGTGCTCGGCATCCTCAACGACCATGGGGTGAAGAAAATGGTGAAGTCGAAGTCGATGCTCACCGAGGAGTGCGAGATGAATCCTTACCTGGAGCAGCATGGCATCGACGTGGTGGAGACCGACCTGGGCGAGCGCATCATCCAGCTCCTGCACCAGAAACCCAGCCACATCGTGATGCCTGCCATCCACCTGAAGCGTGAGGAGGTGGGAAGGATGTTTGAGGAGAAGGGTATCTCCAAGGAGATAGGCAACTACGACCCTACCTACCTGACCCGTTGCGCCCGCTATCACTTGCGCAACCAGTTTATGGAGGCTGGGGCAGGCATGACGGGATGCAACTTCGGCGTGGCTGCCACTGGTGACTGTGTGGTCTGCACCAACGAGGGCAATGCTGACATGAGCACTTCCATGCCCAAGCTGCATATCGTGGCGATGGGAATAGAAAAGCTGGTGCCCGACTATCAGTCGCTCGCTGTGTTCCAACGCCTGCTTTGCCGGTGTGGCACGGGCCAGCCCACCACTACCTTTACCTCTCATTTCCGCCAGGCCCGGCCAGGCGCGGAGATGCATGTGGTGTTGGTAGACAATGGTAGGAGCGATATCCTTGCCGACAAGGAACATTGGCAAACCCTGAAGTGCATGCGCTGTGGCGCCTGCATGAATACCTGTCCCGTGTATCGCCGTTCGGGTGGGTATAGCTACACCTATTTCATTCCCGGCCCCATCGGTGTGAATCTGGGTATGCTGAAGAATCCGCAGTTGTACAGCGACAACGTATCGGCTTGTACGTTGTGCCTCTCCTGCGACAACGTGTGCCCCAGCAAGGTAGGACCAGGCTCGCAAATCTATGTGTGGCGACAGAGCTTGGAGAAATTGGGCAAGGCAGACCCCGTGAAGAAGGCGATGTCCTGTGGCATGAAGTACCTCTTCGACCGCCCCGCGCTCTACACCACCGCCTTGAAGTTTGCACCACTTGCCAACCTTGTGCCGGAATCTTTGTCCGGTATGGGTGGACTGAATGCCTGGGCCTTCGGACATGCCATGCCCGAGTTTGCCAAGAAATCATTCCACCAGCTTTGGAAGGAAGGAAAGGTTTTGAGTGAAGAGTGAAGAATTCATTAGTAGCATCGTAAAAATGAAGAAAGAAGAATTGCTGGACAAGTTGCGTAAGAATACGCACGTCCAATATGATAAGCCGAAGACGGATATCCAAGGCATCCAATATGAGAATACCTTACAGCAGTTTGTCGATATGACGCTGTCGTCGGGCGGACATGTGATAGAGGCCGCTGACGGTGAAAGCTGGGATGACTTGGTAAGGAAGGCTTACCCTGAGGCGAAGACCTTCGCTACCCATCTGCCCGAGATAACCATAGCCCAAAAGAATCCCGACACCGTGGCTGAGGCCAGTGGCTTCAACGGTACGGAGGTTGGTATCGTACGCGGCGAGGTAGGTGTGGCGGAGAACGCCTGTGTTTGGATTCCCCAGACCATGAAGGAGAAGGCTGTGCTCTTCATCTCCGAGTATCTCGTGATATTCCTCGACAAGAAGAATGTGGTGGACAATATGCACGAGGCTTATGCCCGCATCAAGATGGACCCGAAGTACAACTTCGGCACCTTCATCTCCGGTCCCAGCAAGACGGCCGACATAGAACAGGCCCTCGTAATGGGAGCACAGGCAGCACGAGGTATAACGGTTGTGCTAATATAATCATACGAAAAGCAAAATGCATAAAATAAAAGCTCGCCAAAAACGTGGCGAGCTTTTGTTTTATAGCTCCCATTCGTAAGTGTCATAGACTACGGCACGGCCTCCGAACCCTTCCTTCTGGTAGATGAGCGAGGTGTTGAGCACCTTGCCGCCATTTTCGTTGGAAGTGCCAAAGTCGAAGTAATTCCAGTCTTTGTATTCCTGGATGAGTTGCATGAAGAGCGCATCCAGAGCATGTTTCTGCTTCCCTTCCTCCGAAGCCGAGATATACTGGGTATGTACCACTTGGGGTGTTATATATAATAAGGTGCCGCCTAACATCTTGCCATCTTCTTGCAAGGCAACATATAACTTGATGTTCTCTGGAAAGCGGGCATGTAACAGTTTGATTTCTTCTATGGTGTGAACGGGTGTCGCCTGGTAGGTCTCCATGAGATTAGTGGAGAGGATTTCCCAAAAGGTCTCGTAGTCTTCGCTGCATTCTATATGGATATGTTGACCAAAGGCTTTCTTCGCTCCTTGCTTTCTGATGTTATACCATTTGAGGGGATGGTGAAGGTCGATGACGGCAGAGACATTCCTCGCACTAATCTGTGCCCGACATTCCTTGAAGAGGGCGTAGAGGTCTTCTTCGGCTGGTATCTGATGGTATATCCAGGGGATGGTTTTGTAAACCATCTTCTTGAATCCTTGCGACTTGAGGTACTCTTGGATAACAACGAATGTCTGGCAGATGTCCTCGGTGGTTGCCTTGGTAGTGGTAAGCAGTCCTCCGTAGGTCAACCCTTGATGGGAATAGAGAGTATGGTTTTGTTCATTGGCAGGCAAGAGGGCATAGAGCTTGCCCTGTCTGTAGATGAGAAGCGAGTGGTCGGTGAAGCGGTCGCTATGATAGTCCATATACGAGCGGTCAAGCAGAAAAGTGCCTTGTTTGCTGTCCTTTACAAACTGGTTCCACGTTGCCTGGTCTGTATCGCCGTTGTATCTCCTAACATCAAATGCCATTGTTTTGCTTTGCATAATTAAGAAAGTCTTCATACTCATAGATGTAGTCTGCCTCTTCGTATAGTTCTGATGCCAAGACGAAGCAGACCGAGCCGGCGGAAAAATCCTGTAGGGTACGCCAGACGCCGGTGTTGACGAGCAGTCCTTGGTCTGGGCGGTTGAGCAGGTAAGTCTCCCGCTTGCTTCCGTTGTCTAAGGTAACCGTGAAAGAGCCGCTGGCTGCAATGATGACTTCCAGACATTCCTTGTGGGCATGACCGCCACGAGCGGCACCTGCCGGGATGTCGTAGGTCCAGTAGGTGCGCTTTACATCGAAAGGAACGCCAACAGAGGACTCCACGTAGGTGTGGGGGCCTCCATTGACTTCATGTGTTGGTAAATCTATGATTTTTCCGATTTCTTTCATTCTTATTTCTTCATATAAGGGTCTGTACCCAGTACGGTCTTGGCCAATCGCTTCGCCTTGTCGCGCAAGCCGTTCATGTCCTCTCCCTGCTCGCCATAGCAGAGCACTACGCCCATGCGGCGGCCTACGTGTGCCTCGGGCTTTCCGAAGATGCGGATGCGGGTGTGGTCTTCCTTGAGAGCGTCGAGGAAGTTGTAGTTGAGCGGCTCCTTGCTTTCCTCGGGAGAGAGGATGACAGCGGAGCAGCCGATGTGCTCCAGGTGGATGCCGGCGATAGGCAACCCCATCACGGCGCGGAAGTGAAGCTCAAACTCGCTGAGGTTGGTGGTGTGCCCGAGGGTTACCATACCTGTGTCATGTGGGCGAGGACTCAGTTCGGAGAAGATGACTTCTCCCTGCTTGCTGAGGAAGAACTCCACGCCCCAGAGACCTGCGCCTGTCAATGCCTTGGTCACCTCAGCGGCGATATGCTGTGCTTGCTTCAAGGCTTCCTCGGATAATTGGAACGGTTGCCAGCTCTCGCGGTAGTCGCCACCTTTCTGTACATGTCCGATAGGGGGGCAGAAGAGGGTGGGTCCGTCCTTCTGGGTCACGGTGAGGAGGGTGAACTCAGAGTCGAAGTCGATGAATTCCTCGATGATGACTTCCTTCACGTCACCGCGACCTTCCTCCATCGCCTCCTTGTAAGCCTCCACCAGTTCGTCATCATTGTGTACATAGCTCTGGCCGTGACCGCTCGAACTCATCAGAGGTTTTACCACACAGGGGAAACCGATCTCGTCGGCAGCGTTCTTAAACTCCTCGAAAGTCTTGGCGTAGAAATACTTGGCGGTGCGCAGCCCCAGCTCCTTGGCGGCAAGGTCGCGGATAGCACGGCGGTTCATCGTATAGTTGACGGCACGTGCCGACGGCACTACCTGTATACCCTCCTTCTCGAAGTCGAAGAGACGTTCGGTGCGGATGGCCTCTATCTCGGGCACGATGATGTCGGGGCGATGCTTCTCTACCACGGCTGTAAGGGCCTCGCCGTCGAGCATGGAGAACACCTCACGCTCGTCGGCCACCTGCATGGCTGGTGCGTTGTCATACTTGTCGCAAGCGATGACATACTGTCCGGCACGCTTGGCGGCGATGGTAAACTCCTTGCCCAGTTCGCCTGAGCCCAAAAGCATAATCTTCTTCATCTTGTGGAATGTTAAATGATGATTAAAAAATAACTTGGTACAGTTTGCGCCCTTTTTTACTCTCAGCGCCCTGAAAGGGCAACCTGCACATAGCCCAGGGCAACGCCCTGGGTATACGAGGGGTTAACGTGCGCCCTGTAAGGGC